>JBEKAS010000250.1:0-5705 GCA_050015795.1 Occallatibacter sp. | reverse complement strand
TTCTTGGGGTGGGAGACCGCCTGTCGTGGGGGGGGGCCACCCCCCCCCAAGAACGGGGCGATTAAAAAAAAAAAATAAAACCCGCATTACTGGGTTCCCCCCGCAGCCGCGCCGCCGCCGCACCCCCACCCGCCCCTCTCTTTTTTTTGTCCTCCCCGCCCCGTGCTCTGGGGGGGCGGCCCCCCCCCCACGACAGGCGGTCTCCCACCCCAAGAAACAGAGACCATTTCTTGGGGACCCCGGTCTGGAGACCGGCGCTACGCTTCTGCCGGGTGCTTCCTCTGAGCGGAAATGATTCTGGCCGCGTCTTTCCTGGAGATTGGCCTTTCTGCCTCTGGGCATGGGGCCTGGCGGCGGACAAAAGGCACTGGCTGGCGCTACCCTTGAAACAGAATGCTTTTGCGGACTCTCCTGGAAGTGATGGTCCTGGGTGTGCATTCTGCGTGGAGTGACGATGAAGATCAAATATGGCTTTATTCTGCTTGCCGCCGCAACGCTCCTTGCGGGATGCGCGGGATTCTGGGACGCGCCCACGTCGACCACGACGACGACGATCACGAAGACTACGGACTCGAGCGGCGTTTTCTATGTGCTGAACCAGACGACGAAGCAAATTGCTGCCTACGTCATCTCCTCGGGCACGCTCGATCCGATTTCCGGCAGTCCTTACGCACTTGCAGCTGCGCCCTATTCCATTGCGATTGCGCCGGCCCCGGCAGGCTATCTCTACGTGGGTACGGTTAGCGGCATCTACGTCTACACGATCGGGACCGGTGGAGTCCTGACCATTGCGAATAATAGCAACGCGATCTCGAGCGATTGGCCCTTGGCAATGCAGGTGAGTACGAACGGTTCAAACGGATTCTGGTTGATCGACGCTTTTATCAATTCCGGCGGCCAGGTTCAATTGGATGCGATTCCCATTAATTCGAGCGGCACTTACACGGCCGGCGCCAACGTTCCCTCAGTGTCGTTTCCGATTTCCTATTCAAATGCAAACGTAGTGCCGACCGTAAAGCAGATGGCGCTTTCTCCAGACGGTACCAATCTGTTTGTCGCGCTGGGAAGCGGCGGCACCATCGTGATTCCTTTCACCTACACCAGCTCGAGTCCGCTGGCGACGACGGCAACAGTGATTAACTTGGCCAACGGCGGTGGAGCGGCGCTATCGGTAGCCGTGGATCCCACCAACCGGCTGTTCTATATTGGTGAGACGCTGGCCGTCTCCGACTCCGGCGGGCTGCGCGTCTTCAACTACAGCTCTCTGGGTAGGGGCACGCCTCGTACCGCTCCTTCTCAGATCACAGGCTCTCCCATCGCTAGCGGCGGAGGGTCGCCGAGCGCCATTCTTCCGGTCGCTTCGGGCGAATACGTCTACGTTGCTAATGGCGAAGGCGATACCGGGGCGGGAAACATCGCATGGTTTCCGATTTCGGCATCGGGAACCACCTACTCGATCGCTTCGGGCAGCACAATTGCAGCGGGGATTTTCCCGGTCGGCCTTGCCGAGGACAGCCTGAATAACTTTGTGCTGGCGGTTTCCAGCGGCGGAACGACCTCAAGCGGCGACCCCGACCTTGAAGCCTTCACCATGAGCTCCGGAGCGCTGACAGCCGCGATTACTTCCGTTACGGGAACTGACCCCGTTGGCGCCGTTGCCATCGCGGCGCTGCCATAGAGATAGTGGTATCCTCTAGGCAATCGCAAGGGTCCGTGTCTAATCGTTTGCCAACTCTTCTTCTCAGTTTTTTCCGGCGCTTCGGAACGGTTTTTGCTTCATCGCTGGTGACGTTGTGTTGTGTTTTGCTCATCGGCGGTTGCAGCCGCTTCCGCCACGAACAGCATGAGATGGTGTACGTTGCGTCGGCGCGCCCCGTCTATCTCCACGACCGCGTAGCCCCGGTTTCAAACCGCGTTTGCCAGGTGGTGAACGGGCAGCCGCTCGAGGTTCTGGAACACGCGCGGCGCTTTCTCAAGGTCAAAACCGACAAGAACGAGATCGGCTGGATTGAAGAGCGCGCCGTGATCGACGAGAAGACGTACGACGGGTTTGTGCAGCTTGCGGCACAGAGCAAGAACGATCCCGTGGCGGCGACGGCCACGCTGCGCGACGACCTTGCCATGCATCTGCTTCCCGGCCGCGAAACGGAGCGGTTCTATCTGCTCCCCGGCAACACGAAGGTGCAACTGCTGGTACGGGCATCGGCTCCCAGGAAGGCGGCGGAGGTCTTTGGGCCGTTGCCGACGAACGGGGCAAAGCCCGCCGTGGGAGGCAAGAGCGCGCCGGCAGCCGGCAACGCGAAACCGGACACTGCAAAGGCGCCGCCCGCGCCCGTGGAAGAAACCGCGCCGCCGGAGATGGAAGACTGGTGGCTGGCGCGCGATCCGCAGGGCCATGTGGGTTGGCTGCTGGGCAGCCGCCTTGATGTGGACGTGCCGGACGACGTCGCACAGTACGCCGAGGGCCAGCGCATGGT
This sequence comes from Occallatibacter sp., assembly GCA_050015795.1. GTDB lineage: Bacteria > Acidobacteriota > Terriglobia > Terriglobales > Acidobacteriaceae > Telmatobacter. The sequence goes on along the minus strand of JBEKAS010000250.1, from coordinate 3,228 downwards.
GGGCGCGTGGGTGCTGACCAAGGTGACCGACGCTGCGGCCGGCACGCCCGACCACCAGGTTGCCGAATACCTGACGGTTTTGGCGCCGCCCACTCCCGGCCAGCCCTTCGACTTCGACCAGGTGCGCGTCTTCACGTGGAGCACGCGGCACCATCGCTACGAGACGGCGTTCCGTGTGCATCCAATTCAGGGCTACCTGCCGGTGCGCGTTTTTACGCAAAATACGGCGGGCGGCGCGGTTCCCGCCTTCAGTTTCGAGCTCGCCAGCAGCGCCAATGTGACCACCGACCCTGCAACCGGCATTACGCGGCCCGTGGCTCCGCGGACGATTAACTACGAAATGATCGACACGCGCGTGCAGCGCATCGGCCCGGACCTGGCGCCGATTCCGACGATGCATGAGCCGGGAGAGAAAAAGACGGAGAAGTCCGCGAAGAAACGCAAGGGTAAGCAATAAGGGAAGCCAGAACTATTGCGGGTGACGGCGAAGCTCGAGCTCGACGACGCGCAGCATTTCGCTTTCCGGCGCGGGTTTGCCGATTCAGGCGGGGATTGCCAGGCGCATGACCTGCGTTTGCGGTTCGGGGATCGGCAGGCCGTCCTCGCGCATTCCAGCAATGTGCATTTCGATGGCTTCGCGCAGCAATTGTTCGGTCTGAGGAAGGGTCTTCGCGGCTACACCCAGCCCCGGAAGGTCTGAAACATAGTCGCTCCAACCGGTCGATGTTCGCTCGAATACAGCCACATATTCCTTCATTTCAAACCTGCCTGCTTGAGAATGCTTCCGAAAGTAAAGTAGTGGGTCAGTTTGAAAGAAACCATCCCGCAGGGGCTAAAGCCCTCACTCTCTTTATGGCGTCTACGGCACGACTAAAGTCGTGCCCTTTCACGAAACTCTACACTTTTTTCCAATCTGCCATAGCGTGAGGGAAGCGAAGGATTACTGCGGGTGCCGGCGGAGCTCGAGCTCGACTACGCGCAGCATTTCGTTTTCTGGCGCGGGTTTGCCGGTCCAGATTTCGAACTGGCGCGCGCCCTGCTGCACGAACATCTCAAGGCCGCTGATGACGGCGAGACCGCGCGACTTGGCAAGCTTGAGGAGTGGGGTTTCTATCGGTGTATAAACCAAATCAAAAACCAGAGATGCGTTGAGCTCGTTTTCTTTGATCGGTAGCTGCTGCTTGAAGCCGGTCATGCCGCAAGGCGTGGTGTTGATGATGGCGTCAAAGCGGCTCTTGGCGAGCGCGGCCTGCTTTAAAACATGGGCTTTGGCCTTGCGCGCTAAGGCGACGGCCTTCTCGTGGGTGCGGTTGACGATGGTCACTTCTGCGCCCTGCTCCACGAGGCCGAAGACGGCGGCACGCGCTGCGCCGCCGGCGCCGAGCACCAGAATGCGCGCGCCCTTGAGACGCATGCGCCGCTCCAGCGGGCGGATGATGCCGGCCACGTCGGTATTGAAGCCGTAGAGCTTGCCGTCCGCGCCGGTGCGCAGCGTGTTGCATGCGCCGATCTTCGCGGTGACCGCGTCCATGTTGGCCAGATGCGGCAGCACTTCCTGCTTGAGCGGCATGGTGACGGCGACGCCGTCGAGGGGCAGGTCGCGGATGACGGTGAGCAGATCGTCGAGCGTTTTGACTTTGAGCGGCAGCATGACGGCGTTGACGTTTTCGCGACGGAACGCCGTGACGTGCATGAGCGGCGAAAGCGAGTGGGCGATGGGATTGCCGGCGACGCCGAAGATGCGCGTGGCCTGGTCGATCTGCTCGAGGCGGTAGATGTCGAGGAGCGTGCGCGCGGAAACCTGGCCGGGAGCGGTTTCAGCGCCCTCGGCCGCGGAAGCGAAGGTGAAGGCGGCGCCGGCGCGCGGGCTCAAGGTCCGGCTGATCAAGCCCTCCTCGCCCATGGCGATGCCCACCACGTGGGCGTTGAGCGATTGGTCTTCGACCATGTGCAGGACGGAGAGGTTGTCGGCCAGGCTGCGCGCGGTGCTGACGACCTTGACGAATTCGGGCTCGAAGGCGGCGATGCGCTGGGCAGTCTGGTTCAGGCCTTCGCGGCGGCGGGTGCGGCTAAAGTCGTGGGAGCTGATCAAAAGGGCGGCTCCGACGGCGCGGAGGGCGGCGCGGAACTTGGCCAGCTGCGGCCGGGTGGCCTGTTCGGCCGATTCGACCTCTAAATCAACAATGTGGGCACCGGCCTCGGCGGCTTTGAGCAACAGCTCGATCTCGGAATTCAGCGACCCGGTGAAGTGGCCGCCCAAAGGCTTGCGGCGGCAGGTGGCGATGGCCGTTACTTCGCGGTGGCGGGCGAGGAAGGCCTTGAGATCGGGGAGTGCGGCCGCCGGCTTGGCCAGGGCATCGAGGCGTAATTCAATGAACACAGAGTCTTTACGCGCGATTTCAGCCTGGGCAAAGAGCTCGGCGGGGGTGGCTCCCTGGACAGCGATACACAGTTTGCTCACCCGCAGGCGCGGCACTGCTACTGGCTGCGCCGGCAGCTGTTCGGGCGGGCTGGAGACCGCGTGAGGCATTTCCTTCAATTGACGCATCTTAAAGGCCTTTTGCGCCCTTTGCAACATGGAATGTGGGCGGGGAACCTGATTGGGACCAGCGCGCCCACTCCCCGATCGGCCCCAGGACGGCCCCAAAACGGCCCCGAAACGGCGAAGGCCGGGGGTTTGTCACAGACTTGGGGGCGACTTTGGACCAGATAACGGGTCCCGGGATGGCGGCGGAGGGGGGCCTGGCGGCTGCGCTTGACAGGGTTCTCGTGGCGGCTGAAGATGGCTGACGCACTCGAATTGGACTGACCACTTGCGGCGTGAGATGAGCCGCGCTCTACCCTACTTTATGGAGGAATCCGGGCAGTGAGCAGATTTACAGACAGGAGAGATTTCATTTGGACGGCCGCGCGCGGAGCCCTGGCGGCTCCGGTTGCGGCTGGGTTGAGCCGTCTTGAATGGGCGCAAGCGGCGAAGCCCGCCGCAACCCACGCGGCTGCAACAAAGCCGGCAGCAGCGGCGCATACGGGTCCGACGGTCACGTTGAACGTGAAGGACTACGGCGCGACCGGAGACGGCCGAACCAACGACACGCTGGCGCTGCAATTGACTATCGAGCGCTGCTCGGTGCTGGGCGGCGGGGAGGTCGTGGTTCCCGCGGGCGATTACGCGACCGGCGCGCTCGAGCTGCGCAGCAACGTAACGCTGCGCATTGAAGACGGCGCGAG
>JBEKAS010000249.1:0-5742 GCA_050015795.1 Occallatibacter sp. | reverse complement strand
CCGCCCTTGAAAAACGCGCCATCCTCGATGCTGATGCGCGCCGCGGAAACATCGCCGCTCAACGCGCCTTCGGCACGGATGTCCACGCGGTCCGAGGCCGACACGTTGCCGCGCACCTTGCCCATCACCACCACTTCGCGCGCGGTCACGTTGGCGCCCACCGTGCCGTTGCGGCCGATGGTCACGCGGTTGCCGGGCAGATTGATCGCCCCTTCCACCTTGCCGTCGATGTACAGCGATTCCGTGCCCGAGATTTCTCCCTTCACAAACAGGCCCTTGCTGATCACGGCCTGGTCGCCTGCGGGTGCTGCATTGCGGTTTGCGGACTCAACGCTCGCCACGGAAGCCGTGGGACGCTGCGTTTCCGGACCGGAAACGGGAATTGAAGGTTCAGACTGACTGGGTTTCCACATTGCGCTCAAAGTAGGTTCCTTTTCTGTCCGATTAGGACTGGGAATTGCCAAGGCCATTGGCTCGAACCCAAAAAATCAAAAACTATGCCAAGCGCAGCAATCGTCACGCGCCGCAATGATCCTGCGGCCGAAATCTAGACAGGCTGCCGTTGCGTTTAGCCAGGATCGGCCGTCTCCCACATTCTACGGCAAAGCGCAGGTTCCTGCGCCTTCTCCAGACACCTGTGTGTTACCTTCCTGGTTGCCTGGAGCCTACCACTCACTTTGAGCGCGCGAAAGTCAAGAACAGGCTCTAATCTTGGCGTATGACCGATCGCGAACTGGTGGCGCGCATCGCCGCCTCAGCCGGACGCAAGGCCGCTTACAAGCAGTTGGTCCGCGAGTTGGGCCTGGGCGGCGGGCGTGAGCGCCGGCTTCTCCTCGAGCAGTTGGCCCGCCTCACTCTCCGCGGCCAGCTTGTCCAGCTCGATCGCGAGCATTGGAGCCTTCCCAGTGCTCCCTCCCGCTCGGGTTCAGGCCCGGGTTCAGGCCAGGGTTCAGGTTCGTCCGGCAATCTCCTGTCCGGGCGCCTCGATCTTCACCGCGACGGCTACGGCTTCGTGCGGCCCAATCGCCGATCCGGAGGTTCCGGCGGTCAGCGGGCAGCGGAAATCGAGGATATTTTCATCCCGCCCAATGAGATCGGCAGCGCCATGCAGGGCGACCAGGTCCTTGTCGACGTCGATCCCCCCAAAGCCGACGGCCGTATGCAGGGCCGCATCGTTCGCATTTTGGAGCGCCGCAATCCCACCGTCGTCGGCACGTTTCACTACGCAGATGCCGGTCGCGGCTACAGGCAAAATGTCGTCATTCCCTTCGATGAGCGCATGACCCAGCCCATCGTCATCCCTCCCGGCGCGGAAATCCCTCCCGACACGACCCCGTGCCCCATCCTTTACGGATCCGCGGAAGCGGATACGGAAAGGGTGGGAAAGCACACCACGCCGCATCGCGTCCTCGGCCGTGAAGCGACAGCCAGTCCAAAGCCTGAAAATCCGGAGGATCTCGTCGTTGACGTCGAGATCACCAGTTGGCCCACGCCCACGCGTCCCCCCATCGGCCGAGTCATTGAAATCCTCGGGGCTCACGATGATTTCGGCGTCGACGTGGAAATGATGATCCGCAAGCATCAGTTGCCGCGCGTTTTTCCTGAGCATGTCCTCGTTGAAGCGCGATCAGTCGCTAATTTCGACCAAAAGGCTGCCGCCCGCCGCGCCGACTTTCGCGGCCTGCCCATCGTCACCATCGACGGCGAGACCGCCCGCGATTTCGACGACGCTGTTCTCGTCATCGAACGCGCCGATGGTGGCTTCGAGCTGCAAGTCCACATCGCCGACGTAGCCGAATACGTCCAACCCAGTTCCGCCCTCGATCTCGAAGCCCGTCTGCGCGGCACCAGCGTCTACTTTCCCGATCGCGCCATCCCCATGCTGCCGCAGGAGCTCTCCACCGACATCTGCAGCCTTCGACCTCACGAAGACCGCCTGGTTCTCAGTTGCATCATGCAGCTCGACGCGGCCGGCCGCATTGAAAGCTTCGAAATCGTCGAAGGCGTCATCCGCTCCGCCGCACGCATGACCTACACCGAGGTTCACGCGATCCTCGAAGGCGACGCCGAAACGCGCGCGCGGCATTCCTCACTGGTTCCTGAATTCGAACGGATGAAACGCCTCGCCGTCCTCATGAATCAGCGCCGAGAGGAGCGCGGATCGATTGATTTCGATCTTCCCGAGCCCGTCATCGAATTCGACGAGCACGGCCAGATGCGCGGCGTTACCCGTTCCGAACGCACCTGGGCCAACCGCCTCATCGAAGAGTTCATGCTCGCCGCCAACGAGTGTGTTGCCATCTGGATTGAAGATCTCGGCGTCCCCTCGCTCTATCGCATCCATGAGAAACCCGAACCGCGCCGCGTCGTCCAGTTCGAAGAGCTCGCCGCCAGTTTCGGATATTCTCTCGGTCTCGGACCGCTGCCGGTGAAGCGCGTGCAAGTTCGCGCCGAGCGCCGCGAATCCCACGGCCGTGGCCGCAACCCGCGCCAGCACGAAGTCCCTGAAGACATCGCAGTCACGCCGCGCATGTATCAAAAACTCTCGGCGCGCATTGAAGGCAAGCCGGAAGAGCGAATCTTGAGCTACTTGATGCTGCGCTCGCTCAGCCAGGCGCGCTACTCCGAGGTCAACGAAGGCCACTTCGCGCTGGCCGCGCCCACCTACACCCACTTCACCTCTCCCATCCGCCGCTATCCCGACCTCATCGTGCACCGCATCACGAAAGCTCTGCTCCGCGCTGGCGTCTCAGGCCGCAGAACCGTCGCCCAGGCGCGCCTCGCTTCACCCTGGTCGCACCCTAACGAGGCCGGCCACACACAAAACCTCCGTGCCCCATCCTTTCCGCGTTCTGTGCGGAAAGGGTGGGAGGGGAATCCCCCCATCGCTGGAGCCGAGCTCGCCCAGATCGCCGACGAATCCAGTTCCGCCGAGCGTCGCGCCGCCGACGCCGAGCGCGAGTTGGTCGAGTGGCAGAAAGTGCGCTTTATGCAAGACCGTGTCGGCGACGAGTTTGCCGCCCTCGTGCTCAACCCCGCCAAATACGGCCTCTTCGTCGAGCTCACCGATCTCTTTGTCGAGGGCCTCGTTCCCATCGACACCCTCCGCGGAGACCGCTTCACCTGGCGCGAGAACACCCACGAAATCGTGGGCGAACGCACCGGTCGCCGATTTCGCGCAGGCGATCGCGTCCAGGTCATTCTCGACCGCATCCTCGCGGCTGAGCGCAAGTTGCAATTTGCGCTGGTCGAGGAAGAGTTGCCGCTCACCGGCAAGAAGGCTGCGCCGTCACCGTCAAAATCGAAGAAGAACAAGCGCAAAAACACATCGCCGCCGGGCGGGAGCAAGCGGCGATTCAAGAAGGGCCGCAGGCGCTAAAAACAGCGAGATTCGGCCGATCCGCGCGCTGGTGTTGCCTATGCGCCCGCCTGCTTCTCCGCGAGGTTGCCAATGATCGGCAGCTTGAAGCGCTTGCCCTGGTACGCGTTGACAATGCAGATGACGACCACTGCCAGCCAGAACAAATTCACCAGCGGCCACAGGAAAACCCCGAAGAACGCGAGCGGCATCATCATAGTGACAATCGTCAACAGAATGCCGAAGGCAATGTCCAGCACAACCGCTGCGACGCACAAGAAGATGCACTGGAAGGAGTGGAACCGCACAAAGGATTTCTTGTTAAATGGCTCCACAACCAGGAAGACGATCGCCGGGATAATGGTCAGGTACGCGATTGCCCCTGCGGCATTGTCTGACAGTCCCGAGTTGGCTGCTGTTGTGTTTGGCTCATCGGCCATAGCAACTCTCCTTTCAAGAAAAACTGTTTAAGGGGAAGAGATCGCTTCATTTCTTTGCGCGGCTCGCGCACCAAGGAAACCAGCATTTGCGTCCGCGAACCGTGAAGTAACGTGGAGATAGAACAACCTGCCGCCCGCCCGCTTGTCAAGAGAATTCACGCGCTTACTTCTCCGCCTGCTGCTCGGCAAGCTCTCCGATCACGGGCAGCTTGAAACGCTTGCCCATCGCTGCATTCACCACGCACACGATCCACACCGCAATCCAGAACAGCTCGATCGCCCGCCAAGCCACAAGGTGCAGGCGCGGCGAGAACAGCAGCGCGAAGATGAGCAGAAACGCCAGCACAAGGTTCACCGCAAACGCTCCCAGCGAGAGCAGGATCGATTGCCAGGAGTGGTAGCGCACATACGAATGCCGCTTGTACGGCTCCATCACCAAGAAAAGAATTGCCGGGATGAACGTGAGATAGGCGATGGCGCCGGCGGCGTGGTCCGAGAGCACGAATTCGCCTTGGGCAGCATCCGGTTTTGCCATGGCTCCCCCTTTCGAAGAAGGAACCGTATGCGGGGAATGTTGCTTGACTGCTGCGCTTGGCCCGGGCATCGGGAAACTCAGCCTTTGAAGCCGTGGACCGTGAACTGGGGTGGAGATAGAACAACCTGCCGCCCTTCCCCTTGTCAAGAGAATTTCTGCGCGAAGGCGCGGAGCCAGATCTGGAGGCGCGAAGCGTCGGGGCAGGAAGGGCAGGCTGCACACGCGAAAACAGCCTCCATGCGGAGGCCGTTCCTGCACTTGGTACTGCGTGGGGCAGTTACCGGTTAGCTTGCTTCTCTGCCAGTCCGCCAATAATGGGCAGCATAAAGCGCTTGCCGTTGAAAGCGCTGACGAACACGATCACCAGCACGACAAAGAAGGCCAGATCCACGAATTGCCACAGCGACAAGGTGAGGAAGACGACCGTTGGAACCAGGTTTTGCACCACCTCGACGAGAATGTGCACCACGGCCCAGGCAACATAAAAGAAGATCGACTGCCAGGCGTGGAAGCGAACGAACGAGCTTTTCTTGTAAGGCTCAGCGATCAGGAACACAATTGCCGGGATGATCGTGACGTAGGAAAGACCGCCGGCGGCGTTGTCAGAGAGGCCAGACACATTGATACCAGACGCATTCACATCGGACATGGTTGCTCCTTTTCGACAGGGCCGCTCGTTCTGAGGGCCAGACACATTGATACCATACGCATTCACATCGGAAATGGTTGCTCCTTTTGGGCAGGGCCGCTCGTTCCGAGCTCGCTCGAATTTCGACCGCTTCCGTGGGGAGGCAGACCAAGAGTCAATATGATTGTTGTCCTCGTCGAGAGCATCGGTCTGGTCAGATTTGCTCAGGCCGCGCCGCGCCGCGGAAAACTCGATCGCCGGTTGCAGGAACCGTTAGCAAACCGCCGCAACTTCGGACCCTCCCTCCGTCCAGTTACAATGGGATCTGGGAGCACTTTTTCGCATGGCGCACATGGTCTTTTGCGTTCGCAACAAGAAGGAGATGGAGGGACTCGACGAACCGCCCTTCGACTCCGAATTCGGCCAGAAAATCTATAAAAATGTCTCCAAGGCAGCCTGGGACGAGTGGCTCAACCGCCAGAAGATGCTGCTGAACGAGTACCGCCTGCAGCCCTGGCTGCCCCAGGCGCAACAGTTCCTCGTCGAGCAGATGGAGGAGTTCTTCTTCGGCTCCGGCTCGGCCCTGCCCTCGGAGTTCGTGCCGCCCGAGCACTAACCCCGCCCCGCGGCATCGGTGTAAACTAAACAAAGACCCCAAAAGCCGGCTCGACGAGAGCCGGCTGCGTTATGTCGGGACGTGGCTCAGCCTGGTAGAGCACTCGCTTGGGGTGCGAGGGGTCGGCAGTTCAAATCTGCCCGTCCCGACCATTCTTTTCAATCC
>JBEKAS010000248.1:0-5749 GCA_050015795.1 Occallatibacter sp. | reverse complement strand
GTGATCAAGGTCAACGTCGAGCCGGGGCAGGCAGTGGAGGCGGACGCACTGATGCTCGTTCTGGAGGCGATGAAGATGGAGACGAATGTGACTGCGCCGCGCGCGGCAACGGTGAAAAACGTCCATGTGAAGCCGGGCGATCCAGTGAAGGTGAACCAGTTGCTGGTGGAGTTTGAGTAAGCAGGGCTGGAGATTGGCCTGAAGGGTTGAGAGAAACGACGTGCAGGAAGAGCTGAAAAATGTTCCGGGGATCCAGTTTGTAGATCACGTAGCGATCGCTGTCAAGCAGGGCGAGCTTGAGGGCCAGGTGAGGGCGTACGAGGCCCTGGGCTTCAGAGAGATTCATCGCGAGGAGGTGCGCGGGCGGGACCAGGTGCGCGAGGCGCTGCTCCAGATTGGCGAGGGGCCGAACCTGATCCAGTTGCTCGAGCCGCTTACGGCGGATTCGCCGGTGCAAAAGCTGATCGACAAGAACGGCGGCCGCGGCGGATTGGCGCATGTGGCGTTCCGCGTTGGTAACGCGCAGCACGCGTTCCACGCGATGCGCGCTCAAGGGTTTCAACTCATCGACGAGGCTCCGCGCCAGGGCTCGCGGGGAACGACGGTGTTTTTTGTGCATCCCAAGTCGAAGGCCGAGAGCGCGTTTGGAATTTTGATCGAGATGGTGGAAGACCCTGCGGACAAATGAAAACCACAGCCACTGAACGTCTGCTTGAAGAGTTTCCGCCTGTCAGCACAACGGCGTGGCAGGCAGCGATTGCGCGGGATCTGAAGGGCGCCGACCCCGAGAAGAGACTTGTTTGGCAGACGGAAGAGGGGCTGGGAGTGAAGCCCTTCTATCGCGCCGAGGACCTGGCGGAGCTGGCGTGCGTGAATACGACGCCCGGGAATTTTCCCTATCGGCGCGGCGCGCGCACCACCGGCGACTGGCAGATTCGTGAGGCGATTTACGCCGCGGATGCGGAAGAGGCCAATCGCATGGCGCACGTGGCGGTGGCGGCGGGCGCGGAGCAAATTGCATTCAGCGGTTTCCTCGTCGAGAGTGCGTGCGAACTGGAGGCTCTGCTCAAGGGGCTCGACACGATTCCAGTGCATTTTGAGCGTGCCGGCGAGCCATTGATTCAAATGCTGATCGAGCGGCTGAATGGAACGCCACGCGCCGCGGAAACTTCGACAGGGTACGATGCGCTGCCCAGCGTGGAGTTTGCCGCAGAGGTGATTGCGACCGCGCCGCCAGGGCTCGTGCCGTTCATCATTCACTGCCCAGCATTTGCCGAGGCAGGAGCGACGGCCGTCGAGGAAATTGGATTCGCGCTGGCCGCTGGAGTGGATTTTCTGGCAGCGCTCGCGGAGCGCGGAGTGGATGTAAACCGCGCGGCGGCTGCTCTCGAGTTCAGCTTTTCCGTAGGCTCCAATTATTTCTTTGAGATCGCCAAGTTCCGTGCGTTCCGCATGTTGTGGGCACGGGCGGTAGAAAGCTTTGGCGGCACGCATGAGGCGGCACGGGCGCGGATCGCGGCGCGCACCTTGCACTGGAATGAGACCGTCTACGATCCCTACGTAAATATTTTGCGCGCCACCACCGAGGCCATGGCCGCGGTGCTGGGCGGCGCGGACGCAGTGACGGTGGCGCCGTTCGATGCGTGCTACAAAGCGCCGGACGAAGCTAGCTGCCGGCTGGCGCGGAACACGCAACTGCTGCTGAAACACGAGGCGTGGCTGGGACGCGTGGCCGATGCCGGCGGAGGGTCGTACGCTCTCGAGACGATTACGGATTTTCTGGCGCGCGAGGGCTGGAGGGTGTTGCAGAGCATTGAGGCGCGCGGCGGATTCCGGAAGGCGCAAGCGGAGGGCATGATTGCGCAGGCGCTGGAACGGGGCTTGGCAGCGCGCGAGCAGGCGGTTGCGTTGCGGAAGCGCGTGCTGGTGGGCACGAATCAGTATGCGAATCCGGGAGAGCGGGCGCTCGACCGCGTCGATAATCGCGCTGGTGAACAGCGAATGCATGCCGATTTGCGCGGAGCGCGTGCATACGAGGAGTTGCGGCTGCGCACGGAACGCCATGCGGCTGCGGGACGCAAGAAGCCGCGTATCCTGCTGGCGGAGATCGGCGACGTGAAGATGCGCGCGGCGCGGGCAACTTTTGCCGCAAATTTCTTTGCCTGCGCGGGATTCGAGATCGCCGCGCGACGCTTCAAGAAAGCTGCGGAGATTGCCGCCGCGGATGCGGATTTGATTGTGCTATGCAGCGCGGATGCAGAATATGCGGTGCTGGCGTCGGCGTTGCTGCCCACGCTGAAGGCGCTGGGCCACGAAACGCCGGTGATTGTCGCCGGGAACCCTGAGAACGCCGAAGGGTTGAGGGCCGTGGGGATTGCGGATTTCGTGCACGCGCGCAGCCACCCGCTAGAGTTTTTGACAAAGTGGCAGGAAAAACTGTTGGTTTGAAATCGGAAGATTGAGAATCGAGGCATCCCATCCTAGCGATAAAGACAAAAGCGTCGCGAGGGTGGGGCACCCATGTTTCGTGCGAGGTTGAACGAGGCGGGTTGAGCTGATCATTATGCATCCGGACTTTACAAAGATCGACTGGAGGCCTGCGGCTGCGGAGAAGGCTGCACACGAAGCCGATGCGTGGCTTTCGCCCGAGCACATCGCGCTCAAGAGTTTCTATGCGCGCGCGGATCTGGCGGGGCTCGAACATCTGGATTACGCAGCCGGAATTCCCCCGTATCTGCGCGGGCCGTACACCACGATGTATGCCACGCGACCGTGGACGATCCGGCAGTATGCGGGGTTTTCGACGGCGGAAGAGTCGAATGCGTTTTACCGGCGCAATCTGGCGGCGGGGCAGAGGGGGCTTTCGGTGGCGTTCGACCTGGCGACGCACCGCGGTTACGATTCCGACCACGAGCGCGTAACGGGCGACGTGGGCAAGGCGGGTGTCGCGATCGATTCAATTCTTGACATGAAGATCCTCTTTCACCGCATTCCGCTGGAGCAGATGTCGGTGTCGATGACGATGAACGGCGCAGTGCTGCCGATCATGGCGTTCTATATCGTAGCTGCCGAGGAGCAGGGCGTGCCGCCGGAGCAGTTGAGCGGGACCATCCAGAACGACATTCTGAAAGAGTTCATGGTCCGCAACACCTATATCTATCCGCCCGAGGGATCGATGCGCATCATCGGCGACATCTTCCGCTATTGCGCAGAGAAGATGCCGAAGTTCAACTGCATCAGTGTGAGCGGGTACCACATGCAGGAGGCGGGCGCGACGGCGGATCTGGAATTGGCCTACACGCTGGCCGATGGACTGGAGTATTTGCGCACGGGAGTGAAAGCAGGCCTCGACGTGGACGAGTTTGCGCCGCGGATTTCGTTCTTCTGGGGCGTGGGCATGAACCATTTTATGGAGATTGCCAAAATGCGCGCGGCGCGCATGTTGTGGGCGAAGATTGTGAAAAGCTTCGGCGCGAAAAACCCCAAATCGCTGGCGCTGCGCGCGCACTCGCAGACTTCGGGATGGAGCCTGACGGCGCAGGACCCGTATAACAATGTAGTGCGCACCTGCGTGGAGGCGCTGGCCGCGGCCTTCGGCGGCACGCAGTCGTTGCACACCAACGCGCTGGACGAAGCGCTGGCGCTGCCAACGGATTTTTCAGCACGGATCGCGCGCAATACACAGATTTATTTGCAGGAGGAGACGGGCATCACGCGCGTGGTCGATCCGTGGGCAGGATCGTATTACGTGGAGCGATTGACACATGAATTGATGCACGCGGCGTGGAAACTGATCGAGGAGATTGAAAAGTTGGGCGGCATGGCGAAGGCGATCGAGACCGGCTTGCCCAAGATGCGGATTGAAGAGGCGGCGGCGCGGAGACAGGCAGGGATCGATTCGGGGAGCGACGTGATTGTGGGCGTGAATGCCTACCCCGCGCCCGAGGAGCCGGAGATTCCCGTGCTCGCTATCGACAACGACGCGGTGCGCCAGGCGCAGATAAAGCGGCTGGAGAAGCTGAAGCGCGAACGCGATGCTGGCGCAGTACGCGAGGCGCTAAAAAAGCTGGAGCGCTGCGCGGCGGCGGGCGAGGGGAATCTGCTGGAGTGCGCGGTGGAAGCCACGCGGAAGCGCGCCACGCTGGGTGAGATTTCACAGGCGCTGGAAAACGTGTGGGGACGGTACGAAGCCACCACGCGGACCATCGCCGGCGTGTATTCCGCGGCCAGCGCGGGCGGCGAGGAGTTCCGGAAGGCGCGGCGGATGGTGGAGGAGTTTGAGCGCGAGGAGGGGCGACGGCCGCGGATTCTGGTAGCGAAGATGGGCCAGGACGGTCACGATCGTGGCGCCAAGGTGATTGCAACGGCATTCGCCGACATCGGATTCGACGTGGACATTGGGCCGCTGTTTCAGACGCCGCGCGAAGTGGCGCGCTTCGCTCTCGACAGCGACGTGCACGTGGTAGGCGTGTCGAGCCTGGCCGCCGGACACAAGACGCTGGTGCCGCAACTCATCGCCGAGCTGCGGGCGTTGAGCAGGGACGACATTCTGGTGGTGGTGGGCGGGGTGATTCCGCCGCAGGATTACGATTTTCTTTACAAGGCTGGAGTGGCGGGGATTTACGGACCGGGAACGGTGATTCCCGTGGCGGCGCAGAAAATTGTGGAGATGTTGAGCGCCAGCGTCACAAGCTAGGACGGGCACTTGCCATGAAGAGCGCAATGCGTGAAATTGCCGGGTGCGAGACGCCGCACCCAGAGGGTCCCCGCCCGCGAGTCGCGTCAAAGCGCAGGCCGCTCTCGCGCGAGGAGTACGTTGCAGGCATTTTGCGCGGTGACCGGACGGCCCTGGCGCGCGCGGTCACACTGATTGAGAGCTCGCGCGAGACGGACCGCGCGCTGGCCGAGCAGATCGTCGAGGATTGCCTGCCGCACAGCGGCAACTCGATCCGCGTGGGCATTACCGGCGTGCCGGGCGCGGGCAAAAGCAGCCTGATTGAAGCGCTCGGCAGGTATTTGATCGCGGAGCAGCAACAGAAAGTGGCGGTGCTGGCGATCGACCCCAGCAGCCAGATCTCCGGCGGAAGCATTCTGGGCGACAAGACGCGCATGACGACACTGGCCGCGAGCGAGATGGCCTTCGTGAGGCCGTCGCCCTCACGCGGCATGGCTGGCGGCGTGGCGCAGCGGACGCGCGAGGCGATGCTTCTGTGCGAAGCGGCGGGATACCGGAACATTCTGGTGGAAACCATCGGCGTGGGGCAGTCGGAGACTGCGGTGCACGAGATGGTGGACTTTTTTCTGCTGATCACGCTGGCCGGCGCGGGCGATGAGTTGCAGGGGATCAAGCGTGGAGTGATGGAGCTGGCGGACCTGGTGGCCGTGAACAAGGCCGATGGCGCGAATGTGTCGGCGGCAGAGCGGGCGCGGGCCGAGGCGCAAAACGCGTTGCACTTCTTTCCGGCAGCAGGATCGGGTTGGACGCCGCGTGCTGTCACGTGCTCGGCACTGACGGGCGCGGGGATTCGCGCACTGTGGGAGTGCGTACTGGTGTACACAGCGTTGACGCGGGCGAACGGGTGGTTCGGCAGTGCGCGGCGCGAGCAGCAGCGGTTCGCCGCGCATCCCGCGGTGCGCCACAGCATGGAGGCGCTGGAGCGGGACGTTGCCGAGGGGCGAACGACTTCATTTCGCGCGGCTCGGATGCTGTTGGAGATGTATTCGCGGGCAATCGTGAAATGAGTGAGTT
>JBEKAS010000247.1:0-5750 GCA_050015795.1 Occallatibacter sp. | reverse complement strand
CGCCGCCCCGCCCAGTTCCTCCGCTCCCGTTTTCTGCCCGATGGCCGCTTGCACCAGCGACGGCCCCGCCAAAAACAATCCCGACCCCTCGGTCATCAACACCGTATCCGTCATCACCGGCAGATACGCACCGCCCGCCACGCACATGCCCATGATCGCCGTGATCTGCGGTATTCCCTGCGAACTCATCACCGCGTTGTTGCGGAAGATGCGCCCAAAATCATCGGTGTCGGGAAATACATCCTCCTGCAAGGGCAGAAACACGCCCGATGAATCCACCAGGTAAATAGTGGGAATGCGGTTTTCCATGGCGATGGTCTGTGCGCGCAGCACCTTCTTCGCGGTCATTGGGAAGAATGCGCCGGCCTTTACGGTTGCGTCGTTGGCCACAATCATGCACAGGCGCCCGCTCACTTTTCCCAGCCCGGTTACGACGCCTGCACCCGGCGCGCCGCCATATTCCGCGTACATTCCTTGCGCCGCCCACAGCCCCAGCTCCAGGAACTCCGTTCCTTCATCGAGCAGCAGATGGAGCCGCTCTCTCGCCGCAAGGCGTCCTTTGCCGTGTTGCGCTTCCGCCGCCTTTGTCCCGCCGCCCAGCCGAATCACATCTTCTTCGATGCGCAGGGCAGCCATCAGCGCCAGCAACGCTTTGCGATTGGCCACTGCCCGCGTCGACGCGAAGTCCATCGTCGAATGCAATATCGCCGAATGCAATTCGGAATGCAATTCGTTTTCGATCTTCAACTCCCCCATCATCTCGTCTCCTGTGGGGCGCGAGAGGAATCCGGAAGCAGAGAGCAGCCCGTTCCTCTTATTCATAGACTGCACCTGAAATGGTCCCGCTGCATAGTCCGAACCCGATTCTGGGCAATCCCGGCCTCTGCGCATAGGCGCGCAACGTAACCCGGTCACCATCCTCCAGCCAGGTCCGTACCTCTCCGCTGGGCAGGCGGATGGGCCCCGCATTGTGCTGTTTCTCCAGGAGGCAACCTTCCGAGCCGGTATCGGGGCTGGAGACCGTGCCCGTGGCCAGCAGGTCGCCGGCGCGCAGGTTGCAGCCGTTGCTGGTGTGGTGCGTGACCAGTTGCGCGACGGTCCAGTAAAGGTTGCGCAGATTGCTTCGGCCCAAGAGCATCGGCGCCGCTCCCGTCTCGCGCATGCGGCGCGATTCGAGAAAAGCCTCCAGCCAAAGGTCAATACCGGCAAGATCGGCGCCATCCCGCTCCGCCGTGCGAGAGCAAAGGTACGTGAGCGGCGCGGGGTCGCCGGCAGGACGTTCAGGGACGGGAACACGATATGGAGCCAGCGCTTCAAGAGAAACGATCCAGGGAGAGATCGTGGTGGCAAAGCTTTTTGCCAGGAAGGGCCCCAGCGGCTGATACTCCCACGACTGGATGTCGCGCGCCGACCAGTCGTTGACCAGGCACAGGCCGAAGATGTGATCCTCTGCCTCGGCGATGGAGATGCTCTGCCCCAGCGGGTTGCCCGGACCCACAAAAATGCCCACCTCTAGTTCGTAATCGAGTGCCCGCGTTGGCCCAAAGACCGGCTCACCCTCCGTGGGCTTCGTCTGTCCGCGCGGCCTGCGGATCTCTGTTCCACTCGGCACGATGGATGATGCGCGACCGTGATAGCCAATGGGAATGTACTTGTAGTTGGGAAGCAGGGGGTTGTCGGGGCGGAACAGCTTGCCCACTCGGGTGGCGTGATCGATCGAGGCGTAAAAGTCCGTGTAGTCGCCAATCTCCGCAGGAAGTTTCATCTCCGCTTCCTCGATGGGCACCAGGAGCGGCCTCACGCGGTCCTGCGTCTCAGGGCCGGCCTTTTCTTCGTCGAGCAGATCGGTAAGATGGCGGCGCAGCGCTTGCCATGCTGCAGGGCCAAGCTGCATCAGCGCGTTGAGGCGCTCCGCAAGGCATGCGGCGGTGGTTTCCTCTTGCAGTCCCGTCAGCAGTCCGTGGTTTGCGCAGCCGTGGAGATCGAGAATTCGGTCGCCGATGGCGACGCCGACGTGGAAGCCGTCCGCGGAACGGAAGACTCCGTAAGGCAGGTTCTGGATCGGAAAATCGGAGCCGGGATCATTTGCCGTGGCGAGCCAGCTTTTCAGCTCCATCCCAACTCCTCCCCGTCAATCCTCTTCATGATCTGGCCGGCTCCTCGACGCGGTCGGGCGCCACGAAGCGCTTTTTCAATCCCTGCCAGCATTCAAAGTACTCGTGCTGCAGAATCCTGGCTTGCATAGCAAACTCTGTGGGGCGCACGGCAAGCTGCGTCTCGAACATGAATGCTAGCGTGCCGCCGAGATACTGAGGGGCAAGGCCGGCCTGGCTGGCGCGCTCGAAGGTCTCGGCATCGGGGCCGTGGCCCGCCATGCAGTTGTGCAGGCTGGCGCCGCCGGGCAGAAATCCTTCGGCCTTGGCATCATACACGCCAAAGACGAGGCCCATGAATTCGTTCATCAGGTTGCGGTGAAACCATGGCGGACGGAAGGTGTGCTCGGCGACCAGCCAGCGCGGAGGAAAGATGGCGAAGTCGCAGTTGGCGGTGCCGGGAATGGCAGATGGCGCACTGAGAACCGTATAGATGGACGGGTCGGGGTGGTCGAACGAAACCGTGTTAATGCAATTGAAAAGCGCCAAATCGTACTTGTACGGTGCGTAATTGCCGTGCCATGCGACGACGTCGAGGGGCGAGTGATCGATGGCCGCCTGCCACAGGCGGCCCAGGAATTTAGAGACCATGTGAAACTCGCCGTCGCGATCTTCGTATGAAGCTGTTGGTGCTTTGAAGTCGCGCGGATTCGCCAATCCGTTGGCGCCGATGGGTCCGAGTTCGGGCAGACGGAAGGACAGGCCATAGTTTTCGCAGATATAGCCGCGGGCTTGGCTTTCCGGCAACTCGACACGAAACTTGACGCCGCGCGGAATGACGCAGATCTCACCGGGCGTCACATCGAGGATGCCCAGCTCGGTGGCCAGGCGCAGCGCTCCCAGCTGCGGCACGATCAGCAACTCTCCATCGGCGTTCGAGAAGAAGCGCCCGTCCATGGAAGTATTTGCGGCGTAGAGATGGATGGCAACGCCGACCTGCATGGCGGGATCGCCATTGCCGCCGAGCGTAACCATGCCGTCAAGGAAATCCGTAGCCTGCTCCGGTAGTGGCAGCGGATCCCAGCGAAGCTGATTCGGAGTGGTTGGCGTTTCAGTGAATGGTCCGCTGCGGATCAGGCCCATGGGGATTTCTTCATAAGGCCTGTGCGTGACCGACGGACGAATGCGATAAGTCCAGGTGCGGCGATTTGTCGCGCGCGGAGCCGTAAACGGCGTACCGCTGAACTGCTCGGTGTAAAGGCCAAGGGGATGGTTCTGTGGCGCATTCTGGCCGGCGGGCAGCGCTCCCGGAACCGCCTCAGTCGCAAACTCATTGCCGAAACCCGTCTGATACCGAATCTCATCCGTCACTGTGCACCTCTCATAGACAGCCGCTTATGGCCCGCCGCTCCGCCTCATGCATGGCCTCGTAAATCTGGTCTATGCTGCTAACGGCGAACAGCAGCTTGTGCAACTCATCGACTCTTACCTTAGTTGACAGCACTTCTTCGAGCGAGAAGCGGTGGATGGCGCAATGGCCATCGATCACGTTCATGCACTCGCCGTGCGAACTGATCAGACCGCTGCCATAAACCTTGATCTCTCCGCGCTGCAAGATCAAGCCAAACTCGACTGTGTACCAGAAGAGTCGGCCCAATTTCTCAAGCACCGCAGCGTCGGAGATGGATGCGCAGACGCGGCCGTAGTGCTCGAGGAAATCGGCAAACACCTTGTGCGCGTGCATGGGCACATGGCCAAAGACATCGTGAAAGATGTCGGGCTCGGGCGTGTATTCGAGCGACTCGCGGCTGCGCAACCATGTGGTCGTGGGAAAGTTGCGCGAGGCAAGCATCTCAAAGAACGCCGGCGCCGGCAGAAATCCGCTCACGGGAGTTGAGCTCCAGCCGGTTCTGGGCGCGAGGCGGGTGCTGATCGATTTGAGATTTGGAAGCGTGTCTTTCTGGAGGCCGATGATCTCAAAGCCGTCAAGGAACTCGCGCGCCGCATGCTTTTCAAGCTCACGCAGAACGCGCCCAACCAATTCCGCCCACACCGCGTGTTGCTCGGCCGTGTAGGCTGCGTAATCCTGCCGGATGATATAGGGTGCAGCGGCTGAGAGCACTTCGGTGTTCATCGCTTGCCTCCCGCTACAAATTGCCGCGTTCCCGCTGCTCGCGCTCAATGGCCTCAAATAGCGCCTTGAAGTTGCCCTTGCCGAAGCTGCGGCTTCCCTTGCGCTGAATAATCTCAAAGAACAGCGTGGGGCGGTCTTCAACAGGCCGCGTGAAAATCTGCAGCATGTAGCCTTCGTCGTCGCGATCGACCAGGATGCCGAGCTCTTCCAACTCATCAAGCGGCTCGTCGATCTTGCCCACACGGCTTTGCAACTCGGTGTAGTACGCGTGCGGCACCTGGAGAAACTCGATGCCCTGTTCGCGGAGCCGGTTGACCGAATGCAGAATGTCGTTGGTGGCCAGGGCAATGTGCTGCACGCCGGGGCCCGGATAAAAATCCAGATACTCCTCGACCTGCGATTTCTTCTTCCCCTCGGCCGGCTCATTGATAGGGAATTTCACGTAACCGTTTCCATTCGCCATCACCTTCGACATGAGCGCGGAGTATTCGGTGGAGATGTCCTTGTCGTCGAAGTGCTGATAGAGCGAAAACCCCATGATGTTGGCATAGAAGTCAACCCACTGGTTCATCTCATGCCAGCCGACGTTCCCGACCATATGGTCGATGTGGAGAAGACCGGTCGGGCGAGCCACCGGGTCGTGGTCGACTGCGCGGTAGCCGGGAAGGAATGGCCCGAGGTAGCCGCTACGCTCCACAAAGGTGTGAATCGTATCGCCATAAGCACGAATGCTCGCGAGGACCGCAGTACCTTGCTCGTCCGAGAGGATGTGCGGCTCTTCCACGCTGACGGCGCCACGACTGGTGGTTTCATACCACGACTGGCGCGCATCGTCTACCCAAAGGGCAATCACACGCACCGCGTCTCCGTGCAGGTGAACGTGCTGGGCAATGGGATGATGGCTGCGCAGAGGCGTGGTCAGTACGAAGCGAATCTTGCCTTGCTCGACCACATAGGATGCGCGATCGCGTTGGCCGGTTTCCGGTCCAGCGTAGGCGACCAGCCGCATGCCAAAGGCAGCCCGGTAAAAATACGCCGCCTGGCGCGCGTTGCCCACGTAGAACTCCACGTGGTCGGTCCCTTTCAGGGGCAGAAAATCTGCGTCCCCAGAGGGCGCTGCGGCGGGTAGAGTCGTGACTTGCCGGGAAGCTGAACGGGGGAATGCGTTCATAGCCACCTTCTTCAAAAACAGAGCGCGTCAAAGGCCCACGGCCCACACGCTCTGGCTATGCCCTAGCATAGGCCCCGCACACCAAGTCAGAAAATGGCGATTGAATCGAAGAAAGGCTAGCGCTGCTTAACAGGATTAAGCATAATTGACTTGTTGCTTAAGGATTGCAGCCATATGCCGCACAGGACCGTCCCCAATACCTTTGAACTCGATGCTGTTGCGTGGAGGATACTCGAAGCCCTGCAACAGAATGCCCGACAGCCCTTTGCGGAAATCGGCAGGCAGATTGGCCTCTCCACGCCCGCAG
Organism: Occallatibacter sp.; assembly: GCA_050015795.1. Lineage (GTDB taxonomy): Bacteria > Acidobacteriota > Terriglobia > Terriglobales > Acidobacteriaceae > Telmatobacter. The sequence continues at coordinate 45 of JBEKAS010000247.1, read as the reverse complement.
TCGCTGAGCGCGTCCACCGGCTCGAAGAAGCGGGCGTCATCACCG
>JBEKAS010000246.1:0-5773 GCA_050015795.1 Occallatibacter sp. | reverse complement strand
TGCCATGCGTACAGTATAGGGATAACAAGGATGGCCAAAGAAGATGCTGCCCTGGCTATCAACACAGGAGGTCATTGACTATGCCAAAGTTCGTCATCGAGCGGGAGATCCCCGGTGCCGGAAAGCTGACCCCGGAGCAACTGCACGCGATTTCTCAAAAGTCCTGCGGAGTGCTCGAGTCCATGGGCCCTCGCATTCAGTGGCTGCAGAGCTTTGTCACCGACAACAAGATTTACTGCATCTACATCGCCCCGGATGAGGAAACAGTGCGCAGGCACGCCCAGCAAGGTGGATTCCCGGCAAACTCCATTGCGCGCGTCCGCTCCGTCATCGATCCCACAACCAGCGAGTAGGATGCCGAACGCTGTCGCAGCGCGCCGACAGCAACCCGGAATCAGTCCACGTTCCACCGTGAATTGCGCGCAGCAAAAACCCCGGCCGAAGCCGGGGCTGTTGTCTTCATCAAAGCTCTTTGATTCGCACGGGCTCCTGAAACCTGATCTCTGTCTTTACGCCCGGACCTTGCCGGTCGCGCGATCCACTTCTCTCAGGCGGGCGGCCTTGCCGCGCAACCCGCGCAGGTAGAACAGCTTGGCCCGCCGCACTTTGTAGCTGCGCAGCAGCTCCACCTTGTCGACGACCCTGGAGTTGAAGGGGAAGATACGTTCCACCCCCTGCCCAAAGCTCATCTTGCGCACGGTAAACGTGCCCTGGGGACCCTTGTTGACGGCGATCACCAGGCCCTCAAAGGCCTGCAACCTCTCTTTATCGCCCTCCTTGATCTTTACTTGCACGCGAATCTGGTCGCCGGGCACAAACGCCGGCAAATCGGTGCGCTTCAGCTTGTCAGCCAGGCGCTGCATTACGGGATGGATTGACATGGTATTTTCCTGCGATTGAACTCAGAACCCTCAGTTTATCAGAGTAGTGGGCTGGTTGCCTAATGCGATGGCGAGGCGATGTGAGGCTTCCGCATGGAACCCCGCCGCTGCCTCCGGCGGACCGGTCGAGACCGCGGCGATACACTGGGCGGAGATCGAATGCTCGTCATCGAGATCCCGCCAAGGAGGCTTGCCGTATGGCTCCCCAACTCTCTCACATCATCGAATTCGTTTCCGATATGGATCGTGCGGTCAGATTCTATCGTGACGTCGTTGGCCTGCCGCTCAAATTCCAATCCCCGGGCTGGAGCGAATTCCTGACGGGCGAAACCGTGCTTGGTTTGCATCCTGCATCGCAGCAGAACCCCGCCGGGAAGATCGAAATCGGGTTGAGTGTGCCCGATCTCGAGCAATTTCACATCGAGATGTCGAGCAAGGGCGTACAGTTTCCGATGGCTCCGCAAAGGCAGGACTTTGGCGGTATGCTCGCGCAGTTCCTGGACTCCGAAGGTGCTCCCGTAAGTGTCAGCGGCAGTTGAGAAAGGATTGAGGCCGCAAACCGGGAAACGAACCATTTCCCCCATCGGCGAGCTGCCGTGTTGCGCTATATTTCCTTCATGGACGAAAAACGCGAACTGTTCCGCCATACTCTGGCCACGCTCGCCTACCGCACCACGCGGGCCATCGAGAACGCCCCGGAGTCCTTCGCCGACTTCGACGGCGCCGGCCGCCGCCCCGTCGAGATCCTCGCGCACATGGGCGATCTGCTGCATTGGTCGCTCCATATGGCGCAGGGAGTGAATCGCTGGGAAACCCACCTGCCCTTCCCGTGGCGCGCGGAGCAGAATCACTTCTACGTTCTGCTGCGCGCTCTCGACCAATACCTGGCTTCCGATGAACCGATCCAGGCGCCCGTCGAGCGCCTCTTCCAGGGACCCGTCGCCGACGCCCTCACCCACGCCGGCCAACTCGCCATGCTCCGCCGCCTGGCCGGTGCGCCCATCCGCGGCGAAAACTACTACGTTGCCGCGATCGCCGCAGGCCAGGTCGACGCCGCCCTACCCGCTCCGGTTCAACCCTTCAAATAGCCCTTCGCGCCGCGCCTCTATCCTGATGACAGGCACGGGCGCTCGCAGGGCGCAACATCCCCGTTCGCGGGGCAATGCGAGCCCCGCAATCATTCAATCTTTTCCGCGTTCTTCTGTTTTTCCCAAGCCGGCCGCGTCGGCTCTTACGGTTTGCCCGCCGCCTTCGCAGATCCAGCCGCCGCCTTTACCGGAGAGGCCGCCTTTACCGGCGCCGCCGTCATGTGCTTCAGCTCAGCCAGCGCGGCACCGTACTCGACGTAGTTCTTGATGCAGCTGTCATGCACGGCGCGGAAGCGCGCCAGCGCCGTGGTTTGCCTTTGATGCTCCAGCGCATCCTCGCCGGTGTAGAAATTCACCTCGCAGGCCTCGCCCACGTGGGTTTGCGGGTCGGGATCGGCAGCCGCCGCCATCTGCTCGTCGTCCGTCATCTGCCCCAGGTAGAACTTCAGCACCGGACCGGGCCAGTTCGTCAGGTCCGCCTTCTCCGCCGCCTCTTCAAGTTCCTCATTGCCCACTTGGTGCAGCCGCGCCTTGGTCATATGGAGCCACAAGGCCGCGTAGACAGCCGTACTCGACGAGGGATTGACGCCGATGGCGAGCTCGAAGTCCGCCGCTGCCTGGCTGGTTTGCCCAGCCAGATAATGTGCGCATCCCCGCTCCACGAAGGCATACGCCCGGTTCGGCTGCAGCTCCAGAGCCTTGTTGAAGTCTGCGATGGCCTGCGGGTACTGGGCCTTTTCAAAGTATTCCAGGCCGCGTTCGGCGAATCCGTCCGCGTCCTTCGGCTGCATCTCGATGTACTTCCCCATGGTGGCGATCGCGGTATCGTACTGGCCCTGGAGATCGGCAGTGAGACCGAGATAGTAATAGGCGAGCGAATAATCCGGCTTCACTTGCAGCGCATGGTTGTAATCGGCAATCGCTTCATCGAACCGGCTCTGATGCCGGTAGGCGTTGCCGCGGCTTTCATAACCATCCGGATCGCTGGGCTCGAGCGCAATGTAGCGCGTGAACCAGGTCACCGCCTGCGAGTACTCCTTCTTGTCGCTCGACACCACGCCGGTGTTGTAGGTCGCCAATGCGTGATTCGGATTGAGTCGCAGCGCCGCCTGGTAATCCTCGAGGGCGCGATCGTAGTCGCCCTTCATCATGTAGGCGTGGCCGCGGTTGTTAAAGCCATCGGGATCGGTGGGCGCCTTCTGCACGTACACGTCGTAATCGGCGATGGCCTTGTCCCACTCCTTCTCGTCGCCCCAGTCGTTGCCGCGGTTATAGTAGGCTAGCGCGTAGTTCGGATCGAGGCGGATCGCATCGTTGTAGTCGGCCATGGCGCGTTCGTGCTCGCCCTTATCGGCGTAGACATTGCCCCGCGTGTTCAGCGCGCCGGCAAAGTCCGGCTTCAGCTTCAGGGCCTGATCCAGATCCTGCAGAGCCAGGTCGTATTCTTCTTTGTCACGGTAGGCAATGCCGCGGTTAAAGTAGACGGTGGCCAGATCGGCGGGTGTTTCCTGCCCAGCCTGGATGAGCGCCGTGCAGCCGGCGATGCTGGTATCGGGATCGTCGGCCTTGCACTTATCCCAGTTCTGGTCGCGGGTTTGCCCCGCGGCGGCTACTGCGGCGCCGAGCAGTAAACATGCGAAGAAACCACTCCTGCGAATCATGTTGGCCCCTCTCTGGATTTCGAAATTGAAGGCGGGATCAGGATACACCCGGTCTTACTGGATCGGCCGAACCCAAATTCGCCATATTCCCGATGCCGAACGCCCGGCAAGGAAGGGCCGGGCAATCAGCGCAGAAATGGAATAAAGGCTCGCGTATTCTTCCGGTAATCGGCAAACTCCGCTCCAAACCGCTCAGCCAGCAGACGCTCCTCGGCGCGAACCCTGACCTCGGTCCCTGCGAGGAAAAAGACCAGGGACGCGATTCCCATCGGCCACCACGTCCATGCTGCCAATGTGGCCAGTGTCATGCCGAGCATCGAGGCATAAATTGGATGCCGAATCCAGCGGTACGGCCCTGTGCGAATCAGCTCGTGGTCCGCGCTAAGGGCCGCCTCGTAGCGCCATTGCTTTCCCAGATGCCGCACTGCGGCCCACGCAAGCGCGACCGAAAGCGGAGCCAGAATCATGGAGACGACCAACTCCGAGGCTGATTTGGAGAAGCCGTCCGGCCGCAAATAGGCCCATGCGAATGCGAAACCGATTGTCTGCAGCAGAACGCCCCACAGGGATGCGGGAGCCCGGACAGCCTTCTTCTGCCTCCGCGAAATGAGGCCCTGCTTGAAGAACACCAGCGAGAAGACAGCAAATGCAACCAGGAGCTCGGCAACAGCAGCGATTTGCAACATGATTTCGAGGTCTCCTATCGCTCCCCTGCGCGAAGGACGTCGATCGTCCGCACGTCTTCTGCGCTCAACTCCGCCCGCTCCAGCAGCTCCGGCCGGTTCTTGAGCGTTTTGCGCAGTTGTTGTTCGCGCCGCCAGCGCCGAATCTCGGCGTGATCTCCGTTCAGCAGGACCTGGGGGGCCACGAGTCCGCCAAACTCCGCCGGCCGCGTGTAATGCGGATAGTCAAGCAAGCCGCCCGCACCATGCTGCGACCGCGGAACCCCCTCCACGTCGACGTCGATCTGCGCGTCCGCCGCGCCAAAGCTTTCAAACTCGCCTGAAGCTTCGTTGCCCAGTACACCCGGAATCAGCCGCATGGTCGCGTCCACCACCACCGCTGCCGCCGGCTCGCCTCCGCTCAGCACATAATCACCGATCGACAGCTCCATGTCGCAGTAGAGCTCGTTGATCCGCTCGTCCACGCCCTCGTAGCGCCCGCAGACCAGCACCACGCGCTCGAGCGCCGCCAGCTCCCGCGCCAGCGCCTGCGTGAAGACCCTCCCTTGCGCCGAGAGCAGGATCACGCGCGTCCCGCTCCCTTGCTCCCTCGCTCCCTCGCTCCCTTGCTTTACTCCAATCCCCAGCGCCTCCAGCGCCTCCGCCAGCGGCTCCGGCTTCAGCACCATCCCCTCGCCGCCACCAAACGGACGGTCGTCCACCGTGCGGTGCCGGTCGTGCGTAAAATCGCGCAGATCGTGCAGCCGGATCTCGACCAGTCGCTCGGTCTGTGCGCGGCGCACGATCCCCTGCGCAAACACGCTCTCAAAGAACCCCGGAAAGATGGTCACGATATCGAATCGCATACTCTCTGATGATAGAAGGCCGCAGCCGGCTGCGCGGTGAGTCTCGGACTTGGCCAGCGCTGCGGGCGAAGAGGAAGGAGCGAGCGGGCGGCAAGGCGGGGCAACGACGGGAAGAACGTGGTATTGACAGTGCACTTCAAAAAAGGGAAGATTTCCGTAATTGTCCGAGCATGTTTGCGGGAGCAGATTGAGGGCGCAAGGTTGCGCGGGCGTGGGCGCGTGCGCTCCTACACTTCCTGCAAACAGCGCCGGAGGGACGGGGCAACCGCAGGGCTCACGCAGTGCGCGCCATGCAGTTGGACGATGCGAATTGAGGTGAACGCATGAAAGCCAGGAAAACCATTGCAGTTGTGATTTCGATCGTCGCGATGATGGCCGTCGCGGTGAAAGTGGCGGCGCAAGCGGAGCTAAGTTCGATTCCTCTTGACCCGGCCGCGAGGATTCTGCAGCAGGGAAGGGTCGTGGTTCCCGCCAACGCAGGGTCGAGCGCGACGGTCTCGGTTCCCGGCAGAGGCATCTTCTCGATCGACTTCGCCGTGCAGCCGGGGAACACGCTCTTGCTGATGCTTTTGACCGACGCCCAGTACCAGGCGGTGCTGGCCGGGCAAACGCCGC
>JBEKAS010000245.1:0-5810 GCA_050015795.1 Occallatibacter sp. | reverse complement strand
TTCACGATGTCTTCAAGAACCTGGTTGACGATATTCTCCTGAAAAACGCCCAGATTGCGGTAGCTGAACAGATACTCTTTGAGCGACTTCAGTTCGAGACAGCGCTCTTTGGGCATGTAGCGAATGGTGAGCACGCCAAAGTCGGGCAAACCGGTCTTGGGGCAGACAGAAGTGAGCTCGGGATCGTCGATTTGAATCTCGTAGCCGGGAAACTGGTTTTGCCAGGTCTCGATGGGGGGAAAGTTGAAGTCGAGGCCGGCCTTTGCGTGCTCGTCGGTGTAGCGGGGAGCGGTGGTCATGGGATTATTCTAGCGGGGTTTGCGGAGTTGGCGGAGTTAGCGGAACTAGCACGAACGGGGCGATTTGCTTGAATCGTAACCTCAACTATTCGAGTCTTATATACTGACTCTGGTTAAAGGCATGGATGAAGCAAGAACGCAAATGAACCGCAAATGGCTTTGGATCGGTGCGGCAGTCGTCCTGATTGTCGTGTTTCTCGCGGCGCGGTTCTTTCTGCGGGACCGGTTGCCGGTGCGCGTGGCGCGGGTGGAGCACGAGATGCTGCAGAACACCGTGAGCACCAACGGGCGCGTCGAGCCGGTTGCGCCTATTCAGTCCTACAGTCCGCTGGCCACCACGGTGAAGGGTGTATATGCGCAGGAGGGCGACCTGGTACACAGCGGCAAGCTGATTCTGACATTGGATGACGTGGCGGCGCGCGCCCAGGTGGCGAGCGCCGAGAGCGCGGTGAGGACGGCGCAAGCCGCGCTGGATGCTGTGACCCACAACGGCACCCAAGCCGAGCAGCAGGCATCCGCCGCGGAGGTGGAGCAGGATCGACTGGCGCGCGACCAGGCGCAACACGACCTGGACGCGCTGACAAAGCTGGCCGCGACGGGAGCCGCGGCGCCCGGTGAAGTATCGGCTGCGCGGGAGCGCCTGGAAAGCGCACAGGCCAGCCTGCGTGCCGCGGAACAGAGCGCGCAACATCGCTACTCGCCCGAGGAAATTGCCCGTGCACAGGCGGCACTGAACGACGCCGAGGCAGCACTGGCGGCAGCGCGGCACGTGGAGGCGCAGATGGCGATCTACGCGACGGTGACGGGCACCATCTACACCTTGGACGCCGCGCCCTCAGAGTACGTCGAAGCCGGCAAATTGCTGGTGGAGATGGCCGATCTGCACCAGGAGCGCGTGCGCGCCTACTTTGACGAGCCCGACCTGGGCCGGCTGGCGATGGGACAGGCGGTGTCGATCCGCTGGGATGCGAAGCCCAACCGCGAATGGCACGGCCACATCTCGCGCCTTCCGGTCACTGTGGTTACTTACACGACGCGCAACGTGGGCGAGGTGCTGGTGGATCTGGACGGCTCGGAAGCCGACCTGTTGCCGGACACTAACGTAACCGCGACCGTGACCATCTCAAGCCAGCCGGATGCACTGAGCATGCCGCGCGAGGCGCTCCACGAACAGAACGGAAGTTATTTTGTTTACAAGGTCGTCGGCAACGAGTTGCAACGCGTCACGGTCACTATCGGAGCTCCGAACCTGACCCAGGTGCCGATTCTCTCAGGCCTTCAGGAGGGCGACCTTGTCGCCACCGGAACCACCAACGGGCAGCCCCTGCAGGAGGGCGTGTCGATCAAGGAAGTTCGGTGATGCGGATTGCCAAAGCGGTTGGATCGCTTTTGGCGTGCCCGGCAATTGCCGGGGGCGCTATCGCCTGCGCGCAGATTCCCGCAGCCACGCTGACACAGGCAAACACTTATTTGCAAAATGGGCAGGCCGATCAAGCACTAGCCCTGCTTACGCCGTTGCCCGCAACCGGCGCCGGAGCGGACGAGGCCCAGAATCTACTGTGCCGCGTGCGGTTCGAGTTGCAACAGTGGAGCCAGGCAGTGGCCGAGTGCCAGCAGGCGGTCAATCTGAACAACAAGAACTCCGACTATTTCATGTGGTTGGGGCGGGCGTTAGGGCAGCAAGCCAGTCACGCCTCCTTTCTCTCGGCCTACGGCGATGCCAAAAAATCTCTCGCGGCGATGCAGACCGCGGTGCAATTGAATCCGCAGAACGGGCCGGCGCTCTCTGACTTGGGCGATTACTATGCGCAGGCGCCGGGCATCGCGGGCGGCGGGACGAGCAAAGCGCAACAGATTGCCTCGCAGCTCGACAAGGTGGACACAGGCAGAGCAGCGCAATTGCGAGGCGACATCGCGATGGCGGCGAAGGATTACACGACCGCAGAAAACCAATACAAACTGGCGGCGACGACGAGTCCTCATCCGGCTGATAAGTGGACGGTTTTGGCGAATTTCTATCGTGGCCGCCAGCGCTGGTCCGATCTGGATACGGCGATCAACAACTGCATGAGCGCTGCGGCGCGCGACAAGCACCCGGGCATCGAACTGTACGATGGGGCCGGCGTGCTGATCGCGGCTAACCGCAATCCGCAACTGGCCGCGACGATGCTGGAAGATTATCTTGCGGGCTCGTCGAAGAGCGAGGAGGCTCCGGCATTCATCGCACTTGCGCGGTTGGGGCAGTTGAAGCAGCAACTCGGCGATGCCGCCGGCGCACAGCAGGAGTTTGCTGCGGCAACGGCGATGGCGCGCGAATATAATCCGGCACAGGATTCCAAACATTGATGCAAGCAACGACTGTGAGAACCGCACATAAATCGAGCCACGCATGGCTGCCGGCACTGGCTGGCGCGGTTCTTGCCGCCGCTGCGGCCGCGGCGCCGGCGCAGGTGTCGCTGACGACGGTGGTGGAGCTGGCCCAGGAGAACAGCGCGACGGTGCGGCTGGCGCAGGCCGATGTGCAAAAAGCACAAGCCGTTCTTGCCAATACCCAGGACGCCTACATCCCCAATTTCGTCATCGGTTCTATGGTCGGCTACTCTCATGGCTTCCCCACCGGCCAGCCATCTGTGGGAAGCGCCACGATGCAGTCGCTGGTTCTCAGCTTCTCCCAGCGGCAGTACGTCAAATCCGCTCGCGCCGGGATTGAAGCCGCCAACCTGAGCCTCAAGGACGCCCGCGAGCAGACCGCTCTCGATGCCTCCACGACCTATATTGAGCTGGACACCGTTAACCGTGAGCTAGCCGCGGCGCGCCAACAGGAGCTTTTTACTGCTGAACTGGTTCGGATCGAGCAGGAGCGCGCCGAGGCCGGCGTGGGATCCGACCTGGACCTGCTGCAAGCGCGCCTGACCGCCGCAAACCTCAAACTCCAGCGGCTTCATCTTGAAACCCGCGCCGCCACGCTGGCCAAGCAGCTTTCCGTCCTCGCGGGGCTGCCCATCGGCTCCATCCTGCCCGAGCACGGCAGCATTCCTGAGATTCCAACCATTACGGCGGATGAAACTCCGCGCAGCCTGCTGGGAACCGCCGCCGCTGCCGCCCTTGCGCATTCCGAGGAGTTGCGGGCCAAGGGAGACGACCTATCGTGGCGCCGGCCCCAGATCGGATTCGGAGCCGTGTACAACTACGACTCCGACGACCTGAATAGCTACAGTACCTATTACAAGAATTTCACGCCTAATAACGTCAGTTTTGGCATCCAGATCACGGTTCCTTTTTTTGACTTTGCCCTGCGTGCCAAGGCCAGGGAGTCTGCGGCAGAGGCTCTGCGGGCAACAGTCGAGGCCGAACAATCCGCGCGGCAGAACGAGGTGCAGATCGCCACGCTGACGGGGAATTTGCACGAGTTGGATGCATTGGCGGAGATCGCCAGTCTAAAGCAGCAGATCGCCGAGGAACAGCTCAAGGCCGTATTGACGCAACTGGAGCTTGGCAACGGCGCAAGCAGCGGCCAGGGCGCGCAGCCGCAACTGAGCCCGAAGGCAGAGCAGTTGGCGCGCATCGAGGAACGGCAGAAATTCGAGGACGCGCTGGAAGCCGGGCTGGAATTGAGCAAGGCGCGCCTGAGCCTGCTGCGGGCCCTCGGCCACATGCAGGACTGGCTGGACGAGCTGCATCCCATGCCGTAGCAGGTGTCAGGTTTCAGGGGTCAGGGTGCCGAAATCGCAAACCTGGCGAAAAGCACATTGATTCTGTGAGGGTTATGGAATGCAAGAGCCTGCATCTTCACTGCGGAGATTGCCGCCGAACCGGCCGCGAATCCGTCTAACGAATGATCGTGAATGGTAGAATTGGATTGATGCCCATGCCATTGAAAACAATCTTCCTCAACCCTCCCTCCTTTAAGAACTTCGACGGCGGCGCCAGCTCTCGTTGGCCGGCGACGCGCGAGATCGAGTCCTACTGGTACCCGGTCTGGCTCACCTATCCGGCCGGCTTGCTCGAAGGTTCGCGGGTGCTCGACGCGCCGCCCCACCACGTCTCCGCCGAGGAGACCATCAACATCTGCAAGGACTACGGGTTCCTTGTGCTCTTCACTTCCACCGTGGGATGGGAAGGCGACCAGCGCCTTGCCGAAGCCATCAAGGCGGCAAATCCATCGATCCGGATTGCATTCGTGGGACCGCCGGTGACCACTGATCCCGACCGCGCGCTGAACGAGTGCCCGGTGCTGGACTTCATCTGCCGGCGCGAATTTGATTATTCCGTCGTCGAATTCGCCAACGGCAAGCCGCTCAGCGAGATTCTCGGCATCAGCTACAAAAAAGACGGCAAGGTGCTGCACAATCCCGACCGCCCGCAGGTGGAAGACCTGGATGCCATGCCGTGGGCGACGAAGATCTACAAGCGCGACATGGATGTGACGCGCTACAACGTGCCGTTCCTGCTGCATCCCTACATTGCGCTCTACTCCACGCGCGGCTGCCCCGCGCAGTGCACCTTCTGCCTGTGGCCGCAAACGCTCTCAGGCCACGCCTGGCGCAAGCGATCGACGGATGATGTTGCGGCAGAGATGAAGTGGGCCAAGGAGAACTTCCCCGAAGTGAAGGAGTTCTTCTTCGACGACGACACGTTCAACATCCAGAAGGTGCGCACCATCGAGCTTTGCGAGAAGCTGAAGCCGCTCGGCATCACCTGGAGCTGCACGTCGCGTGTGACCACCGATTACGACACGCTGAAGGCCATGCGCGAAGCCGGTTGCCGGCTGCTGATCGTCGGCTTCGAGTCGGGCGATCCGCAGATTCTCAAGAACATCAAGAAGGGCGCAACCGTGGAGCGGGCGCGTGACTTTGCGCACGACTGCCATTCTCTCGGTTTGACGATCCACGCCGACTTCATCCTCGGCCTGCCCGGCGAAACCAGGCAGTCCATCCGCAACACCATCAACTTTGCCAAGACGCTGGATTGCGAAACCATCCAGGTGTCCATCGCGCACGCGTACCCCGGCACCGAGTTCTACGAGTACGCCGCCAAGAACGGCTTCATCACCAACAATGTGATGCAGGACGGCGGCGGCCACCAGATGGCGCACATCGAGTATCCCGGCCTGCCCACCGACTACGTGATGGAGATGGTGCACCGCTTCTACGACGAGTACTACTTCCGTCCCAAGGCGGCGTTCCGCGTGGTGTGGAAGGCCGTCGTCAATCGCGACCTGCCGCGGCTCTACGTTGAGGCCAAGTCGTTCCTGAAGCTGCGCGCGCAGCGCAACCGGCAGGTAAAGGAATTTTTCTTCGACGATGACACGTTCAATATTCAGAAGGTGCGAACCATCGAGCTCTGCGAGAAGCTCAAGCCGCTGGGTATCACCTGGAGCTGCACGTCGCGTGTGACTACGGATTACGACACGCTGAAGGCCATGCGCGAGGCGGGTTGCCGGCTGCTGATCGTCGGCTTCGAGTCGGGCGATCCGCAGATTCTCAAGAACATCAAGAAGGGTGCAACCGT
>JBEKAS010000244.1:0-5819 GCA_050015795.1 Occallatibacter sp. | reverse complement strand
CCTGCTCGGAAAATGCGCTCAGGCTCTCCGCATCGGGATGAAATCCGTGTTGGCTTGTCGCAGTCATGACGCCGCCTGTTCCTGGAACGCTTCCGATTGCGAATTTTGCAGCAGTTTTTTCAGGTTCACCTCTAAGTCTCGCGAATCGGCGCCCATCGCCTCTTCCGCTTGCCGCCGGCTCATGCCGTGGCGCTCTAAATCCTTCAGGATTTGCTTGCGGATCTGGTTCGCCGTGCGGTGTAGCCTGCGGCTCACCGTCGCCTCATGCACGCCGAGCACGCGCGCAATCTCGAGCAAAGTCTGCCCGTCAAGATAATACGCCGCGAGAAGATAGCGCTCCTCGGCTTGGCGACCGCTCACGGCCTGTTCAATCGCCCGCTCCAACAGCGAGAGTTCGCGGGCCGGCGTCTGCGGCGGAGGGTCGGGAGCCGGCTCGTCAAATTCTTCAACATCATTGGTCCGCCTGAGGGGCTCCTCGCGGCGCGTGCGGCGGTAGTGATCCACATGGCGCTGCGCCAGGGTGGTGCGCAGCCAGCCCATCAGCGAACCGCGTCCGCGATAGGAAAGCAGCGGGCAACGCCGCTGGCCCTCGCGCATGTTCAATCCGTAGAGCTCGGCGTAGAGTTGATCGGCCAGATCGCGGCCCAGAGTTTCGCTGCCGGTTATTGCGATGGCGGCGCGGGTGAGCGGCTGCCGGAAGACGGCGATAAAGTGCTCCCATGCGCGCTCGTTCCCGCGGGCACAGGCGCGCGCGAGCGCGAAATCGGTTACGCACAGGCTGTGAAAGAAGGCGGCCTGCTGCTTTGGTGTCGCAGGGTTTACATCTGGAGCTTCGGCCAACCCAAAGTTCTGCGCCGTTCCCGCATCGACGAGGATTCGCTCAAACTCGTCGCGGGTCAGGCCCCAGCGGGCCGCATCGCAGGCGCGCCAAAGCTCGGCGGTCAGGCCGGGGTCGAGGACGCAATCGGGCGCGCCGGTCCCATTCGGGATGCCAGTCTCCACTGCGCTTGCTGCGGATTCAGTTGGCGCCATTCCCACGCCCTCACGATACGCCAAAATGCGGTCCCAGAATAATTCTGCAAGAAGTTGCCTGCTGAGCGTTCGACGGTTGAAGGCCGGCCGAGGGAATCAGGCCGGTGGAGGAGAGCGATGAAAAACCTGGGCAGACTGGGATTGGTGGCCGCGCTGCTTTTCGCGCTGGCGGCATGGGACCATGGGAATGGCGTGAAAGCCGCCGGCGAGCCGGGGGAAGGCGCAAACGGCCCGTACCGCGTGCTGGCTCCCATCGAGAGCGGGAACCTGATTTTGTTCCCCGTGGTGCGGGCTGATGGAAAATCCACGATGGAAACGCCGTTCATTACCCTCGACGAGGGCCTGAAGAGCGGCGAAGTGGAAGTGACCGAAGCGGGCCGCGCACGCGGCCTGGCGCGGCCGAGGGGTGCCGGGGAACCGCAGAACGCATATCGTGGCGACGAGGTGAACACGCTGGTGCTGGTGAACCACTCCAAGCGGCCTTTGCTGCTGCTGGCGGGTGAGGTAGTTACGGGCGGCAAGCAGGACCGCATTGTCGCCAAGGACCGCATTGTTCAAGCCGACGGGGACCCTATCGATCTCTCGGTTTTCTGCATCGAGCCTGGGCGCTGGACGGAAAGCTCGCCCGTCTTCGGCGCGTCAGACAAGTCGGCCGCACGTAGCTTCATGGTTCAACCCGAGGTGCGCGAGCGCGCCATGGTCGACCAGGACCAGCAGCAGGTGTGGGACTCGGTGCATGGCACGATGTCGAAGATGGAGGCGGCTGCGGCTCCGCCGGCACCTGCTTCAACCGGTAGAGGCGGCGGAGTCATGTATGATGCCGCACCGCCGATGTCGCTTGGCACTACGAGCTACGCCAAAATGATGGAGAATCCGGCCATCAGCCAGAAGGTGGATGAGGCTGCCGCACCGGTGATGAAGGCGCGGGAAGAAGTGCTGGCGAAGCTGCGCGACGAGCATGCGGTGGGCGTGGTGGTGGCGGTGCGCGGCGAGATCGTGTGGGCCGACCTCTTTGCTTCGACCGATCTGCTGGCGCGCTACTGGACCAAGCTGGTTCGTTCCTACGCGGCAGAGAGCCTGTCGGAGGGCGAAAGTCGTTCCACGCCCGACGTGGCCGCGCCCAGCGAGGCCGATGCGCAGCTTTTCCTCGACATGCCTTCAGGCGGAACGGAAAACAGCGAAGGCGATGTGGGCATCTATCGCTATCGCGAGCTGAAGAGCGGAAGCGCTGAGACCTTCGTGCTGGAATCGCTGCTGCCCGGCACGGGTTACGACGTGCACATCAGCAAGATGAAGCTGATTGAAGAGGCGCGGCGCGCGCCGAAGCCTCACCCGATACGCCCGCATCCAATGAACCCGGAACCGAATGACCCACCAATCATCAACCCGCATCCGATCTACCAACCGCAGAACTACCACCCCGATGTTTACTACCAGAATGTCGACCGTTGAGTGCTGTCACGCCTTTTGCCGCGCACGCGCTACACGCGGCGCGGCGATGAGCGTGAAGGCAAGCAGAAAAATGGAAGCGGCAATGAAGGCCAGGTGGCCGTGGCGCAAATCTTCGGTGACGAGCTTGACTGCGACCAGCGCGATGGCCCCATAGCCCAGCCGCGTCAGCTCCCGGCGCTGCCGGTGTGCGCCGCCAGAGACCAGCACCAGCGCCGCTGCACACAGCGTTACAGTACGGATCAAAGCCAGGTGATGCGCGCCGGGTATCACGATCAGTGCGACGAGCGCAATGAGCCCGTCGACGAGCAATGCTGTTACGGCGCCAGCTGCCAGGGCGGCAAAGCCGAGACGCAGCGCCTGTGCGGTCCATTGCTTGTCCCCAATTGGGCGCCCGAGGGCGTAGCACAATACCGTGCACATCGCGATCAGCCACACGCCCGCGGCCGGCGCGCCGCTCGGCGTACCAACGAGGGCACTCGCCAGAAAAGTAAGCAGCCCGGAAGCCGCCGCAGCGGCCAGCAGAAACACCATTCCGTAGAACTCAAAAACCGCCCAACGCTCCCGCCTGCTCAAACCCACTGCCGCCAACGCAGCCGCGCCGAGCAGCGGAATCAAAATCAGCGGCGGCAGACGCAGGAAGCTACCGGCGAGGAGCAACGCCGCGGCCCATGCGGCAAATACGGCTGCGTTGCGCGAATTGGGTGCGCGCGCGAAGACTGTGAAGACCATGGCGTAACACACGGGGGAAAGAACGAGGCATGCCACGCCGAGAATTGCCAATCCGGCCGGCTGACCGAAGTCCGCCAGGCTCACTGAAGCGAGCAGAAACGCAAGGACGGCCTGAATGATCGCGAAAACTGCGATGGGCCGCGCGCAAAGAACCGTTTTGACACCCACACTCGCCGCATACAGCGCAAACACTGCGATGCCGGGAGCGAGCAGTGCGCCGCGGCTCAGCGCCGGGTAACCCTCATGCGCGGTCTGCCCGGCGAAATAGACGTAGACGAGAATCCAGATGGCCGCGTCGGCGGCGAGCGCGACCAAAGCGCCAACCTCGGGCACGCGATCGCACCCCGGAACGAACTCGCAAACCGCCGCGAGAAGGAGCAGCCCCGCCACGAAGGGCAGAAAAACGTGCGAAGCGATGGCAAGCGCCAGCGCGAGAGCGGCTGCGGCGACGCACGCCACGCGCACGACTGGCTTGAGGTCGCGCGGCGTGAAGGTGGCCAGCGCGAAGGCCGTAAGGGCAAAGCCGCAGACCACTACCGCGGCGGCAGCGGCGGGCAACACATTGAAGCGCAGGGTCAGCTCCCAAAGCATGGGAGCGAGGATGAGCGCGGATGTACCGGCGTAGATGGAGCTGGTGAAGCGCGGCCCGCCGCGCACACGGGCCGCCCAAACCAGCCACAGGAATGCATACGCGATGCCGGCAGCGGCAACGGTCAGACGCGGAAGAGCGCTGGTCTCCTCCACGGCACGCAACACATACGCGCCGGCAATGCCCAGCAGAGCTTTGCCCACCACCGGGAAGAGATTCCCCGGCTGCGCGGGAGGTTCTACGGCCGCCGACGCGGCGGCGAGCGCCGATTCAACTTCCGCGAAGGGATGCGGCCAATCAGCAGCGGGCGGATGCTCAAGGGCATCGACACGCTGCTCCAGCGCATCCAGGCGATTTCTAAGTCGCTCGATTTCGTCGGGAAGATCGTTCATAATGCACGCCCGATCCTTCGCGGGAGTCCCAACTCAGTCGCCCGCCGCGGCCTGGTGCAGGCTCTTCTCGGGCCACGGAGGCAGCAGCTTGACCAGCACCCACAGGAAGAGCAACGGCAGGATGGTCAAGCCAATGGCCACCAGCAATCCTTCTCGTGTCACCAGCTCCATCTTGTAGGTCGTGTACCCAAGAAAGCTCTTCGAGAACAGTTGGCCGCCGATCACCACGTTCCAGCGCATGGCGAGGACGCTGATGAGGGCCAGGCATCCGGAGATGGAGTAGATGTACTTGCGGACAATCTCGGGCAGCTTGGTGACCTGGGCGATGAACAGCAGCACCAGCGGCACAATGGTGCCGATGCAGATTTGGACCACAATCTGCGAGAAGTAGAGTTTGGTGTGGACCAGGAAATCGAGGCTGCGGAAGGATTCATCAGCGAGGTAGATGCGGTGCACCAGGTCAAGCATCTCGAGGCTGAAGTCGATGATGAAGATATAGAACATGTACATGGCGATGGCGTCAACGCAACGCATGTCGATGGTCTGCTTGCGCAGCTTTGTGAGGGCCATGTAGAGCAGCATAACGGCGGCGATGCCGGAGACCATGGCGGAGAAGATGAAGATGACGGGCATGAGCGGGGACGACCACCAGGGATTGGCCTTGAGAGAGCCGAAGATGAAGCCGACATATCCGTGCAGGAGGAAGGCGGAGGGAATGCCGACCAGGGTAACGATCCAGCCCACCTTGTCGTCGATGTGCAGCGAGCCTTCACTGATGTTGCTCGAGCCCAGCGTCATGATCTTGTAAATCACGCGCAGAAGGCCCTTCGATCGCTGCGAGAGAATCACGATGTCGCGGCGATAGTCGAGCCAGATCTCGAAGACCAGCACGGCCATCAGGTACCACATGTAGACATAGCCGAACATGGCCATGGCGGAAGTGCTGTGGGGGGTAAAATACATCTCCGGGGAACGGAAGGGATGACCGAGGTGAAAGACCAGGGGCAGCGGCGCAACCAGCAGAAACGCCAGCGCCGTCAGCAGCGCCAGCCTGTACGTCGGCTTCACCGCCTCCACGCGAAACACGCGCTCCAGCGAGGCTAGAATGAAAGCGCCCGCGACCAGCCCTGTGATGAACGGGTACAAAACGATGAGCACGCTCCAGTAAAGCGTGATCTCGTTGGGATACATATAACCTTCAACACCGCTCATAGATACAGCTCCTAGCTCTTAGCTCCTGACTTTTGGCTCCTAGCTTCTTTCTTGCTCCTGCCGTCATGGCTTCCCGTCGCACGACGCAGCTAAGAGCTAAAGGCTAAAAGTTAATGCCTGCTTTTCTTACCGCACCGAACCATCCAAGCCGTTATAAAAAGCCTTCGCGCCGGTGGCCATTTGCGGCTTCAACACCTGCACGGTGTGGGTCTTCAGAAATTCGTGAATCGGGTCACTAGGATTCTTCAAATCGGCCAACTGCCGCGCTCCCGTCGGGCACGCCTCGCAGCAAGCGGTCGTCAATCCTTTGGTGATCCGGTGGTAGCATAGCGTGCATTTATCCGCGATTTTCTTTTCAGGATGAATGTAACGGCAGCCGTAGGGGCAGGCCTGCACGCAATAGGCGCATCCCA
>JBEKAS010000243.1:0-5829 GCA_050015795.1 Occallatibacter sp. | reverse complement strand
CCGGGATAGCTCCTGGCTGTCACCAGAAGCGCTCCCGGCTCTTTGCTGTTTCGAGCTAGATTCTGCCGGAATCCGGCTGATCAGGTTTAGAGAGGCTGTACGTCAGCAGCCTGCCAGCCCTTGGGACCCTTTACGACGTTAAACTGCACGGCTTGACCCTCTTGCAAGCT
Source organism: Occallatibacter sp. (assembly GCA_050015795.1). Classification (GTDB taxonomy): domain Bacteria; phylum Acidobacteriota; class Terriglobia; order Terriglobales; family Acidobacteriaceae; genus Telmatobacter. The sequence goes on along the minus strand of JBEKAS010000243.1, from coordinate 5,659 downwards.
CTTGAAACCACTTGAGTTGATTGCAGAGTAGTGCACGAAGACATCTTCGCCGTTCTGGCGCGAAATGAAGCCGAAGCCCTTCGCGTCATTGAACCACTTCACAGTACCTTGTTCCATACTAGTTCGTATTTCCTGGGATTGAATTGCGCTGGATGAATCGGAGCGAACACTGGCAGAATCTTGCTTTGGGCGAGTACTGCTCACGCCCGAATCGGTTCTAACGCTGACCACAGTGTATCATCTTCGTCAAAAAAACACGCAGGAAATGTGTGACTTAGGGCAGGTGTGCTTTTTCCCGTTCTGAAACTGTTGCTCCGTAATGGCTTAGCTCGTGTTTCTCCCAGATTCTTTGCCGCCCTGCGGGAGTCTGGAGACCCCCGCTACAGCCGGTCTGGAGACCGGCGCTACAGGTTCTCGCCGGGCCGACCTGTGATAAGGTGAGGGGTCGCGATGCCGCACGATCCTGTCACCGAGTTGCTGGCTCACGCCGCCGAGGCCCTGGAGGCGGAGTTTGGCGCCCTGCCAAAGTTTGAGCCGCAGCTGGGCGCGGGCGCGGAGGCCATGGCGCAGGTTCTCGAGGAGACGGCGCACCGGCTCGGCGATAACTACCCTTATTTCCATCCCTTGTATGCCGGGCAAATGCTGAAACCGCCGCATCCGGTGGCGCGGGTGGCCTACGCCCTGGCCATGAAGATCAATCCCAACAACCACGCGCTCGACGGAGGCCGGGCCAGCTCGGCGATGGAAGTTGAGGCGGTGCGTGAGATCGCTGGGATGTTCGGGTGGAAGGAGTATCTGGGCCACCTGACATCGAGCGGAACCTTTGCGAACCTTGAAGCGCTGTGGATGGCCGGGCAGATCGCCGAGGGACGGGAGGTGCAGGGACTCGGGACTAAGGGACTAGGGACTAGGCTACGGAGGAGAATCGTTGGCTCTGCGCAGGCACATTACACACATCAGCGGATCGGCAGCGTGCTGAAGCTGGAGTTCACGCCGGTGGCGGCGGAGGGGCGCGGGCGGATGAACCTGGAGGCGCTCGAAGACGAACTGGGCAAGGGCGACGTGGGCACGGTGGTGGCAACGCTGGGCACGACCGCTATGGGCGCCGTGGATCCGCTCGAGGAGATTCTGGCGCTGGCCGGGCGCTACGGCGCGCGGGTGCATGTGGACGCGGCCTACGGCGGATACTTCGGGCTGATCGAGGAGAGTTTGGAGGAGCCGGCGCGGCGGGCCTATGCGGCGATGGGCCGAGCCGACTCCATCGTGATCGATCCGCACAAGCACGGGCTGCAACCGTACGGCTGCGGGTGCGTACTGTTCCGGGATCCGGCGGTAGGACGGTTTTACAAGCACGATTCGCCGTACACGTATTTCACGTCGAAGCAGTTGCATTTGGGCGAGATCAGCCTGGAGTGCTCGCGAGCGGGCGCGGCGGCGGTGGCGCTGTGGGCGACGCAACGGCTGCTGCCGCTCACGAAGGACGGAGCGTTTGCCGAGGGGCTCAGGCGGGGACGGCGGGCGGCGCTCGAACTGGACCGGAGGGTGCGTTCTGACGGCCGGTTTGTCGGTTTGGGTTCGTGCGTTCCCGGGTCCCCAAATGCGAGGGACCCGGGGCACCCGCGTCCATCAACTTCCAAGAGCCGAGAGCCGGGGCACTCGCCGGAGCTGGACATTGTGGTGTGGGCATTGCATGCAGCAGACTCTCGGAAGGCATCGGAGCAAGCGCGGAAAGTGTTCGATGCGTGCGCCAGGAGAGGATTGCATCTGGCTTTAGTACAATTGCCGGGGTCGTGGTTTGGGACACGCAAACCTGCGCAGAATGAGGCCGGCGCTTTGACTTGCCTGCGCTCGGTGCTGATGAAGCCGGAGCACGAGGCGTGGATGGGCGAGATCTGGGAACGGCTGAGCGCGGCGTGCGATGAAGTGGTAAGCGGGTAAGGAATTTGCGGCGCATTTGGAGTTTGGGTTAAAAAGAAAACGTTGTCAAAAAGCAGTTCTCAGTTCATAGTTCGTAGTTTGCAGTTCAGGATGAGGTAGAAGAGTATGCACGATCCAAAAGTATTTCGTTCCATGCACAGGGAGCGGTTCAAGGCGGAGCCCGCGGTTTTTGTGGGGCCGGGGCGCGTGAACCTGATTGGCGAACACACCGATTACGCTGAGGGGTTCGTGATGCCGGCGGCGATCAACCTTGCCACATTGGCGGGGATTTCGCCGCGCACGGACGGCAAGATCACGATCTACTCCGAAAATCAGGGCGAGGAGAAGACCTTCTTAGTCGACCATCCCCCCGAGGGCATCGGGTTTTTCTGTGCAGGAGCGACTGCTGGCGGAAGCAGAGACTGGACCGACTACCCGCTGGGCGTGGTGGGGATTCTGGACGGGCAGGGCCACCGGTTTCCCGGGTTCAACCTGAGCATCTGGAGCGATGTGCCGCTGTCGTCGGGGCTGTCGAGCTCAGCGGCTCTGGAAGTAGCCACGGCGCTGGCGCTTCTTTCGTTAGTGGGCGCGAGTTACCCGGGTCCAGTGCTGGCGCGGCTGTGCCAGAGGGCGGAAAACGAATTTGTGGGCGCGAACTGCGGCATTATGGATCAGTTCATCAGCCTCAACGCCAAAAAAGATCACGCGCTGCTGCTGGATTGTCGCGATTTGAGCTACAAGCTGGCGCCGATTCCCGACCATGTGGCGCTGGTGATTGCCAACACCATGGTCAAACACTCTGTCGCGGGCGGTGACTATCCGACCCGCCGGCGCGAGTCAGAGGCGGCGTGCGCGGTGATTGCCAGCCACAAGCCGGGCGTGAAGTTCCTGCGCGATTGCACGCTCGAGGACCTGGAAAAGTGGCGCCATGAGATGGAGCCCAAGAGCTATCTGCGCGCCAGGCACGTGATCAGCGAGAACCTGCGCACGGTGGCGGCATGCGAAGCGCTGCTCGAGGGCAACATGAAGGAACTGGGACGATTGATGGCCGAGGCGCACCGCAGCTACAGCCAGGACTTTGAAGGCAGTTGCGTCGAGGCCGACGCTATGGTGGCGCTGGCGCAGGATTTGCCAGGGCTGATCGGGGCGCGGCTTACGGGCGGAGGCTTTGGCGGCTGCACCATCAACCTGGTGGAGCAGACCGAGGCGGTAGCGTTTGCCGAAGCGCTGGGCGCGCGCTACGCGGAGCAGACAGGGATCGTTCCGCAGATTCACGTGTGCCATGCCTCGGGAGGGGCGCACGGGCTGGAGTGAGACAGCGGAGCTAGATAGTGACTCCCACCCTAGCCGGAAAAACAAAAACCCGGCGAGGGTGGGGCACCCCGCGATTCAGCGTTCGCGGCGCGAGACGATTCCGTTTTGGGCCGGGAGCGCGGCAGATTGTCTGTCCCACAGATTTGTTACCTCCCACCCGGTTGGGAGTCTTGCCTGAGAAGGTTTCCTTGCTAAACTTGGAAGGTATTTGCCCCGATGAACGCAGTGGGAACCGTGTGCTGAAGCCCGGTGGGCCGGTTGTTTGGGGGCCGAAGTGACGCGGGGAAGAAAATATATGCAATCTGCCACCTCGAAACCCTTTTCCTACGAGACAGTTCCCGACAACGGCCATGTTGCCTATTTTTCCATGGAGATCGCCATTGAACCATCGATGCCGACCTACTCGGGCGGCCTGGGCATGTTGGCCGGAGACACGCTGCGCTCGGCGGCCGACCTGGGCGTGCCGCTAGCGGCCTTTTCTTTGGTGCACCGCAAAGGGTATTTCGAGCAGCACCTGAGCGCGGCGGGTGCGCAGACAGAGGATGTACAGCCATGGAACCCGGCGGACTTTTGCGCGGAGGAGGCGGCGCGGGTTACGGTCCAGGTGGAAAATCGGGTGGTCACGGTTCGCGCGTGGCGCTATGACATGCGGGGCCAGTCCGGCCACGTGGTACCGATTTATCTGCTCGACACCGACCTCGACGGGAACTCGGGTTGGGACCGGGGACTGACGGACCACCTTTACGGCGGGGATACGAACTACAGGCTGCAGCAGGAGATTGTGCTGGGGATGGGCGGCGTGCGGATGGCTCATGCGCTGGGCTTGCGCGTGAACGTATACCACATGAACGAAGGACACGCGGCGCTGCTGACGCTGGCACTGCTGGAGAGCCAGCTGGGCGGAGGTCCGCAGAACGGTGCGACCGACGCGGACATCGAGCAGGTGCGGCGCAAATGCGTGTTCACGACGCACACCCCGGTGCCGGCGGGGCACGACCGCTTCTCGACCGAGCAGGCGATTCGCATCCTGGGCGGCGACCGCACGGCGCGCCTCGAAAGGCTGGGATGCTTCCGTGACGGATTACTCAACATGACGTTGCTGGCGTTGCGATTTTCGCGCCATGCGAACGGCGTGGCCATGCAGCATGGCAAGGTGTCGCGGGCCATGTTTCCGGAGTTCAAGATCGACTCCATCACCAACGGCGTGCACGCGCGCACGTGGATCTCGGAACCTGTGCAGCGCATGCTGGACGAGCACATTCCCGCGTGGCGGCGCGACAACCTGTATCTGCGTAACGCCATCGACGTGCCCGAGGCGGCGATGCTGGCGGCGCACACGAGCGCGAAAGAGGAGCTGCTGGCCGGGGTGGGATCGCGGACGGGGTTGGTGCTCGATCCCAAAGTGCTGACCTTGGGCTTTGCGCGGCGCGCGGCTACCTACAAGCGCGCCACTTTGCTGTTCAACGATCCCGAGCGGCTGAAGGAGATTGCGGCCAAGGCCGGCGGATTGCAGATTCTGTACGCCGGCAAGGCGCATCCGCAGGACGAGCCGGGCAAAGCGCTGATCCAGCAGGTGGTGGAAGAAGCGGCCAAGCTTTCCAACGACAAGCTGCGGATTATTTATCTCGAGAATTACGCGTGGGACCTGGGCGCGCGGCTGACGGCGGGCGTGGATGTATGGGTGAATACGCCGCGGCGGCCGTACGAGGCGTCGGGCACCAGCGGCATGAAGGCGGCGATGAACGGCGTGCCCAGCCTGTCGATTCTGGATGGCTGGTGGATCGAGGGTTGCATTGAAGGCGTGACGGGATGGGCGATTGAAGACGGCGCCAACGACCAAGAAGAGGCGCACTCGCTCTACACCAAGCTGGAGACGGCGGTGGTTCCGCTCTACCGCGACGCGCAGGCGGGTTGGGTGCGGCTGATGCGCATGACTTTGGCGTTCAATGGCTCGTACTTCAACACCAACCGCATGGTGAAGCAGTACGTGCGCAACGCGTACTACCCCGAGCCGCTGCCGGAGACCGCGAAGGTGGAAGAACCGACATACGCGGACTGAAAGACAGGGGACAGTGTGAGTGTGAGCGTGAGCGGCCAGTGATTCTTGCACACTGTCCACACTCACACACTCGCACTCACACTACTCCCTACAGCTTGTGGCGCAGGTATTCGAAGATCACGTAGCCGATGAGAGCGCTGACCAGCGCGATGAGGAAGTTCATTGGCGTAACGATGTCGTGAAGGGCGAAGGCGAGGGTTTTGCCCTGACCGTTGACGCCGGTGAACTCGCCCATGAGCAGGTTCGAGTAAAAGAGGAAGATGATAAAGGCGACTTCGACGATCACGCGCCACGTGGGCTTGAGACGGGGTGGTGGAGTGAGCGGCGACATGGAGCGATGATAACGGTGCAGACGCGAGCGGCCAAGCG
>JBEKAS010000242.1:0-5915 GCA_050015795.1 Occallatibacter sp. | reverse complement strand
GGCGGCCCGCGTTTCGTCTGCGATCAAATCAGTGCTGGCGGATGTTAGCCAGGGCCCGAAGGATTGTGCGGGTGTTCTTGTTGATCACCTGACGAAGGTACATGGTAATGGCGAACAGGAGAACCAGGAAGAAAAGATCGACGCGAAGCAGTGAATGCAGAAGTCCACCCAGGCTTTCTGGCGGGAACATGTGGAGATGCATCCAGATGAATACGACGACCGCGAGGATGGCGAGCACGCCAACAACAATGCGGGACGAGCGTTCGGATCTGTCGGCGGCTGCCAGGGCCTGCTGGACGAAGGCGAGTTCCGCGTTGGCATTTTCGGAGTTGGGATGCTGGTGTTCGGGGCTCATGCGGGTTTCCTTTCCGAGGTGAGGTGTTTGCGAAGGGTGGTGACTCCGTAATGGAGGCGCGACTTGGCGGTGCCGATCGGAATCTCCAGGATGGCGGCACTTTCTTCGAGTGAGAGATCGTGTTGGTAGTGAAGAAGAAGCACGGCTCGGCTGGCGGGAGAGACGTGGTCGAGAAGGGCCAGGAAGGCCTCGTCCGTGGGCTCGCCGAGAGTGGTGTTGAGGGCAGTGAGGTGTTCAGAAGGTGCGTCGTCGAGGGGTTGCCAGCGCCGGGCGTGTTTGAGATGGGCGAAGGCTATACGCGAGGCGATCCGGAAAGTCCAGGGGCGGAAGACAGCGGGCTCGCGCAGGAACGGGAGTTTGCGGAAGATCTGGAGCGAAGTCTCCTGGAGGATGTCATCGGCAAGCGCTTCGCCGGCAAGACGGGTGATATAGCGGCGCAACGGCGCATAGGCTTCACGGAGAAGCTGTTCCAGTGCGCTCCGGTCGCCGGTTTGGGCGAGAAGCACCAGAAGGGTTTGGTCGGGCGTCGGGGGCTCGTTCGCTTGAGTCCGGGTGTGCATGCTTAAGAGAGGTGTTGCAGCCACTGAAAGTTCGGTGGTGGCGAATAAATAATAATCGACAAGTAAGACGCACCAACGTCACGCAGTCTTTCTCATCGCGCGGATCAACCAGTCGACCGCGGCTCGCTCGTTTTCGATCTCGATGCGGAGCTTGACTGCCTCAAGCAACAGCGATGCAGGAAGGCCCGCCGCCATCGCGCCCAGCCGCACGCGATCCTTCTCGGTCGTAAGCAGCGCCGTCGCCCCAGCGTGCTGCGCCGCGATCGTAACCCGCTCAAGATCACCGGCCGTGTAGCTGTGGTGGTCTGGGAAGGCGAACCGCGCCGCCAGGCGTAACCCCGCGCGGTCGAGTCCCGCGCTCTCTAGCCCCTCAAAAAACTGCTCCGGCCGCGCAATTCCGCAAAACGCCACCACCGGCCCCTCGACCTGCGGCACGTCCATCTTCCGCCGCACCCGCCACACCTGCCCCTCCCAGCCTCGAGACTTCACCCAATCCGCAACCTCCGGTTCGTCCGCCGGAATCGCAATCACGCTTGCCCGCTCCGCCGCATGCAATGCCTCGCGCAGATTCCCCGCAGGCAACAGATGATCTTTGAGGTCCTCGGAACTCAGCAGCAGAATGTCCACGTCGCGATGGAGCTGCCGATGCTGAAACCCATCATCCAACAGATGCACGCCAACTCGCCGACTTGCTCCCTCGCTCCCTTGCTCCCTTGCTCCCTTGCTCCCTTGTTTTCTTGTTCCCTCGCTCCCTTGCTCCCTTGCTCCCTCGGCCAGCATCCCCGCCTTATACCGCTCTGCCGCAACAAACACCGGCACCTGCGCTTCGCGCGCAATCACCAACGGCTCATCGCCGAACGTTTCTGCTGTGCCTCTGAGATCAACCAAGAGTGGAACCGCGGAGCGGCGCCGCCGTCCGTAGCCGCGCGAAAGCACATCCACTTGCACGCCGTGCGCCGTGAGCGCCTTCGCCAGCGCAATCGTCAGCGGCGTCTTCCCCGCTCCGCCCGCCGAAAGACTTCCCACGCTCACCACCGGCCACCGCAACCGCCGCACCGGCTTCAGTCCCATGCGCAACGGCACATCGCGCAGCGCAAGTGCCAGCCGGTAGGCCGGGACCAGCGGCCACAGCCACGGGCGTGCGGCGCGCGTCATGGCTTGCGCTCCCCGAGCAACGCCCGCAACGCCGCCACGCATCGATCCGTTGCGCCAGCCTGCCGCTCGAAAACCTCTCTTGCCCGCGCCCCCATCGCCTCCGAAGCCGCCCGGTCGCCCAGCAATGCAGCCAGCGCTGCGGCCAGCTCCTCCTTTGCCGCGATGCGCAATGCATCGTGTGCGCGCAAGCTGTCGGTGATCGCCACGAAGTTCGCGTAGTGCGGGCCCATCACAATCGGCGCGCCGAACTGCGCCGGCTCCAGCGGATTGTGCCCGCCTGCCGGAACCAGGCTGCCGCCCACGAACGCCACACTGGCCAGCGAATACACCGACGCCAATTCGCCAATCGTGTCCAGCAGCACGATCTCACCGGGCTTGAGCGGCTCTACCGGATCCAATTGCGACCGCCGCGTCCACCGGTTCCCTGACTTCTCCAGCAACGCCGCCACCGCCGCAAACCGTTCCGGATGCCGCGGCGCAAGAACCATCGCCAACTGCGCATCGACATACAGGAGCTTCGGCCACGCCTCCAGCAACGCGGCTTCCTCGCCCTCCAACGTGCTGCCCGCGACCACCAGGCGCAACCCCGCCAACTTCGCCTTCAAGAGCCGCGTGGCCTCGGCCTCTTCCGCCGCGCGCACATCGAACTTCAGATTTCCCGCCACCCGAACCCGCTCCGGCGCGCAGCCAATCGCGATCAGGCGTTCGGCGTCGGTCTCACTCTGCGCCAGCGCCGAACTCAGCCGCCCCAACAGCGGCTTCCACAACCGGCGCAGCATTTTATAGCGCGGCCACGAGCGATCGGAGATCCTCGCGTTCACCACCGCAACGGGAATTCCGCGGCGAAAGCATCCGCTCAGCAGATTCGGCCAGAACTCCGTCTCCGCCAGCACCAGCATGCGCGGTTTGAGCGCATTCAGGTACGCGCGCACCGCCCATGGCAAGTCGAGCGGGCAATAAAACACCCGGTTCGCTCCGAAGCGTTCGCGCGCCAGCGCCTGTCCCGTGCGCGTGGTCGTGGAAATCGCTATAAAATACCCCGGCAGCGCCGCATCCAGCGTCTTCACCAGCCGTGTCACGGCCAGCACCTCGCCCACACTCACCGCGTGCACCCAGATCAGCGGCCGCCCGCCCGCCCCCGAACCCGCAGCCAGCCGCCTCGGGACGCGTCCCCGCCGTTCCCGCAGCCCCTCCCGGTATTTCTGGGTGGTCGCCATGCGCAATAGCCACCACGGCGCACCGGCCACCAACGCCGCAAGCAGGGCCACGTTATAGAAAAAAAGCGTCATGCGGTACCGATTCGCTCTTCCGCCGGTCTAACCCTGAAGAGCCTCATCTGATTCATGGGGTGGTTCACCCTAGAATGATACAGTCGAGCACGATGAGAATTTTTGCTGCAGTTCCGCCCTTGATCCTTGGGCTGGCGGCAATAGGCTTCGCCGCCGAACACAACCCGCCCCCGGTGCAGCCGGCCACCTCCTTCCCGGCGGTCGAGATTCACCCCGACGAGCACGTGGCCATCGCCGTAGAACCCTACGACACCAAGGAAAAAGAGTCCATCTTCCGCGTCGACTACATCGACCATGACGTCATGCCGGTGCGCCTCATCGTCACCAACCTGGGCGACAAGCCCATCTCGCTGCGCGACGCGCGTATTCTCTTTGAAACCGCCAACGGCGACCGCATCCAGGCGGCCGAACCCGAAGATGTAGAGCGATTGATGACGCGCAAGGAACGCCAGGGCAGCAAGATTCCTTTGCCCGCGCCGCTGCCGCCCATCCACACCAAGCCCAAAGGCAGCATGCCGGAAATCGAGTCGGACTTCAACACCTTCGAGTACTCAGCCCTGGCCGTCGAGCCGCACACCACGCGCGCCGGCTTCCTGTTTTACGATGTCTCGGGTCTCAGCCATCCGCTGGTCGGCGCCAGGCTCTACGTGCGCTCCATCCGCGACTCCGAGGGCAACGAGCTCTTCTATTTCGATGTTCCCTTCGACAAATACCTGCAGTCAAAATCCGGCCAGATGAACTGACGTTTGCGTTCTTCTCCTCGCCGGATAGCCGTCGCGGCACGAATTTTGCGTTACCTCATGATATCGCATGTGATATGATCGCTTCATAGGGGCAGTGCTCGATACGTCCGTGCTGGTAGCTGGGATTCGCAGCAATAGAGGCGCGTCGCGCGAGCTTCTGAGAATGGTGCTCGATGAGGAATTCAAGCCGCTCGTTTCAGTGTCGCTGGTTTTGGAATACGAAGCCGTTATCACTCGCCCGGAGCACGTGAGAGCTTCGGACCTCAATGAGTAAGCGATTACAGACATGTTGAAGGCAATCGTAAGAATCGGCGAGCAGGTGCATATCGCTAGCCGCCTGCGGCCGCAACTTGTCGACCCTGACGACGAGTTCGTACTTGAGGCCGCGTACCACGGAAAGGCGGACGCGATCGTAACCCTCAATACACGGGATTTTCTGGCCGCCGCTGGACGATTTAGCATTTTGACACTGAGTCCAGCCGAAGCGCTGGAAAGGATGAAGCACCTATGAGAACAAGCAACTTTGCATTGCGGCTCCAGCCCACTCTGATGGAGGAGGCAAAAGCTTTTGCCCAGGCAGAGGGGGTTGCTCTGAACCAGCTGATCAACGTCGCCTTGGCGGAGAAACTATCCGCCCACCGCACAATGGAGTTCTTCGCGAGATACACTCGGGGTGCCGATCCAACCCGCGCATTGGAGATTCTCGAAAAAGCCGGACGAGGCAACCCTCCCATGAAGGGCGATGAGCTCCCTGCCTCCTGGAAGCGCCGCAAGGCACAGCCTGCACGCAGCCGCAAAAAGCGCCCATCTACTCGTAGTAAGTAGCCGTGGTCGTGTCCGTCTCCCAGATCGTGCAGTCCTTCACGCGCACGCGGCCCGCAGTCACATCCGCCAGATGCCGGTTGGTTTCGTCGTAGAAATATTTTGCCAGGTTCTCGGCCGAGGGGTTCAGCACCGTGAACGGCTCCAGGTCATTCAGCATCTTGTGGTCGATGCGCTCGATCACCGGCCGCAGCACCTGCTTCAATAATTTGAAATCGAGCAGCAGCCCGGCTCCGTCGAGCTCGGCGCCGGCCAGCGTCACGCGCACCTTGTAGTTATGCCCGTGCGGGTTCTCGCACTTGCCTTTGTAGTTGCGCAAATAGTGGCCGGAGGAGAAATCTGCCTCGACGGTAACTTCGAACATCGCTGTCAGCTCAATCCTGCGCGGGCCACGGCCCGCACTTTTCTATTTTAATGAGCAAGGCGAGTCGACGCCTCCTGACTCGCTACCCCTGCCTGCCGCGCCGCCTTTGCCGCACCGCGCGGCGCCCCTGTTCGCTGCGCCGATCGACCTGTTCGAAAAGATTGCTCATCACCCCGATCAGCGCCGACCCCAGCGCCCCCACCACAAGAATCAACGCCACCGTGCGCCACAACGTGCCATTGGCCGGCAAACCCGGCTGAAAGCTCGACGGCACCAGCGCCATGCCTCCGGAGACGAGCGCGAAAAACCCGAGCGTGGCGGCGAGAATGTAAAAGTTGCGAGACATATATTGGCGCTTCGCTGCGCCTGCTGCGATTCTACGCGTGCGCGGGCTCAGCCCGTAAGTTCCGCCGTCTCGATCACCGCCACTCCCGCCTCGGCAAGCTTCGCTTCCATCGCGGCCACCGATCCGTCGAGATCGATGGCGCGGCAGGCGTCGCGCAAAACCACGGCCGGGAATCCGAGCCGCCGCGCGTCCAGCGCCGAGTATCCCACGCAAAAGTCATAGGCAAGCCCGGCAAGAAACACGCGCGTCAACCCGCGCTCGCGCAGGTAGCCGGCCAGACC
>JBEKAS010000241.1:0-5982 GCA_050015795.1 Occallatibacter sp. | reverse complement strand
GACACCGGCCACGGCCTGACGGAAGAGATTCGCGAGCGCCTCTTCCTGCCTTACTACTCCACCAAACATCGTGGTACGGGTCTGGGACTGTCGATTGCGGCCAAGATCGTGCAGGAGCACGGCGGCACCATCAGCGCCGAAGCGAATGCTCCCAAGGGCGCGCGCTTCATGCTGCGGTTGCCGGTGGCGGAGCCCAACGCCGAGCCTGCGTCCGCAGCAAACGGCGGGCAACGAACCAAGAGCATCGCCTCATGAACCACATTCTGGTGGTCGACGACGAAACGGAGATTCGCAGCTCGCTCGAAGAGATTTTGCGCGAGGAAGGCTACGGCGTGGCCGGCGCGGCGGATGCCGAAGAAGCGTCGACGCTGCTGCGCGACGTGCCCTACGACGTGGTTCTGCTCGATATCTGGTTGCCCGGTCGCGATGGACTCGAGCTACTGGGCGAAATCCGTACATGGCCTGGGGAGACGCGGCCGGAAGTGGTGATGATCAGCGGCCACGGCACCATTGAGACTGCGGTAAAGGCCACCAAACTGGGCGCGTACGACTTTCTGGAGAAGCCGCTTTCGCTGGAGCGCACGCTCATTGTGGTGAAGAACGCCGTGGAGGCGCGGCGGCTGCGCGCGGAGAACGTGGAATTCAAGCGCCAGTTCAGCGCCGCATCCGTGCTAACCGGCGAAAGCGTGCCGGTGAAGGCCCTGCGCCAGCAGATCCGGCTGATGGCGCCGACCAACGGACGCGTGCTCATTTACGGTGAGTCGGGCACCGGGAAAGAACTGATTGCGCGCTCCATTCACGCGGAAAGTTTACGCCGCGACGGCATCTTCGTGGAGCTGAACTGCGCGGCGATTCCCGAAGCACATATTGAGGCGGAACTTTTTGGGGTTCGTCATGGCGCGCAGCCGGGCGCGATGGTGGAGCAGCGCGGGACGCTGGAGCGCGCCGATGGCGGCACGCTCTTCCTCGACGAAGTGGGCGACATGAGCCTGAAAACGCAGTCCAAAGTGCTGAGCGCTCTCGACGACCAGATGTTTACGCCGTTGGGCGGCACGCAGCCGCTGCACGTGGACGTGCGGTTGATCGCGTCGACCAACAAAGACCTTGAAGAGGAGATTGCCAAGGGCAACTTCCGCGAGGATCTTTTCTACCGGCTGAACGTGGTACCGTTCTTTGTTCCCCCGCTGCGCGAGCGCAAGCAGGACATTCCGCTGCTGGTGCGCGAGTTTCTGGCGGAGTTCGGCCGCCAGTACGGCCGCGCGCGCATGGAGATTGCCGAAGACGCCCTCGAGGCGTTGGCCCGGTACCATTGGCCCGGCAACGTGCGCGAGCTGAAGAACGTGATCGAGCGCGTGCTCATCCTCAATCCCCGCGTGTTGCGTATCGAGCGCAAGCATCTGCCGCCCCTCACGCACAAGACCGGCGCGCGCTCCACGGAGGAGTTCTCGAGCCTGCAGCAGGCTCGCGACGCCTACGAGCGCGAATACATTCAGAAGAAAATTGAAGAGGCCCGCAACAACATCAGCCATGCGGCTGAACTACTGGGCCTGGAGCGCAGCCATCTCTACCGGAAGATGAAGGCTTTGGGAATCGCCGCTCGCGAGTAACGGCGTGCCGGATGTCTGCTAGACCTGCGATTCCTCTCGCCATTCCTGCTGGCGAAAGCGCCGTTCCACTTTCTTCTCGCGCAGATCGGGTTGGCCGACGCGGCGGTCTGGTCTGCCCAGGCGGCGGTCCTTCATCTCGCTCATCGACGAAGGCAGCACAATCGGTCCCGGAGCGCGGAATGGTTGACCTCTCGCGGGCTGCCTTGGTGTGGATGGGGCAGCGGTGGGCTCGGGCGCGGCCGCGGGCGCCTGCCTGTATTGTGGTCGCGCAATGTCCTCGACCGACGATCGCGAACCACTGGTAAGCAGTTTCTGCAGGGTCGGAAGGTTCGCGCGTTGTGTCTCCACAAAGTCCACGCCATCCACGGAAAGCGTGTACTGCGCATTGTCCGTCTTGGCCACGTAACCCTTCTTCTGCAGATACCACAGCGTAAAGTCCAGGTAGTCGCGTGGGAAACCCATCCGCTCTTCAATCTCGGAGAGGGGAACTTGAGGAAAAGTTGGGTTTGTGCGCCGCCTGTAGTAAAGCACGGCCAGCACCGCCAGCCGCCGGTTCAACTCGCCATCCAGCACGTCCATGAAATCGACGGTCGCGGCAAGCGGCTCCGGCGGCGTCTGGGTCCGTGCCCGGGCCGCATCGTATTCTGTGCGGCGGTGCGGATCCGACAAAACGTCATAGGCAGCCTTCAGCAGGCGAAAATTCTCTTCGTGGCCGGTTTGGTTGTTATCCGGGTGCATCCGCGCCGCCAGGAATCGATAGACGCGGTGGATCGTCTCAGCATCGGCATTGGGGCTGATTTGGAGAAACTCATAGTAATCGTGAACCGGCGTGTCCATATTCTCCCGCAGTAGTCGTCTTGAGTCTAGCCCACGACTGAATCGTCCTGGTATCCCGCATTGGTGGGAGCATGCAGCATGGCTCCATGCCGGCAGGGCTCCCTTTTGATTCCAAGTCGCCCCTAAGTCATTTTTGACGAACCACTTAGACCGAAATGTGGAATACCAGCGATCACCTCTCAATTACGCCGGACTGGGCAAATGCAGCGGCAAATCGCCGTTCGCTATTCGGGGCGAAATCACGGCCGGACGAGTCGAGGCGAACCCCGCTGCATGCTACGCTAACCCTCATGCCACCAGTGGTACGGTCGGAGGTCGAGACCCAATCCCCGGCGGCGCAGCACGAGCGCCCCTGGCTCTTCAGCCTTCTCATCGCGCCCGATGCAGTGATTTCGCTGGGCCTTGCGAGCGGAGCACTGACCTTTCTGCTGCGCAACGAGGGAGTGACGCCGGGTCGCGCGGCCAGCATTGCGGCACTGATTGCGCTGCCCCACGCCATCTATTTCTTCTGGGGCCCGGTGACGGACTTCTGGATGCGACGCCGCGCCTGGCTGATGATTGCGGCCGCTGCCGCAGCCGCGGCGGTGCTGGCCGCATTTCACCAACATACGCTTGCCACGCCGTGGGCGGTGCGATTGCTGTTTCTTGGCGCGTGTTTCGGCGTGGTTGTGGCGGCTGCGTGCGGCGGCATGATGGGAGCGCTCGCGAGCGAGACCAACAAGCGCCGCGCGAGCAGCTTTTACCAGGCTGGATCGCTGGCCGTGGGCGCGGTTGCGGTGTTCCTGTTGCTGTCGTTCGCCGAGCGATTCAGTCTGGGCGCGCTGGGCTGGATTGCGGCGGTCCTAATCGTGGCGCCCGCGTTGTTCGCATTTGCTGCGCCACCGCAATCGATGGTCCACGAACACGGCGCATGGGAGACCGTGTTGCGCGTCGGCCGCGAATTCAAATCCACATTTCTGCGCTGGGAGGCCATTCCTTATGCGCTTCTGATCGTTGCGCCATGCGCCAGCGGAGCCATGATCGGCCTGCTGCCGGAGCTGGCCCGCGACTACGGAGTGAGTGGGGCACAGGTGGCGTGGATCAACGGGGTCGGCGGCGCGTTGCTGACCACTGCCGGCGCACTCTCGGTGTCGCTGATTCCCGTTCGCGTGCGCGCTCCGATTGCGTATTTGCTGGCGGGGCTGGCCAATGCGGCCACACTGGCGTTGCTCAGCATGGGACCGCAGCGACCAACGATTTATTTTGCGAGCACAGCGCTTTTTCTCTTCACCGTCGGCGCGGGTTACGCGTTGTTCACGGCGGTCTCTCTGGAATTCCTCGGTGGTTCGGGCAAAAGCGGCAGCTCGCGGTACTCGATCATCAACTCGCTCGGCAACATTCCTGTGGTGTACATGACGTGGCTCGATGGGCGAGGCTACGCGCTGTGGGGACCGCGAGGCATGTCCGGCATCGATGCCCTGGTGAGCACCGTGGTGATTTTGATCCTGTTGGGGCATTTCGTGTTCAGCCGGCGGAGTAAGCAGCGGATGCGCCAGGGTTCAGACCGCTTGAATTCTTAATCGCTTACTGATCGGCGCGGGCGTGGACGCCCGCACTACAGCCTGTCTCCCACCCCAAGAAACAAAGACCGTCTCTTGGGGACCCCGGTCTCCCACCCCAAGAAACAAAGACCGTCTCTTGGGGGCCCCGGTCTGGAGACCAGCGCTACAACTTGAGGCCGGCGTTACTCGCGCGGTTGTTTCAGGATGGGCCCGATCGACTTGGGATTGTCGCCGGTGCGCGGATCCACGCGGAAATCCCACACCGACTCGTTGATGTCGGACGAGGAGATGATTTCGACCAGCGCGTACTCGCCGATGGTGAGCTTTTGTTGCGGCGTGACGCGCAGCCAGTGTTTGCCGGGCATCAATTCTACCTTGGTCGGGATGGTGTCCTCGTCCTGGGTGACGTTTCCAGTGGGTCCGACTTTAATGGCGCCCACGACGCGCACCGCCTGGCGCTCATCCACGCGCACAATCACGAATCCCGACTGCGGCGAATGCGCGCCATGCTTGCCGTTCACTGCTTTTGAGCCGCTGGTGTCCACGGTGATGGGGTGGGTGAGCACAGGCTCCGTCCCTTCTTCAACGCCGAGCGACAAGTAAATCACCGGATCGTTTACATGAAGGTGGACCTTGGCGTGCGCGCCTTGCAACTCGAGGCTGGCTTTCTGCGTGGCCAGCGGATTGAGCACCGTGACGCCCTTGCGGTTCTTTGCGTTCATCGAAAGATCGCTCGAGATCAATTCCACCAGCTCCGGCGTGCCCTGGAAGGTGTCGAGGATGAACACGCCATCCTCATCGGGGAGCTCGAGACCTTCGGCCACCAGGGGCATACGCGCACTTTGCTCGTTGCGCTCCTGGGACTCCTCCTTGTCGAGTTCTTCCGCCTCTTTCATCGCGGGCGAAGCATCCTCTTCGACCAGGTCGGCGTGCTCCTTCTCCCACTTGTGCGTAGCATCCCAGTCCACGAGATTCGCGGGCAGTTCCTCCCATTCGCCGCGCTCCTGCGAGAGGTAACGCACGCGGTCGCCGACGATCTGGTAATCGCGGACCATTTGGTAGGAGCCGTCTTTCAGGATCAGGCGATGATTCCTTGCCATGCCGGGAACGCTCGGCTTCAAGGGTGCGGGCTGGGAGTTCTGGCCCTGCGACTTCTGACCCTGCGGATTCTGACTTGCCGAGGTCTGACTGGAGGAGCCTGGGGCCGGAGGCGTGGCCTGGCTGGCGCCGCTTTGCGCGTGCGCGGCCGTCGCCGCCAGCAGAAGAGGCGCGAGGCCAAGCGCTCCCAAGCGGCGCATTTCCAGAAAGATCACCATGGCAACACAGTTTAGACGCATATAACCCCGGTTGGCGGCACGATCGGCGGAAAAACCGCCCGGCATACAACCTCTCCAGGCCTGAAGCGTCCAATTTTATGTACTCTTCTGTAGAATAGAAGGGGAAGGGCAATCGTTTGCAGGGATTCAGGCCACAGTGGTTCGGGAAACGCGGCGCCTGGCCCGGCTTTATGCCGGCGGTGGCGGTGCTTTGTCTGGTTCTGCTGGCGATGCTGGCCGTGGCTCAGGTTGCGCATCTGCACCCCAACCAGAGCGACGCCGATCACTGCCAGTTGTGCATCGTCATGCACACGGTGGCGCCTGCTGCGGTCGCCGCTGCCGTCATCGTGCTCGTGCACCTTGGCGCTTCCGCCCCGCAGGTCGAACCCATCGCAATTGCCCATCAGCGGCAAATCCGTCTCTTTATTCGCCCTCCTCCCATCTCCTGGTAGGGCATCCTTCCGTTTTGATGCAGTTCGCCATGCCATTCGCCGTTGCTTGCCCGCGGCGATGCTTCGGCGCATTCTATTGAACGCAAAATTCGGATCGATGCTCCCTGAACGCACTGAAGACGCCGCGGCGGCACGTCGCGCGGCTCAGTTTTCATTTCATTCAGCCATTTTCAGGAGACTTTCCCATGCCGATTCATCGTGGCGCAAAGCTACAAATTCTTCCCCTTCT
>JBEKAS010000240.1:0-6069 GCA_050015795.1 Occallatibacter sp. | reverse complement strand
GGATTTGGCCAAGCTCACCGTGGCGGAGATGCTCAAGCGCCACATTCTCATCAACTGCACCAGCGATACCGTGTTGCGCTTCCTGCCTCCGTACATTCTGGAGCGCAGCCACATCGATACGGCCATTGCCGCATTGGACGAAGTCTTTGCCGAACACGCCGCGGCGCACAGTGCGCCCGCAGGAGGAAAACATCATGGCTAGCAAAGCCACCATGGAACGCAAGGAAACCGCCGTTCCCGTCGAGAAGGACCCCGACATTCTTGCCGCGGCGGCGCGCATGGCCGGCGAGGATCTGTGTTCCATCGCGGATCTGTCGAGCGCCGAAGTGCGCGCCATTCTGAAGCTGGGCCACGACGTCAAGCGCAATCCGCGTGAGTACCGCCATGCGCTCGACGCCAAGCAGATGGTGCTGATGTTTGAAAAGGCCAGCCTGCGCACGCGTCTCGCCTTCGAAACCGGCATCAATACGATGGGCGGCAACGCCATCTTCGTCGACCAGACCAATGCGCCGCTGGGCGAGCGCGAGACCATCGCCGACGTGGCGCGGAACCTGGAGCGCTGGGTGGATGTTATCGTGCTGCGCACCTACGCGCACGACACCATTACTGAGATGGCCGT
This sequence comes from Occallatibacter sp., assembly GCA_050015795.1. GTDB lineage: Bacteria > Acidobacteriota > Terriglobia > Terriglobales > Acidobacteriaceae > Telmatobacter. The sequence continues at coordinate 5,450 of JBEKAS010000240.1, read as the reverse complement.
CAACTCACGCGTCCCGATCATCAACGCGCTCTCCGACTTCGAGCATCCCTGCCAGGCTCTGGCCGATTTCATGACCCTCGAGGAGCAATTCGGCAGCGCCACAGGACTCAACTTTGCTTATGTCGGCGACGGCAACAACGTGTGCCATTCGTTGATGCTCACCGGCGCGCAACTGGGCGCCAACGTGACCGTGGCCACGCCGCGCGGCTACTCGCCCGATATTGAGATCGTGACCAAGGCGCGGGAGGTTGCCGCGGTCAACGGATGCGAAATCCGCCTGCTGCAGGATCCGCAGGTCGCCGTGGACGGCGCTGATGCGGTTTACACCGATGTGTGCGTGAGCATGGGCATGGAACACGAATCGACCAAGCGCGCGCCCCTCTTCCGGCCTTACCAGGTGAACGACGCGCTGATGAGCAAAGCCGCGCCGCAAGCGGTCTTCATGCATTGCCTTCCTGCACGGCGCAATGAAGAAGTGACCGACGCGGTGATCGACGGGCCGCAGTCCATCGTTTTCGATCAGGCCGAAAACCGGCTGCATGCGCAGAAGGCGTTGCTGCTTCTGTTGCTGGGCGGGTTGGCAAATGTGGCAAGTTTCAGATAGCCGTGACAGCCGAAGAATGGAGAACGTAGCTTGTGCCAGTTTCCAACCGCCAGGCGCATCTGTAGTAAAGGAGAGAATCATGAACCATGTGAAATTCGTGATCTTGAGCGCAGTGCTCTTCACCGCACTCGGTCCTTCGAATTCGCATGGACAAGCGAAGACCGATGCGACCCAGCCCCCAAACCAAACGCGGGAATCCGCGCCGGCCCCCAAGCGTCCGAAAATCGATGATGCTTATCGTAAGGCTGCTAGGGAATGGGGACAGAAGAACTTTCCTCCCGGCCAGGCAGAGGAGGAGGTGTATCAAGACGTCAAGACAGAAAATATGCATTATCGCTACGTCGCATTTCTCGAAATGTTCCCGTCGAGCGCGCACTTGAAGGAAATCGAGGCTCTCCTGAACAACTTTTATGTCTTCACTGCGCCTAAACGGGTTGTGATTCCAGCTAGGGATTTGCTGGGCAAATACCACATGGGGAGTGACGCTCGCGTTTACCAATGGAGCGACAGCAAGCTGGTTGCGGTTGTCAATACCCCCGAGGGGCAGATGTGGACAGGCCCCATTCGCTTAGGGAATCTGCAGTTTCTTTCGGGAGGATTCATCGCACGAGAGGGAGGGATTGAGCTCCTCGCCGGAACGAGCTTCATCTACCCCTCGAAGAACCCACAGACTCAAGGGCAAGTCGGAGGCGAAAGGGAGAAGACATTGGAGGTCCAAACACACGAGCCGGTCACTTCGTCGCCAAGCGAAAGTGCAAGTGGTCAGGATCATCAAGACCAGCAGGACCCTGAGAAAATTGCCATCTCGCCGGGAGTAGCCGTCCGTTTGCTTCTTGAAAAGACCCCGCCTGTCTACCCCCCTATCGCCAAAGCAGCGCGTGTTTCCGGCACTGTAGTTCTGCGGGTCACTATTTCGGAGAACGGGATGGTCGAGTACCTGAGCGTTGTTAGCGGACCAGCAATGCTGCAAGATGCGGCCTTGGATGCCGTGAAGACCTATAGGTACAGACCATACCTCATCAATAATAGCCCAGTGAAAGTTTCAACCACGGTCAACGTCATCTTTACCTTGGGCGAATAGGCATACTCGAGAGGTCTGGATGCCTCCATCACCATTCCACGGCTCAACGAAAACGACGGCATGAACATCATTGCCATGATCGCCACTGGAAAACAACCGTTAGCAGTTCTAAGAGGCTTGCAAGCATGTCCGTAATTCTCGAATCGCTGCCCGTCGGCCAGAAGGTCGGCATCGCCTTCTCCGGCGGGCTCGACACCTCCGCCGCCCTGCACTGGATGAAGCAGAAGGGCGCCATCCCTTACGCCTATACAGCCAACCTCGGCCAGCCCGACGAAACCGATTACGACGCCATTCCGCGCGCGGCCCTCGAATACGGCGCCGAAAAGGCCCGCCTCATCGACTGCCGCAGTGCGCTTGTGCGTGAAGGCATTGCCGCGCTGCAGGCCGGGGCATTCCACATCACCACCGCCGGCGTCCCGTATTTCAACACCACTCCTATTGGTCGCGCGGTGACGGGCACCATGCTAGTGGCCGCCATGAAGGAGGACGATGTCCACATCTGGGGCGACGGCTCCACCTTCAAAGGCAACGACATCGAACGCTTCTACCGCTACGGCCTGCTCGTCAATCCCAATCTCCAGGTCTACAAGCCCTGGCTTGACGCCGCTTTCATCGACGAATTAGGCGGCAGGGCGGAGATGTCTGCCTTCATGCAGCGCTCCGGCTTCGCCTACAAGATGCCTGCGGAAAAGGCCTACTCCACCGACTCCAACATCCTGGGCGCAACCCATGAGGCCAAGGATCTCGAACATCTCTCTTCGTCCGTCAAAATCGTCGTCCCCATCATGGGCACGGCATTCTGGCGCGACGATGTCGAGATCCAGCGCGAGGAGGTCATCATTCGCTTCGAAGAGGGCTCGCCGGTAGCTCTCAACGGACGGCAATTCGACTCGCCTGTCGATCTGCTCCTCGAAGCCAACCGCATCGGCGGCCGCCATGGGCTCGGCATGTCCGATCAGATTGAGAACAGGATCATCGAAGCCAAGAGCCGCGGCATCTACGAGGCTCCGGGCCTTGCGCTGCTCTTCATCGCTTACGAGCGCCTCATCACCGGCATCCACAACGAGGACACCATCGAGCAGTACCGCGACCATGGCCGCAAGCTCGGCCGCCTGCTCTATCAGGGCCGTTGGTTCGACTCCCAGGCGATCATGCTCCGCGAATCCGCGCAGCGCTGGGTCGCCAAACCCATCACCGGCGAGGTCACACTCGAGTTGCGCCGCGGCAACGACTACTCCATCCTCAACACCGAGTCGCCCAATCTCACGTTTCATCCCGAGCGCCTCAGCATGGAGAAGACTGAATCCACGTTCTCTCCGCGCGACCGCATCGGACAACTCACCATGCGCAATCTCGACATTACCGACACCCGAGAAAAGCTCCTCACCTACGCCAAAACCGGCCTCCTCACGCTGAGCAAAGGCAGCGAAATGCCTCAGCTCAACGGCGGCAAGGGGAAAGAATAAATGTCCAACGAACAACAATCCGGGAAGATGTGGTCCGGCCGCTTCCGCGAACCGCTGGACGCGGAGTTCGAGGCGTGGCAGCGGTCCATCGTTTTCGATTGGCGGCTTCTCGATCAGGAGATTGCCGCCAGCAAGGCGCACGCGTCTGCCCTTTGTGCGGCAGAAATCCTGACCAAAAGTGAAACAGCGGAGTTGCGGAAAGCTCTGGACGCGATCGGGGTTGAATTCGCATCGGAGTCCGGCAAGGCGAAGGTGCGCGACCACTCCTCGGCTGAGGACATTCATCACTTCGTCGAACTCAAGCTGGCGGATCGGATTGGGCCACTGGGGCTGAAGTTGCACACCGGCCGCAGCCGCAACGAGCAGATCGCCACCGATTTGCGTCTCTACGTGCGCGCGCAAATTGAGCTTGTCATCGATGGGCTTGCCGCGTGGGCCTTGGCGCTCCTCGATCAGGCGCGCAAAGCCGGCGAGAGTGTGATGCCAAGCTACACGCACCTGCAACGGGCCGAGCCTGTTCTCGTCGCGCATTGGCTGCTGGCGTACCTGGAAATGGCGTTGCGCGATGCTTCGCGTTTGGCCGATTGCGCCCGGCGTTTGAACCTTTGCCCGCTCGGCTCGGGTGCGGTGGCCGGCGCTACGCTTGCGCTTGATCGTTCGATCGCCGCGCAGGAGCTGGGATTCACTGCGCCCACTGCCAACTCCATCGACGCCACGAGCGATCGTGATTTTATTCTCGAGTATCTTCAGGCGCTCACGTTCGTTGGCTTGCACCTGAGCCGCTTTGCCGAGGAGATCACGCTCTTCGCGACCGCCGAATTCGGGTTTGTGATTCTGCCCGAGGCCTTTTCCACGGGTTCAAGCGCCATGCCGCAGAAAAAGAATCCCGACCTGACGGAACTGCTGCGCGCGAAAGTCGGTCGCCTCAATGGCGCGGCGCAAACCGTAACCATGCAGCTCAAGGGATTGCCTTTGGCCTACAATAAAGACATGCAGGAGACGCAGGAGCCGGCCTTCTTAGCCGACTTCGTTCCCCAGATGCTCAAGCTCGTGGCGCGTTTTACGGCCGCACTCGAATTCCATCGCGAGCGCATGAGCGAGGCGGCGCAGTCGGGCTACCTTAACGCCATGGCCGCGGCCACCTACCTGGTGCACAAGGGCGTTCCCTTCCGTCTGGCGCACGAGAAGATCGGCCAGGCGGTGCGATTTGCCATTGAAAAAGGGGTTGAGTTGAGTAATTTGACGCTCGCGGAACTGCGCAAGTTTGGTGAGGAGTTCGGCGAAGATTTTTACACTGCCATCACCCTTGACGCCACGCTCGATTGCCACGACGTGATCGGCGGGACCGCGCGCCAGCGCGTGCAGCAGGCGCTCGATGCCGCATCGGAGCGCATCGCCGCGGTCTTGAAATCCAATGTATCGAAATCCACCGCAGCGGAGGCCGTTCATGCTGGTGCGTAAGGCGCTGCTGCTCGACGCCTCAAACATCTACGATCTTGTGAACTCGCTCTCCGGCGACGGCACTCTTCTCAAACGTCCCTTCGCCGAGATTTGCGAAAACATTCGCGACTTCACCGTGGCCGAGTCCGATGGCAGCGTGTTTCTGGGTTGCGGCGCGCTGCACTTGTACGGTCCGCATCTCTGCGAGGTGCGCTCCATCGTGGTCAAGCCTGAAGCCAAGGGCCAGGGCGCGGGCGGCAGCATTTTGAAAGCACTCGTCGAAGAAGCCGAAACGCACGGCATTCAATCCGTGTGCCTCTTCACGCGCATTCCCGATTTCTTCTTCAAGTACGGCTTCCGCACCGTGGAAGACAAATCGGAGTTGCCGGACAAGATCTTCAAGGACTGCCAAATGTGTCCGCGCCTGCACCGCTGCGACGAAGTGGCCATGGTTCGCGGGCGCATCCCACGCATGTCGATCCTTGGGCCCCGCGACGAAGCGCAGGAACTGGTGCGGCTATCCGGCTGATTCGCGTCTGAGAATCGCCGCCGCTACCACGGCTTGCCCGTAGCTCAACCCTCCATCGCCCGGGCTTACCCGCATGTGCTGAAAAACCTCGAATCCCTTCGCCTCAAGCCCAGTGCGCAGCAATCGCGCCAGCCGCCGGTTGTGCACGCAGCCGCCCGAGAGTGCCACCTGGCGAATCCCCGTGGCGTCTTTGGCCAAAACTGCTGCGCTTACGAAGGCTCGAGCGACGCCGGCGTGAAAGCGCGCGGCAATGCGCGGCTTGGCGACGCCCGAGCGCAGATCCTGCAACAACTCGCGCCACAACGGAATAGCGGAGATGCGCACGGCTTC
>JBEKAS010000239.1:0-6096 GCA_050015795.1 Occallatibacter sp. | reverse complement strand
TGAGCGAAAGCGCGCGGGAGCGGGTTTTGGTGGCGGAGGTGGGCGAAGGCAATCAAACGCAGGTGGCGATGGTGGATTTGGGACCGGTTCAATTGCAGCTAACGGCTGTCTCTGCGGGCGTGATGCTGCGCAGCCAGCAGATTTTCACCGGCAGCGAACGGGTGCTTGCTGCGCTTGAAAGCAACGGTTGGCTCCTTGCCGTCGAGCCGGAGGCACTGGTTCTCTATGGAAAGAACAGCGATGGATGGAAGGAGCAAAGGCGTTTGGCCATCGATCAGAAGCGCGGTTTGGCGAGAGATCCGCGGGGCGTAGCAACTCCGACACAGGTCGATAGTTTGATCGGATTCGAGGCCTTCGATGGCGCAGTAAAGTGCGGCGGTACCTTTGGCATCTCTGAGCCCGGAGAGTGGCCGGCTTGGTGCTCGAATAGCGACGATCCCTGGCCGATTGCTGTCGATGCGTCCGGCGCGCCGCAGCTCAAGGCCTTCTACAACTCCTCGCGCGACTACTTTACGGGGGTGGTTTCTCCGAGCGTCGGTGTCGATCTACCGCCGTTTTATGCAGCGGCTCTGCTTCCGCGATCCGCCGGCTCTGGCGCACTGCTCATCGGCGGCATCGACGGCAAAGTGCAAATGGCGGAGAATGGAGCACTCAAGGTTGTGACCGGCACGCGCGACTGGGGCAGCGATTTTGCCGTGCTGCACTCGGGATGCGGCGCGGGTGTGCAGGTGATTACGTCCAGCTCCGGCGAGGCCGCGAACGACAGTTTGCGCGCCTATGAGTTGCCTGCGCTCGAAGCCGTGCCGGCAAGCGCGCCGCTCGCGATGGATGGAACGGTGACGGCTCTCTGGACTGCGCCCGACGGCAAAGGCATTCTCGCGGTGGTGCGGAATGCGGCAAACCAATATGAGGTGGACCGTGTTACGGCGCTTTGCAATTAGTTTTTTGCTGGTTCTGATTTGCGCCTGCGCTTGGGCAAGAACGCGGCCGCATTACGGCGGCTCGCTGCACGTGGAGGTTGCAGGCGACCCGTGGCAAGGTCCGGATGCACTGGCGCGGCGGCTGGTTCTGGACGGATTGACCGCGCTGGATGCGAATGGTTTGGTGAGTCCGGCGCTGGCAGTGGAGTGGCAATCGGATTCTGGTGACCATCGCTGGCAGTTCCGCCTGCGGCAGGGCGTGCATTTTCACGACGGTTCCCAGTTGAATGCGGCGGCGGTGGTGATGGCCTTGAACACCGCGTGCTCCGCAAACTGTCCGTGGACCGCGGTGCGCGCCGTGGGCTCGACAGTGATTTTTACCAGCGACTCGCCGATGCCTAACCTTCCCGCGCTGCTCGCGAGCGATGCGTATCTCATCGCGCTCACGCGCACCGCCGACGGGCAAACGCCGGCGAACCCCATTGGTACGGGGCCGTTTGAATTCACCAGCTCGAACAACGGGACGCTAACGCTCACCGCCAATGAAAGTTGCTGGCAGGGACGGCCGTTCCTCGACGCGATTCTGATCACCGGCAACCGGCCGATCCGCGAGCAATGGCTCGACCTGAGCGTGGGCCGCACCGACATTGCCGAAGTGCCGCCGCAGGAGCTGCGCCAGGCGCAACTGCAGCATCTCGCGGTAGTGGTTTCGCCGCCGGTCGAGCTGCTGGCGCTCGAATTGTCGGACACGGGCGCGCTGGCCAACGCCGTGCTGCGCGCGGCGCTTTCACGAGCCGTAGACCGCGGCGCGCTCTCGAACGTCATTTTTCAAAAACAGGGCGAGATCACTGCCAGCCTTTTGCCGCAATCGCTCACCGGTTACGCATTTCTCTTTCCTGCGGACCGCGACCTGAACAAGGCGAATGAGCTGCGCGGCGGGCTGACGCCGCCGCCGCTTACGCTTGCGGCCGACGGAGACCCAACCATGCAACTGGCGGCGCAACGGATTGCTTTGAATCTGCGCGAAGCGGGATTCAACGTGCAGGTGGCGAACGCGCACAACGCTCCGCATAAAGACCTGGCGCTGCGCAAGTTGCCGCTTGAGGGCGCCGACCCCGCGGCGGCTCTGGAAACTCTGCTGCGCGGCGCGGGAGAGAATGTTCCTGTGGCGGGACGGAATCCCAATGCGCTCTTCCGCGCAGAGCATGACGTTCTGGATCTCAACACAATCGTGCCGCTGCTCGATCTTCCCCGCGCCTGGGCGATCGGCAGCCGCGTGCGCGATGTGCGCTTGCGCGCGGATGGCACGCCGGACCTTGCCGAAGCGTCGCTGGAGGGAACACAGTGAGCCTTCGCCAAAAACTGCTGCTCCTGTTTTCGCTCACCGTGGCCGCAGCGGTAGCGGCGGTGGCCTGGACCGTGATGGTGCGCATTCGCCACGTGTTTGAAATGCGCGACCAGGAGGAGACGGCGCTCTTCGTCAGCCAGTTTCAGCGCGAGTTTCAGCATCGCTCGCAGGAGGTGGCCGCGGCGGTGAATCGCCTGGCCGCGAGCGAGCGGGCGAGCGCCATGGCATTCGAGCTGGCGCAGTCGGGCGACGCAGCGGCGTATCTGACGGAAGCGCAGTCCATGGCGCAGGACGCGCAACTCGATTTCCTTGAGATTGTGGGCACGGACGGAAATGTGGTGAGCTCCGCGCAATGGCCCGCGCGGTTCGGTTATCCGGAGCCCGCGGCCGCAAATGCCTCGGCCACACCATTCCTCAAGCGCGAAGACTTGCCCGACGGCTCGAGCGCGCTCGGCCTTTTCGCCGTGCACGCGGTGGGCGGAACCGAAGTGCGCCTGATCGGCGGCGAGCGGCTTGACCAAAGTTTTCTCGCCGATCTTCCGGTGGCGCCGGGGATGCAGATCGGCCTGTACAGCGATGCGACCAGCTTGACAACGATGGTGAATTTCGGTTCAGGAGCGAGCACTCCCGCTCTGACGGCCTTCGATCCTACGCGCCTGCTCGGACCAAGTGGAGCAGTCCCCGCCGCAATCCAATATAAAAGCCTGATTGACGCCGCCCGCACGACGGGCCAACAGGTGAGCGGCATTGTGAATCCGACCGGGCGGCGCGAAGACAGCCTGAACGCGACGGCGATCCCGCTCAAAAACGAACAGGGCAACGTGATGGCGGTGCTTGTGGTGGCCATTGCGCGCAGCAGCATGGTCGAGGCGCAGCAGCACATTCGCGCGATTGCGTATGGAGTGGCGGCGGGCGGCATTCTGCTCGCTATTGCATTCAGTTTGTGGATTGCGGCGCGCGTTTCGCGGCCCATCGAGCAATTGACGCATGCAGCCGAAGAAGTGGCAGGGGGAAATTGGGACGTGCGCGTGCCACCGCGCGGACGCGACGAAGTGAGCGTGCTGGCACGCAGCTTCAATCACATGACGGAGCAACTGGTGAGCCAGCGCGACCGCCTGGTGCAGAGCGAACGCGTGGCCGCATGGCGTGAACTGGCGCGGCGGCTGGCGCACGAGCTCAAGAATCCGCTCTTCCCGCTGCAGCTCACGGTCGAGAATCTGGTGCGTGCGCGTGAATTGCCGCCCGCGGAGTTCGACGAGGTGTTTCGCGATAGCACGGCGACGCTGGCGACGGAGATTGCGAACCTGAAGACGATCATCGGCCGCTTCTCGGACTTCAGCAAGATGCCGAAACCCGAGCTGGAGCGCATCGATGCGAAAGTTCTGGTGGAGCGCGTGCGCGCGCTCTACGAAACTGCCGCGAGCCGCGACGCGAAGATCAAGATTGCTGTCGATGTCGCCGATGCGCCCATGCCGCTCGATGCCGATCCGGAGCTGCTGCACCGCGCGCTCTCGAATCTGGTGCTCAACGCCATGGACGCGATGCCCGACGGTGGCGTGCTGACGATTTCCGCGCAGCCCGTGAACGAGAAAGTGGAACTCCGCGTCGCCGATACCGGCCAGGGCATGACGCCCGAGGAGTGCGAGCGGCTGTTCACGCCCTACTACACCACCAAGCAACACGGCACCGGTCTCGGCCTGGCCATTGTGCAGTCGGTTGTCGCCGATCACGCAGGCACCATCGCCGCGGAAAGTCCCGCGGGCGGCGGCGCAACGTTTATCATTACGCTGCCGAGGGCCGCCGCATGAACACGAAGGCAAACATCCTCATCGTCGACGACGAGGCCAATACACTGGCCTCGCTGGCGCGCGCCTTTCGCCTGGCCGGACACGAGGCTACAGTGTGCGACAATGCGGAGCGCGCGCTGGAGCTGGCGCGCACGCAACCCTTCGATTTGATTTTGAGCGACGTGGTCATGCCGCGGCGCGACGGGCTGGCGCTGCTTGAAGATCTGAAGACTGCGGGCGTGGCGGCGCCGGTGGTGATGATGAGCGGCCAGGCGCACATTGAGATGGCGGTGAGGGCCACGCGGCTGGGCGCGCTGGATTTTCTCGAGAAGCCGCTTTCGACGGAGAAGCTGCTGGTCACTGTCGAGAACGCGCTCAAGTTGACGCGTTTAGAAACCGAGAACCGCGATCTGCGCGCCCGCGTGGGCAAGCACACCCTGGTCTTTGCCGGGGAAACCATGCGCCGCGTGATGGCGCAGATCGAGCGCGTTGCGGCCAGCGAAACGCGCGTGTGCATCTACGGCGAAACCGGCACCGGCAAGGAGCTGGTGGCGCGTACCTTGCATGAGAAAAGCTCGCGCGCGGCGGGGCCGTTCGTGACGCTCAATTGCGCAGCCGTGCCTTCGGAGCTGATTGAAAGCGAGCTTTTCGGCCACGAGAAAGGCTCCTTTACCGGCGCGGCGCAGCGACACACGGGCAAGTTCGAGCAAGCGCACCGCGGCACGCTATTTCTTGATGAGATTGGCGACATGCCTCTGGCCATGCAGGCCAAACTGTTGCGCGTGCTCGAAGAGGGCGAGGTCGAGCGCATCGGCAGCGGCAAGTCCACGACCGTGGACGTGCGCGTGGTGGTGGCCACGCATCGCAATTTGGAGCAGCTCGTGGAGTCGGGAGGATTCCGCCGCGACCTTTATCATCGCGTGGTCGTGTTTCCAGTGGAGCTGCCGCCGCTTCGCCAGCGACGCGAAGATCTGCCCGCACTGGTGGAGCATTTCGCGCGCCAGGTGAGCGCGCAAAACGGATGGAAGCCCGCCGCGTTCACTGCGGCCGCTCTCGAGGCGCTGCAGGAATACGCGTGGCCCGGCAACATTCGCGAGTTGCGCAACGTGGTAGAGCGGCTGCTGTTACTTGCCGGTGGCGAGGTGGGCGCGGAAGACGTGCGGCTGGCGTTGCCTGTGACCCATCAAGGCGCTGCGAAGGTTTCGGGTGCGGGGCCGCAAGCGAATGGCCCGCTTGCGCAACGCGTACTTGCCTTCGAGCGCGCCCAGGTGCTGGCCGAACTCGAGGGGCATGGGCGCCAGATTACGCAGACCGCGAAAGCGTTGGGCCTGGAGCGCAGCCATCTCTATAAGAAGTGCCAGCAGTTGGGGATTGATCTGAAAGATTTGCCTGATCGGGATTGAGAGCGCTGGTTTCTCCGACCCTTTTGCATTCGTGGTTTCCCACTCGAACGCGGACGGGGACGTCCGCGTTACAGCCCGCCGGGAGGCCGGCGCTACACTTTTATCTTGATTTCGTCGTATGCTGTAAGTGCTTAGGGCTCGTTCACACCATGAGGACCTTTACTCTCGAAGAAGCGCAGTCGCTGCTTCCCGTGCTTGAGTCGCTGCTCAAGCGCGCCATTGAGGGCCGCCGTTCCGCGCAGACCGCCGAGTCGGGTCTGAGCGAAGTGGCGCAGCGCATTTATTTTGCCGGCGGCATGAGGGTGAACGCCGCGGACGTGGCCCGGCAGCGCGCCGAAATGGATTCGCAACTAAAGCAGGTGCGCGAGAGCATTGCAGAGATTGACGCCATCGGGGTGCAGGTGAAGGACCTGGAAGCGGGCCTGCTCGATTTTCCCTGCCGGATCGACGACGAGGTTGTCCTGCTGTGCTGGCGCATGGGCGAACCGGCCATCGAACACTGGCACACCATGGAAGCCGGGTTTCAGGGCCGCCAGCCCGTGGACGAGCGCTTCCGTCGCCGCGCCGCATCCGGCGGCAGACCGAACTAGCGCTCTGACAGTGATTTAGTAATCGCTCCCGTCAATGTGCGGGCGTGG
>JBEKAS010000238.1:0-6227 GCA_050015795.1 Occallatibacter sp. | reverse complement strand
TACGTCGTGGTGAACATGCGCATCATGACGCGCATTGGCCTGCCGGTGCTGGCCGAAATCGACAAAGGCGAGAAGCGCGTGGTGCCCTGCATGCATTCGGTGGGCGCGCCGCTCGCGGTGGGGCAAAAGGACGTGCCCTGGCCCTGCAACGACACCAAGTACATCGTGCATTTCCCTGAGACACGCGAAATCTGGAGCTACGGCTCGGGCTACGGCGGCAATGCGCTGCTGGGCAAGAAGTGTTTCTCGCTGCGCATCGCTTCGAACATTGCGCGCGACGAAGGCTGGATGGCCGAGCACATGCTGATCCTGGGCGTGGAGTCGCCGCAGGGCGAGAAGACCTACGTGGCGGCAGCGTTTCCTTCTGCGTGCGGCAAGACCAATTTTGCCATGATGGTTCCACCGCCGGCCTTCAAGGGTTGGAAGGTGACGACGGTCGGCGATGATATTGCCTGGATCAAACCGGACGCATACGGCCAGTTGCGCGCCATCAATCCCGAGGCGGGATTCTTCGGCGTGGCGCCGGGGACGAGCGACAAGACCAATCCCAACGCCATGGCCACGTTGAATCGCAACTCGATTTTTACCAATGTGGCGCTTACGCCCGACGGCGGGGTGTGGTGGGAGGGCATGACCGGCGAGCCGCCCGCCAAATGTCTGGACTGGCGAGGCGAGCCGTGGACTCCCGAAATCGCCCAACGGACCGGCGCCAAGGCCGCGCATCCCAACGGGCGCTTTACCGCGCCGGCTGCGCAGTGTCCATCGATCGATCCGGAGTGGGAGAATCCCGAAGGCGTGCCCATCGGCGCATTCGTGTTCGGCGGGCGACGCTCGACGACCATGCCGCTCATCTACCAGGCGTTTAACTGGAGCGCGGGGGTTTACGTGGGCGCCACCATGGGCTCTGAGACCACGGCCGCGGCCGCCGGCGCTGTGGGCGTGGTGCGCCGCGATCCCATGGCCATGCTGCCCTTCTGCGGCTATCACATGGGCGACTACTTCCGTCACTGGCTCAAGATGCAGCGCGCCCTGAGCTCGACGCCGCGCATCTTCCACGTGAACTGGTTCCGCAAGGACGACGACGGCAAGTTCCTGTGGCCGGGATTCAGCGAAAACATGCGCGTGCTCAAGTGGATTGTGGACCGCGTGCACGGCCGCGCCCAGGGGCGTGAGACGCCCATCGGCTGGACGCCTTACTACGAAGACGTGGAATGGGCCGGGCTCGACTTCCCGCGGGAGCAATTCGAGAAGATGCAGGAGGTGAGCCGTGCCGCGTGGCGCAAGGAGATCCTCGGCCACGAGGAGCTGTTCATCGACGTGCACGACCACCTGCCGCCGGAGATGATCTACCAGCGCGAACTGCTGATCTGCCGGCTGTGACGGTGGGTTCGTACCGCCGGTCTCCAGACCGGCTGTACTGGCGGCGTCCACGCCGCCAGAAGCGATGTGCGGGCCTGGCGACCGGCGCTACCTGTTTTGGGGTTAGCTCTTAGAGGTCGCGAGTGCCGTAGATCGATTCCCGGTCAAAGGCTTCGTTCGGGAGCAGGGGTGTTGTTGTGGTGTGGCTCTCACTCCAGGCGGCAAGTTCCCGCGACCATTCCTCGGCGGAGCGTGGAAAAGAGCCAGAATGACGGGCTTTCAGCATGTGCCGGATGCTTGCGACCCCGATTTCGGCCACCTCGTCGCGCGTGCGAATCAGGCCGGCGCGAATGGCCTGCCCAACGATGCGCTCCTGTTCCGAGTTAAGTTGGATCGTCATGGCGCTCAAACACCTTGCTCCCTATTTTATGCCGGATTCCGCCTTGGCGACACAATTCCCTTGCACTGCCACCTCATTCCGCGCTTCGCTCCACCACTGGCGTGAATCCAAGTTTCTCCCAGAAATCGCACACCAGAGCTACAGTTTCTTCGCTTGCCGCTGGTGCGGCGCGCAGCGTGATCCCAGGTCCCGCGCCTGCCGTCAGGTCCATGGGCGCCACCGCAATGGCGATGCATTTTTCCGGCCGGTTAGTGCAACTGGCCAGGTCGGCAATCGATAGGTTGGTGGTCGGTGTAGCAATCACGGTGCGCGGCGGCGCCATGCGGTCCACAAGCCACAGAATTTCCAGCTTCGATTCCAGCTCGTCGGGCACGCAGTCTATCGCCAGGTCCGCTTCGCGAACCGCGTCTTCAATGGTGGAGACAAAGGCCACCGCGGGAAGCGCTGTCGCGTTCAACTCCGGCCGGCCGAACTCCTGGCGGATCGACTCTTGTGCGTGATGGAGGTTCGCGGGCATCACGTCCTCAAGCAGCACGCGAAACCCGGAGCGGGCCGCGCCCAGCGCCAGCCAGCGCCCCAGGGGGCCGGCCCCGATGATGGCGACAGTCGTCACAAGGGCTTACTTGGCGGCCAGGGCCTCAGCCACTTCCTCGGCGCTGGGTCGCGCGCGGAGCAGATGCTCGGACACTATGGTCCGCTCCTCGGCGGACAGCGTGGGCGCGGCAGCCAGCACCCGGCGCAGGGTGACGGCAACGTCGTCAATGTAGTTCATCAGCCGGATGGCTTCTCCTGAAAGCGGCATAATTCTCCTCGTGGATTTGAGGTTCCGTTCTCATTGTAGGGTGCGGAGCCGAGGGGCGCGAAGCTCCGCCGGCTTCCGGGCATTGCGCGGGAAGCGACATTGAGTTGCGTTGCCTCCATCAGCGATTTGCGTTGCCCCACACTTCTAGCATTCTTCGCTCGAAGTGCGGGTGAGGCTGCGGGGCAAGCCACTCGAAAGTCTTTCAGTAACTCCAGCAAATTCTTAATTTTACAAATCAGTAAAAGGCCATTTTTCCGGCCCGGACAACTCTGCGCCGCTCGTTCCTATCGAAGAAAGAAGGAAGATAGAGCCGCGCTGAAATCCTCGCACGGATGCCGCGGTACGTTACAAAATGTACGCTTCAAAATCTCACGGAACGAAAAGGACATGCGATGAAAACCTTCCCCAATCGTTTCCAGTGCGTTCTTGCCATAGCGCTCGCGGCCGCGGTGCTGACCGGCTGCAAATCCAAACAGGACGAGGCGATTGTGCACGCCAAAGAGCAGGCGGCTCAGACCGGGCAGCCGCAAACGGTGGTGACGACAGACAAGCACGGCAATACCATAACCACCGTTGTGAGCCCGCCCGTGCCCGGACAAAACGCGGAAACCGTGGTGACCACCGTGACGCCGCCGGGAGCTGCGCCTCCGCCTCCCGCGCTTCCACCGCCCGTTGACATCGCCGCAGGAACTGATTTGACTATCCGCATCGACCAGCGCATCAGCGCCAAAACCAGCCGTCCCGGCGATACATTTACGGGCGAGATCGTGAACCCGGTAACAGATGCAAGCGGCAATGTGATCATCCCTCAGGGCTCGCCCGTCAACGGCGTGGTGGATGTGTCGAAGCGCGGCGGCCACTTCAAAGGCGCCTCCGTGCTCGATCTGCGGCTGACTGCGTTGACGCTGAATGGAACCTCTTACCCGCTGCAAACGGCCGATCTTGAACGCTACCACAAGGGCAAGGGCAAGCGATCAGCAGGGTTGATCGGCGGTGGGTCCGGACTGGGCATGCTGGTAGGTGGCCTGACGCATGGCGGCGTGGGTCTTCTGGTCGGCGGCCTCGTGGGTGGCGGCGCCGGCGCGGTTGGAGCTGCCTTCACCGGCAACCATGCGCTCGTAATTCCGGCCGAGTCTGTGGTGCGGTTCAAACTCGAGGACGAACTTGTGCTGCAACCGCCTTTGCAATTCGGCACACCCATGCCCACCGTCGCTTCGAATTAACAAGCCGTTGCCTGCGGACAGCGAAAACACCGGGGTCCATGGCGCGGGCCCCGGGATGCTTTTCACGCTGGAAATTGATTCGCAAACAAAATAATTCATCCGTGCCCCATCCTTTTCCGCACCTGTTAGGAATATGGATGGATCATCGTGCAACTTGCTGACTTGCTGACGCGCTCCCTTGCTCCCTGCTTTACGGATGCTGCTCGATCGAAACATTCACCGTCGAGGTGTTTCCCGAGGCGGCGAGGCCCATGAGATTCGTCGCCACGCCGGGCAGTGACGCGGGCACGAAGGTGACCGAGCCATCGACGGCCGTGGTGCCCGTAGAGGCTTGTGTCGCCAGCAGCGCTCCCGGTGGACACACCACGTTCGGCGAACAAGGCGGCGTCCACGCGTAGAGCGCCTGGTAGAGCGCCACCGTGCCGCCGGCCATGGGGTTGCCGTCCATGTCGAGAAGGCGCAGCGCGATCTGATTCGGTGTGCCCGACGCGGTGAGGCTCTGACTGGTGCCGGAGATGGCTTCAAGCGCGGCGTACTCCGGCCGCGCGCCGAAGGCGGTGAAAGCGACGCACTGGCTGGTGCCGTTCAGGCAGGCATTGATGTTCGCAGTTTGGCCCTCGGCGAGCGGGCCCACAGTGAGCGTTTGTGTGGCAATGCCGGAGGAGTTGGTGGTGACCGAAGCCGGGCTCTGCACAGCGATGCCGCTGCCCGCGACGGCTTGCCAGGTTACGGTCTGGCCGCCGAGAGGCACGCCGCTGTTCAGTACCAGCGCCTGCACCGTCCACGTGAAGGTGGCGCCGGCCGCGAGCGATAGTTGCTGCGTGAGCGCGGAAAGCACAGCAGGCGTTCCGCCCACGAATTGGGCTTCGAGGCTCGAACCGTTGGTGAGCGCGGCAGTCACGGTGGACCACGCCGTGCTCGTCGCGGTCACGTTCATGGTGGCGCGCCCGTCGCCCGTGGCCACCACCGAGCAGACGGGCAACCCGCAAGCCAGCGTAGCCGTGCCGCTGGTCACGGTGTAGATCACGGTGACGCCGCCGGCGGGCGCAAGATTCGAACCCAGCGCCGTCACGGAGAAGGGAAGCGGCTCACCGATGGGCACGGTATTGGCGGGCGCGGAATTGAGTGTGAGCGCGTCGCCGTTGCCCGAGTCGTAGCTGACGCCGCCGGGAATGACGGCGGCTGCGTAAAAGGCGGGTTCGTCGTCGACCTCGACGTCGACCGATCCGGTAACGCCCGCCGGCGCCGGCGGCGCCACAGCGGTAATTTGATTGGGCGAGATGCTGGTCACGTTGGCCGCTTGCCCACCCACGGTTACGGTGTCGGCCAGGCGAAAGCCCATGCCCTGAATCGTGATGGATCCGCCCGATGCAGGCAGACGCGTGGGCGAAACCGTGTCGGCGTAGAGCACCCAGCCGCTGTAGGCGTAGTCGGGCCGGCCATCGCCGCGCAAGTCGGCGATGCCGATGCGCACCATGTCGTCGCCGTTGGTCGCCACGCGCAGCCAGGTCTCGCCCGTGGCGTAGCCGTTCAGGCCGGGCGCCGCGCCCACCGCCGTCGTGCCCACGGGCTTGAATGCATCCCACACGCCGATCGAGGGCAGCGCCTTGGATTCCGTTGGTGCGCCGGTTTCGTCCAGCGCCTGCGTCACGACAGTAAAAATGCGATTGCCGCGCACGGGAAAGTTGAACCAGTCGTTCTGGCCCACCTGGCTCAAGCGCCCGCACCACAGGCCGCCCTCGGGCATCGCACGCGGCTGCGCCTCCGTGCCAATCGCGTCGGAATATCCGCCCACGGCGGAGTTGCCTGAAGTGACGGTGAGGGTTTGCGTGCTGCCCGCGGAGAGATTCGGCAGCGAGATTGCATTGAGCGTGCCCGAGGGCGCCACCTGTCCCTGGTTGTAGGGGCCGACGGAGTTTTCGAGAATGTAGAGCGGGTTGATGACCTCGAAGCTGACTTCGTAGCTGGCCGTGGTCACGCCGGGCGGCAGGGGAATGCCGCTCAGGTCGAAGGCACCCTGTAGCGCCGGATCGTTCGATCCCCAGTTGGTCAGCAGGTTGCCGTTTGCGTCGTCCCAGCCAGTGACGGGATTGCCGTGATTGCCGTTGAAGAGCGCGCCCGTAACTGCGGTCACCGTGTACTGGTAGAGCGGATTGCCGTTGGCGTCGAGCGGGCGCGCCACCACGTTCACGCCCTGCATGCCGTAGCCGGTGCGGAAGCTGACCGTTCCCTCGATCGAGATGGTGTTGGGCGCGGTCAACTGTTTGCCGGGAAAACTTGCGAGGTTGGCCGCGGTGATGGGATAGAGACTGTTGACCGCGGCGATGTCGTCCGAACGCAGCACCGTGGGGTTGGGAATGCAGGCGCCGCCGCTCGCTCCACAATCACCGCTCAAGGGTTCCATCACCGGCCAGCCCAGCGTGCCCCCGGTTTCATCACTGCT
>JBEKAS010000237.1:0-6253 GCA_050015795.1 Occallatibacter sp. | reverse complement strand
CAGTACTTCTCCGATTGCTACGTCGCCGGCAACGTCGACTTCATCTTCGGCGACAGCAAAGCCGTCTTCGAGAACTGCGAGATTCACTCCACCCCGCACGGCGGCGGCTACATCACCGCGCAATCCAAGCACTATCCCAAACAGGACTCCGGTTTCGTCATCGACCACTGCCGGCTCACCGCCGATCCCGGCGTCACCGGCCCCATCTTCCTCGGCCGTCCGTGGCGTCCCTACGCGACTGTCATTTACATGCACACCGAGATGGACGACAAAATCGACCCGGCGGGCTGGCGCGAATGGCATCCCGGCGATACCCACTCGCTCGAAACCGTCTACTACGCCGAATTCGACTCCACAGGTCCCGGCTCTCATCACGATCAGCGCGACCCGCACACGCATTTCCTCACGCCCGACGAGGCCAAACGGTACGAGCCCGCGATCTTCCTGCGCGGCAGCGACAACTGGGATCCAACCAAGCTGTCCACTCCGCCCGCGCAGTAAAATGGGCTGTGGCGAGGTTATGTAGCGCCGGTCTCCTGACCGGCTGTACTGGCGGCGTCCACGCCGCCAGAAAATCTGCGCCGTCCAGAACGACCGCGCGGAATAGGCTGAAAGCTGATAGCTGCTTTTAGGAGACGAACGATGAAGACCATCCTCATGGCTGACCCCGTGCGCTATCCGCGCATGAACACGGACGAACTGCGCGAAACATTTCTGATCCAGTCGCTTTATGAGCCCGGCAAGCTGCATCTCAATTACGTCGATCTCGATCGCTCCGTGGCCGGTTTCGCGGCTCCGCTCGATGCCCCCATCGCATTACCCACTTATCCTGAACTCCGCGCCGAGTATTTCACCGAGCGTCGCGAGTTGGGCGCGCTCAACATCGGTGGCGCAGGCGTCGTCACCGTCGAGGGCAAGAGCTATGAGCTCGACAATCTCGATGTGCTCTACATCGGCCGCGACAACAAGCAGGTCACGTTCGCCTCCAAAGACAAAGCCGCGCCCGCCGTCTACTATCTGTTGAGCTATCCCGCCCACGCTGTGTATCCCGTCGCGCTGGTGCGCAAGGAAGAAGCGCAGCCCAACGAACTCGGCAGCCTCGAAACCTGCAACAAGCGGACCATCTGCAAATATATTTTTCTGCAGGGCGCGCGCAGTTGCCAGCTTGTCATGGGCGTCACGCATCTCGCGCCCGGCAGCAACTGGAACACCATGCCGCCGCACACGCACATGCGCCGCTCCGAGATCTACATGTACTTCAACGTCGCCACGGACGCGCGCGTCATGCACTTCATGGGACCTCCTGCGGAGACGCGCCACATCGTCATGGCCGATAAGGGCATCGTCATCTCGCCCGGATGGTCGATTCACTGCGGCGTCGGCACTCGCGCCTACAGCTTTTGCTGGGGCATGGGCGGCGAAAATCAGGACTACGCCGACATGGACCCCGCTCCGGTCGGCACTCTGCGCTGAACCCGCGCGCATCGAGATTCCACGCAAATCCAAAGGCGGCGATTTCAATCCCGGAAATCGCCGCTTTTTTTACTGACCACTGATCACTGACAACTGACCACTGTCTTTACACGTTGTACGTCGATGACGAAACCCGTCCGCCGTGGCCCGTCCAATTCGTATGGAAGAACTCGCCGCGCGGCCTATCGATTCGTTCGTAAGTATGCGCGCCGAAGAAGTCTCTCTGCGCCTGCAGCAGGTTCTGCGGCAACCGGCCCGTGCGATAGCCGTCAAAGAACGCGAGCGCCGTGGAAAACGCCGGCGTCGGCACGCCCAGCTTCACGGCGTGCGTCACCGCCTTGCGCCACGAGGCCTGGTACTTGTTCACCAGGCGCGAGAAATACTTGTCCAGCAGCAGATTGTCGAGCTTCTTGTTCTTGCGGAATGCGTCCTTGATCTTGCCCAGGAACTGGCTGCGAATGATGCAGCCGCCGCGCCACATCAGCGCGATGCCGCCCATGTTCAGGTTCCAGCCGAACTCCTTGCCCGCGGCCCGCAGCAGCATGTAGCCCTGCGCGTAGCTGATGATCTTCGAGCAAAACAGCGCCCGCCGCACATCCTCTATAAATTTGGCCCGGTCGCCCACCTTGGGCGCTGTCCTCGGTCCGCGCAGCACCTTCTCGGCCTCCACGCGCTCGTCCTTCAGCGCCGACAGGCAGCGCGCGAACACCGATTCCCCGATCAGCGTCACCGGCTGGCCCTCATCCAGCGCGCTGATCACCGTCCACTTGCCGGTGCCCTTCTGTCCCGCCGTGTCCATAATCTTATCGACGAGCGGCGAGCCGTCTTCATCCTTTTTCGCGAAGATCTGCTGGGTAATGTCGACCAGGTAGCTGTCGAGCTCGCCCTTGTTCCACTCGGCAAACACATCGTGCAGCTCGTCGGCCGTCAGTCCCAGCCCGTGCTTCAGCAGATCGTAGGCTTCGCAGATCAGCTGCATATCGCCGTACTCAATGCCGTTGTGCACCATCTTCACAAAGTGCCCGGCGCCCTCTTCGCCCACCCAGTCGCAACAAGGCGTGCCGTCGTCCACCTTGGCGGCAATCGCCTGGAAGATCGGCTTCACATGCGGCCACGCCGCCGGGTTACCGCCCGGCATAATCGACGGCCCGTTGCGCGCGCCCTCTTCGCCGCCCGAAACGCCCGTGCCGATAAACAGAATCCCCTTCTCGGCCAGCGCCTTGGTACGCCGCGTCGAATCCGTGAACAGCGAGTTGCCGCCGTCGATAATGATGTCGCCCGCTTCAAGGTACGGCGCCACATGGTCGATCATCTGGTCTACGGTATCGCCGGCCTTCACCATCAGCATCACGCGGCGCGGCCGCTTCAGCAGGCTGGCCAGCTCCTCAATCGAGTGCGCCCCCACCACCTGCGTTCCCTTGGCCTCGTTGGCCAGAAAATCGTCGACCTTTGAAACAGTGCGATTGAACACGGCCACTTTGAATCCGTGGTCGTTTATGTTGAGGACAAGATTTTGTCCCATAACGGCAAGGCCAATGAGGCCGATATCACACGATGCATCAAGCATGCTTTTCTCCAAACGTCAGAATTTTATCACTGTGGATTATTGGGTTTTCCTTCATCTATTCTAGCGTAGTGGTCTGACCTCGAATAGGACAGCGAAGCTGGCGGGGTTAGCGGAGGTAGTCCGCGGCCGAGGCCGGTTTCTGCTCTAATTCCGGTGCACCTGAGACATTTCGCTCCCGCACGCCCCAGCCTGAAACCTGACACCTGAAACCTGACACCTGCTTTTCACTCCACGCTCAGATCCCCGTCCGCGTCCACTACGAGTTTGTCGCCTTCGAGCTGAATCGAATGAATCTTCAGCCGGTCCAGGCTCACCTTGTATCCCGAGGAGGCCGTCGAGCCCTCCAGCGCCTTGCGCAGCAAATCGGCCGCATTCATCTTCATGCTCTTCGGCACCTGCCCGCGCAGGAACGGCGCCAGCACAAAGTTGATCTCTTTTCTGTCTGAAATCTTATCCAGCTGCGCGTCGCGGAATCCAATCGTCTCCCCTTCCGCGTCTGGCTTGAGCGATACCTCGGCTGGCAGTGTCACGCTCACTCCAAGGCACGCTCCGCCTACCGGCGTTCCCAGCCGGGCCACGGTTTTCACTCGCACCACGATCCGGCCCTGTTCAAAACTGAGATGCGGGTCCTCGGTCGAGATAAAGCAGGCCGAGTGAGGGTTACCTTTCAGGTAATACCGGCCGTCGGGCCCGCTGAAGAGCTGCTGTCTCAGGGTCCGCTCCAGGGCCTGCCGGCTTACTGTTAATTCCACGCCGCGGCACGGCGCAATTCCCGTCAAGGGCCCCGCCAACAGCGCTAATCCCGCCATAAGAGCCATCCAGTGTCTTGTCATCATGGTATCCCGCCATCCCCGCCCGCCACGCACTCAATCGATTACGCCAAAAGTCGGCAATCTGTTCCCCGTTCAGCCCGGCAAACTCTCTATAAAATCTATCAATACAATAATTTACAATGCATCAAAGCTGCACAGTACACCCTGATCCAACCTCGCCCCGATCCCTCTTTCCTATTGATTTTTGAACAAAATATCCGTAAAATGGTTATTAATGCACCTCGGGTCCTACTGAACCCCCAGCCCTGTCCGAGGATGAATCGTTAAACCTCCTTTCAAGGACACAAAAATCGATGGCAAAGCGTCGTGGAAATCCGAATTGGGGCAAACCAGAGCCCATTGGCCCGGTTGTGCCCACTGTCACCTCCTTCGAGCAGATCACCAAGGAGTTCAAACTGCCGCCGGATCAGTTCATCCGGTCAACCCGTCTGCGCGAATGGGCGCGTCGCAATAAGAATTCCAAATATATCCCGGAGGCCTTGCTCGAGGCCTGGGGCTTTGAGATTGAATCCACGCTGTAGGACTTTAGCCAGCTCAAGCAGAGACGCCGCCTTCGGGCGGCGTTTTTGCTGCCCGTGAATCTTGCCGAGACAGAGGAGCGTTTCGTGTTGGAACGGCCGGGCCGCTTACCTGTAGGCCTGCTCGTCGGCCCAGTCCCCAATAAGCGGGAGCCTGCAGCGCTTGCCATGCAACGCGCCGAGCACACACCACATCCATACCAGGAAAACGGCCAGACATACAAGACAGAACAGAACTAGGAGGACGCGAATCCCAAGGAACTTTAAATACGGCAGGACAAATCCCAAGGCAATGCCGAACAGAATGACAAAAGCGTTGAACACAAGAGACTGCCAGGCGTGAAACCGCACATAGGGCCTCTTGTTGTAGAGCCTGACAGCCAGAAAGAAGAACGCCGGGATGGGCGAGAAATAGGCGATTGCGGCAATAACGTTGTCAGAGATACCGGACTTTTGGGGGCGGGACATCATCCCTCCTTTGGGGGGATCTGGAAGGGGTCATCGGCAAGAGATTGCTGACGCTGGAGCCATGCGGACAGAATAACCGGAAATTCGTACCGCCGGTCTCCTGACCGGCTGTAGTGCGGGTCTCCCGACCCGCACTCGCTCGGCATTCATTACCAAATCAGGAGCTTGAAGCGCCCGCTTCTCCCGAACACTGATTGGATTATATGAAACCAGAAAGGCGGGACGTGGTGACCTTCGTGTTATTCCAGCCTCCAGTCAGGTCTCGCCAGATCGGCAAAGCGCCGCCTTCGGGCGACGTTTTTGCGGCGCTTGAACCGGAAGCGGTGCAGTTTCCGAGCTGCGGACCATCCGGGACCTGGACCTGCTCTTGAAGAAACAACACCGGGAAAATCCATTATGCTTCTCTCCATAGGCGCACAAGGCGGAATTGGACGAACGTCGGCTGTCACCGGCGGACCGTAAATCGCCCTCCCTTATCACCCCGCCCTCTTTCTGGCGTTCCCTGCATAGATAAGCGAAAATAGAGCTGCATCATGCCCCAATCGCCCCGCACTCCCGAGCCTCCCTTCACCGACGTCCCCGGCGCGCTCGACGAAATCCGCGCCGGCCGCATGGTCGTCGTGGTCGATGACGAGGACCGCGAGAATGAGGGCGACCTGACCCTGGCCGCCGAGCACGTCACTCCCGAGGCCATCAACTTCATGGCCCGCTACGGCCGCGGCCTCATCTGCCTCACCCTCACTGAGGAGCGCGCCGACCACCTGCGCCTCTTCCCCATGACGCAGCAAAACTCCTCCCGCTTCGGCACCGCCTTCACTGAGTCCATCGAGGCTCGCGAAGGCGTCACCACCGGCATTTCCGCCGCTGACCGCGCCCACACCATCCGCACTGCCATCGACCCCCGCTCCACCTCCGCCGACCTCGTCCGTCCCGGCCACGTCTTCCCCCTGCGCGCCCGCCGCGGCGGCGTCCTCGTCCGCGCCGGCCAAACCGAGGCCTCCGTCGACCTCGCCCGCCTCGCCGGCCTCACCCCCGCCGGCGTCATCTGCGAAATCATGCGCGACGACGGCCAGATGGCCCGCATCCCCGACCTCATCCCCTTCTGCCAGCAGCACGGCCTCAAGATTCTCACCGTCGCCGAGCTCATCCGCTACCGCCTTCGCCACGAGCGCTACATCGTCCGCGCCGGCGAAGCCCGCATCCAAACCCGGTACGGCGAGTTCCGCATGATCGCCTACGAAAGCCAGGTCAGTGGCGGCGAGAGCCACATCGCCCTCATCCGCGGCGACCTCTGTCCCGACTGCCCCGCCTTCCACGCCGGCCCCGCCGCCGGCACCCTCCCCGACGCCCTCAACGGCGCCGCCTCAACCACCCCAGCCGAGCCCCCCCCCCCC
>JBEKAS010000236.1:0-6268 GCA_050015795.1 Occallatibacter sp. | reverse complement strand
TCGATCTTGTTGTCGCTCACCCATCCAGCGGCCATGCTGCCGATGCCGATGCCCACGGCGAGCATGGCGTTCAGGTAGCCGGTTTTGGTCTGGCCGACATGCAGCACATCGGGCCCGTAAATGACGATGGTGGAGAAGAGCAGGGAGCCGAGAAACCAGAAGTAGGTGTTGCCCAGCACGGCCAGAAACAGCGCCGGGTCCTTGCGCATTTTACGGATCTGCACCCAGAGGTCGCCGACGATATTGATGCGGAAGGGTTTTTCCGGCGCGGCAGCCGGCACGTTGTCGACGCCGAGGCTGGTGACGAAGCCGATGGCCGAGAGACCCAGCAGCACGTAACCCGCAACCACTTCGTGCCCGCTGAATTCCTCGCCCATCCATGCGCCAACCACGGTTCCGGCGATGATGGCCAGAAACGTCCACAGCTCGATGACGCCGTTGCCCCATGACAGTCTCTTCTCAGGCAACAATTCCGGGAGCAAACCATACTTCGACGGCCCGAAGAGCGCGGCCTGACTGGCCACAAGCGTGAGCGCGACCAGCGAAAGCGCAAGCATGTGCGTCGCGAGGCCTGCTGTGGCCAGCAGCATCGATCCGAACTCCATGACCTTGGTCCAGATCGTGACCTGGCGCTTGCTGAAGTGGTCCGCCAGCCAGCCGCCGGGCATGCTAAAGATCAGAAACGGCACCGAAAACAGAAAGGTGACCACCGAGACAAACGTCTCGCGCTGGGTCTGCGCCATGTTCATCCCGATGACGATCGAGATCAGCAGGTTGCGCAGAATGTTGTCGCTGAAGGCGCCCTGAAACTGCGTGGCAATCAACGCCCAGAAGCCGCGGCTGCCGCGCGGCGCAGCGGCGGCGGGAGAGCCGGCCGGGCGAATCACATCGGGATCACTCGAAACAGTGTTCATTGACTTTGACCTTTTACGGGGGAACGGAGATGGCCTGAGATGAACCATTCCGCTTGCCCCAGGAGGGCCTTTCCAACCAGTCTCTGGAGTGTCACAAGAATAGCGAGGTATCCGCGGATTTGCTCAATTCTACTCGAAAGCAGGGCGCAAGGGAGCGAGGGAGCAAGGGAGCGAGGGCGCAAGGGAGCGAAAAATGCCAACCTGCGCCGATTCTTGACGTCTTTTTACAAAACGGTTTTGCTCCCTGCTTTCAGGCGTTCAGGAACTTCTCGATGTTGGTGTAGCTGATGTGGAGGCTTTCGAGGGGCGGAAGCTCCGTCTGATCCTGCTCGACGTACATATTGGGAATGCGGTTCTCGCCGGCCAGGCGCAGGATCGTGGTCCAGTCGAGCGTGCCTGTGCCCACCTCAGTAAAGTGCGCGGAGCCCGGGCCCGTATCAGTGGACGGAGGGAAGTTGGGCTTGCGGTCCTTCAGGTGGAGCGATTGCATGCGCTTGCCGTGTTTCTTGAGCATCACGACGGGATCGAAGCCGGCCTGCGCCACCCAGTAGCAGTCCATCTGCCATTGCACAAGAGCCGGGTCGGTGTTCTGGATGAGGATGTCGATGCCGGTGACGCCACCGTAGTCCTTGAACTCCGTGTTGTGGTTGTGGAAGCCGAACCGGAGGCCCATCTTTTTGGCCTGGTCTCCCCACGCGTTGTATTGATCGGCGGCGCGCTTGAAGCCGTCGGCCGAATTGCCCACCGTGCCGGGGACCGAGGAGCAGACCACGCACTCCACGCCCAGCTCTTTGGCGTAATCGAGGCGGGTCCCGAAGTCGTTGTAGCCAAAATGGGCGCTGGGAGCGGTGAGTCCGGCGTCAAGAATGGCCTGGCGCAGGTCTTTTGCGGCCATCTTGTACTCGGCGACATACGTTTCCAAAGTGCGATAGCCGATTTTGCGAATGGCGGCGAGCGTGCCGGGGAAGTCCTTGTCGACCAGGCTGCGCACTGTGTAAAGCTGCACGCCGACGGGGCGATCCAGCTTTTTGCCGAAGGCGCGCGGCGCCAAGGCGAACGCGGCTACACCGGCTGTCGCGCCGGTGACAAACTCACGTCTGGTAGGCATCGTGATTTCTCCTTAAAAACGAGCAAACAATAAGGCAAGCGTACACGATTGGGGTGTCGGTCTCTGTCGAGGCAAACGAGTCAGTAGACGGCCCGGGAGCGCCGAATTCTAGGGGCGGGAAAATCTATTATCATTGATTGATGCTGTCAAGAATCGCGCTGACCACTGGCTGAATTAAGTTAAAGACTGGCTTTGCTTGCGGTTCGGAATGGAAGGGTCCAACAGGCGGGAAAGCGACTGGGCCGAGAGAGGCCTTGATCGAAGATAAGCAAAGGCTTTAAGCATGCGATATGCTTGACAATCGATGTTAATCGATTATAGAGTTGCTGCTTTGATGAATATCGTGCATATGATGGGCGTGGATCGTTGAGTGACCGCTCGCCGGATTTGGAAATGAGGCGCAGATGACAGCGCGCAATCTGCTTGTGGTGCAGGGGGGCGGGCCTACCCAGGTTCTGAATGCCACCCTGGCCGCGATCGTAGAAGAAGCGCAGACGTACGGCGGATTCGAGCGGATCTACGGTGCCAAGCGGGGAATTTCCGGCTTCCTGAGAAACGAAATTGTGGACCTGGGCAAATTGCAGGCCGCCGATCTGGCGCTACTGCGCGCCACTCCGGGCGCGGCGTTGGGTTCATCGCGAGCCAAGCCCACCGACGAAGATTTGACGCGGTTACCGGAGTCGCTGCGCCGTCACGAGGTGCACGACCTGCTGTTCATGGGCGGAAACGGGACTATGCGCGGAGCCGAGGTGATCGACCGGATTTGCCGCGACGCCGGGTATGACGCGCAGGTGCTCGGTGTTCCCAAGACGGTTGACAACGACATTGCGGTGACGGATCGTTGCCCCGGCTTTGCCAGCGCGGCGCGCTACATTGCGCAATCGACGCGCGACCTGGGCATGGATGTGCGCTCGCTGCCGCAGCCGGTTTCGATTCTGGAGACGATGGGCAGAGCCGTGGGATGGCTGGCTGCCGCGGCCGCCGCAGGGAAACGCGATGAGCAGGACGCGCCGCACCTGGTGTACCTGCCGGAGCGGCCCTTCGATATGGACGATTTTCTCTCGAGCCTCGACGGCATTGTTACCCGGCAGGGATGGGCGATTGTCGTGGTGTCGGAGGGGATTCGCGACCGCAACGGCAAGGTTGTGTACCAGGTGGAAGACCCGGCACAAAACGATCCGTTGCATCGGCCCATCACGGGCGGCGTTGCGCAGTTTTTGTCAGACGCGGTAGCGCGGCATTTGCGGATGCGCTGCCACAGCGAAAAGCCGGGACTCTTGGGTCGCGCGTCAATGCTGCACGCGGCGATACAGGATTTGAAGGATGCCGATCTGGTTGGCCGCGCCGGAGTGCGCGCGATCGCCGCCGGTGAAACGGAGAAGATGGTGTCGCTGCTGCCGATCGGAACTGAGAGGGGATACGAGCTGGTTCCTTTGAGCGAAGTTGCCGACGCGGAACGGCCGCTGCCAGCGGAGTGGATTCTGGACGCGGCAATTCCCGTGGGCGACCGATTCTTCAACTACGTAAGACCATTGGTAGGCGAACTGACGCCGTACTTCGTCCGCTATACGAATTGATGCGTTGAGTGGAAAGGATGAACATGCAAAAGTCCGTGACAACTGCCGCGCAAAAGCCGCTTGGCGTGCTGATACTGGGACGTAAGCGCCCGGGTTTCGACCAGGAATGGAACCAGATCATTTGCGGGCGTGCCCTGGCCGCGCTGAGGGATATGGGCTACGCGACGGTTGGAGCCGAGACGCCGGTGATTGACGATGCCACCATCGAGGTGGCGCTCGACAAAATTCGTGCGGCCGGTTGCCAGGCGCTGGTGATGCTGCACCCCTCGATAGGAAATGGGCAACTGGCGTTGACGGTGGCGCAGCAGTGGCCCGATCCGGTGGTTCTGTGGGCGACGCCGGAGCGGCCGGGCGATGGAAAGGTGAGCTCGTGCTCGCTGGTGGGGCAGCATCTGTGGGGATCGACGCTGCGGCAGGCGGGTCACGCATTTGAGCTGGTGTATGGCGATCCGGACGATAAAACATTGCGCGCGGAACTGGTGCGGGCGATCGCCATCGCGCGCACCGTGGCCGTGCTGCGCAGCGCGAAGGCAGGCGTGATCGGAACGCACGCTCCGGGATTTATCGATCTCGCTGCCGATCCGTTCCTTCTGCAGAGGACCATGGGCACGCAGTTGCACTCGTTAAGCCTTCCCCAGTTTATTGAGCGCGTGCACGCCATTCCTGAAGAGAGTGTGCGCAAAGACGTGGAGTGCGTTCTCGATCTGAAGCTGCCGATGCGCGACGTGACGAAGGACGATTTGCCCATGAGCTCGCGTTGCTACCTGGCGATGCGGGAGCTGATGGATGAGGAAAGCCTGGACGCGATCACGATTCAATGCTGGCCTGAGTTGCCGAACATGATCGGGCAGTGGCCGTATCTGGCGGTTTCGCGGCTGGGCACCGAAGGCTGCGCGGTTTCAATTGAAGGCGATGTGGATGGATCCATCGGCAGCCTGATGAGCCGCGAGTTGGGAGCGGGGACCGGGTACCTGAGCGACTGGCTGGAACATGACCGCAACACGATTTTCTTCTGGCATCCGGGAATGGCGCCGATGGACATGTGCAATTCGGTGGGCAGCGAAGGCGGGCCAACGCTGGCCAAGCACTTCAATATGGTGAAGCCGATGGTGGTGGACGGAAGCCTGCGCATCAACGAGGACGTGACCATTACGCGGCTTTGGAGGTGCGACAACCGCTACCACATGACGGCGTTTGAAGGGCGCTCGGTGGCGCCGCGGCGCAAGGTGACTGGGAATATGGTGCTGGTGGAAGTTGCAGAAGCAGCGGACGGCGGCGATGTGCCGGCGCGTTTCGACCGCCTGGTGCATGCGGGCATGCCGCATCATGTGCTGCTGTCGTTTGGCGAGCAGCAAGAGATGTTCCGGAGGCTGGCGAGAGCGCTGGGCGTGGAGTGGTGGAGTTAGGAAGCGAAATGCGTAATCCCGGTGGTATACCAGTGCGGGCGTGGACGCCCGCACGACAGCCGGCCAGGAGGCCGGCGCTACACAGGAGACCGGCGCTACGAGCGAGACGAAGCGCACAAGTGAGGCGAAGCGGATGAGCGAGGGGCAGCAAAAATCGTACAAGGTGTATCTCGGCGGGAAGTGGATTGAGACTGGCGAGAAGATCCAGATCACGAATCCGGCGACGGGCGAAAAGTTTGCCAGCGTTTCGGCGCTGGATCGGGATCAGGTGCGTTCGGCCTTTGACGCCGCACAGGCGGCGTTCCCGGCGTGGCGCGGGATCACGGCCAAGGAACGCGGCGCATTTCTCAGTCGCGCGGCCGACGAGGTGCATAAGCGCGCGGACGAGATCGCGCGCCTGATCACGCTGGAAAACGGCAAGCCGCTGGCGCAGAGCAAGGGCGAGATGGCGATGACGGAGGACCACCTGCGCTGGTTTGCCGAGGAGGGCCGGCGGGCTTACGGACGGGTGATCCCGCACCAGGCGCCGGGCAAGCGCAACATGGTGGTCAAGACGCCAATCGGCGTGGTGGGCGCGATTGCCCCGTGGAATTTTCCGCTGGTGCTCGGCATTCGCAAGGCAGCTCCGGCGCTGGCAGCAGGTTGCCCCGTGGTGCTCAAGCCGTCTTCGCAGACGCCGCTCAGTTCGATCGCTTTCGCAGAGTGCGTCGAGGCGGCGGGAATTCCCGGCGGCGTTTTCCAGATTGTGATCGGCAGCGCACGGATGATTGCCGAGGAGTTCCTCACCAATCCCATCTGCCGCAAGATCACGTTCACGGGTTCGACCGAGGTGGGCAGGGAACTGATCCGGGGAGCGGCGCAATCGATCAAGCCGCTTTCGCTCGAGCTGGGCGGACTGGCTCCGCTGCTGGTCTTCGACGATTGCAACCTGGACCAAGCCGTGCAGGAAACGCTGATCGCGAAGTTCCGCAATACGGGGCAGTCGTGTATCGCGGCGAATCGCATTTACGTGCAGCGTTCAATTCACGACGAGTTCGTGAAGTGGTTTGTTGCCGGAGTGCAAAAGCTGAAGACCGGTCCCGGGCTGGAGCCGGGCGTTGACATCGGACCGCTCATCAACCAGCAGGCACTGGACGCGGCTTTGGCGCAGATTGAAGATGCGGCGAGCCGCGGCGGAAAAGTGCTTTGCGGCGGCGAACGGATGGGATCAACGGGCTACTTCCTGGAGCCAACGGTGATCGATGGAGTGAGCGCGGCGTCGCT
>JBEKAS010000235.1:0-6279 GCA_050015795.1 Occallatibacter sp. | reverse complement strand
GGCCGCGGCAAATTTGGCGGCATACTCCACCAGGAAGGGCGGCTCGAGAAACTCCTTGATGAGCGAGTACTTCGCCATCATCTGGCGGAACTCGGGGCTGGAAGCCAGTGTCCAGTCGATGCAACGCGTGGCGCCCTGGGTATCGGTATAGCAGACGGACCAGGTGTGGTGTTCCTCGTCCTCCACCGGCTTGCCCACCTTGAACTGAAACTCATCGGCAAGCTCGACAAGCTTCGAGTGCAAATCGGCAATCTTGTCCGGAACTCCCCGTCCGTCCTTTGAAGAAAAATCGGCGCGATGCGTCAGCTCGGCGCGGGCCAGCATCTCGGTGAGTCTTTCGTTGCGGATGCGCTTGTCCACCTTCTCCACGAAGCCGAGATACTCATTGAGCGTGGCCATGAAGCGGGTGAGCTCGGCGCCTTCGATGCGGCTCGCCGTCTCTCCGTGGCGCACCACCATGCCTTCCGACGCGCGCTTCACCATCACCTTCACAAATTCGCGGTCGTCCTTGATGTACTGCTCGAAGCGCCCTTTCTTGATCTTGTAAAGCGGCGGCTGCGCGATGTACACATGATCGCGCTTGATGAGCTCGGTCATGTGGCGGAAGAAGAACGTGAGCAGCAACGTTCGAATGTGGGAGCCGTCCACATCGGCGTCGGTCATCAGGATGATCTTGCCGTACCGGACCTTGGCCGGATCGAAATCATCCTTGCCGATGCCGCAGCCCAGCGCCGTGATCATAGCGCGGATTTCCTCGTGACCGAGCATCTTGTCGTAGCGCGCCTTCTCCACGTTCAGGATTTTGCCCTTGAGCGGCAGGATGGCCTGGAACTTGCGATCGCGTCCCTGTTTGGCTGTGCCGCCAGCCGACTCGCCCTCCACCAGGTAGAGTTCGCAGCGCTCGGGATTGCGCTCGCTGCAGTCGGCCAGTTTACCGGGCAGCCCGCCGCCATCGAGCGCGCCTTTCCGCCGTGTCAGGTCGCGCGCCTTGCGGGCCGCCTCGCGCGCGCGCGCCGCTTCAATCGCCTTGTTGATGATGCGGCGCGCCACTGGAGGATTCTGCTCGAGATACATTCCCAGGCGCTCGTTGACGAAGGCCTGCACGGTGCCGGCGATGTCGGAGTTGAGCTTGCCCTTGGTCTGGCCTTCGAACTGCGGCTGCGATAGCTTCACGCTCACCACGGCCACCAGGCCCTCTCTGACGTCGTCACCGCTCAGGCTTTCTTTTAGATCTTTGAAGAGGCCCATCTGCTGGCCGATGAAGTTGATGGTGCGCGTCAGCGCCGCGCGAAAACCGGAAAGATGCGTGCCGCCGTCCACGGTATTGATGTTGTTGGCGAAACTGAAGACCGTTTAGGAATAACTGTCGTTGTACTGCAACGCGATGTCGATCTCAATACCGTCGCGCGACGCCTCCATGACGATGGGCTTGTCGTGCAGCACCGACTTGCCCCGATTGAGATGCTTGACGAACTCGGCAATGCCCCCGGCGTAGCGGAATTCGGCGCGGCGCGCTTCGCCGGTCTTGGGGTCCGCGTTGCGCTCGTCGGTCAGCGTGATCTCCAGGCCCTTGTTGAGGAAGGCCATCTCGCGCAGGCGCTGCGCCAGCGTGTCGTAGTTGAACTCGGGGGCGGCAAAGATGGTCTTGTCGGGCAGGAAGTGCACCTTGGTGCCACGGCGCTTGCTGGTGCCGGTCTTTTGCAGCTTCGAGGTGGGAATGCCCCGCGCATAGCTCTGTTCGTAGGTGTGGCTTGGCTCGCCGGGCTTTTCCGGGCGCCAGATCTCGACTTCAAGCTCCTCGCTCAACGCATTCACAACGCTGACGCCGACGCCGTGCAGTCCGCCGGAAACTTTGTACGTTGAAGAGTCAAATTTGCCGCCTGCATGCAGCTTGGTCAACACCACTTGCGCGGCGGGCATCTGTTCGCCGCCCGGCAGATCCATCATGTCCACGGGAATGCCGCGGCCGTCGTCGACAACGGTGATGGAGTTGTCCACATGGATGACAACGTCAATCTTTTTTGCGTAGCCCGCAAGCGCCTCGTCCACAGAGTTATCGACGACTTCGTAGACCAGGTGATGCAACCCCATTTCGCCGGTCGAGCCGATGTACATGGCGGGGCGCAGGCGTACCGCTTCCAGTCCTTCGAGAACTTTGATGTTCTCGCCGGTGTAGCTATCGTTGTCGCCGTGCATGGAGGTGCTGCTCAGAACTTCAGTCGCCATAAAATTCCGTTCGCAAGGTGTGCCAAATCGAGGGTCACCGGAGAAGTTTTCCGGACGCTGGAGAGCGACTAACCGCTTGAAAAACCGAGGTGATCAAGCCCGTTTGTCTAGGCTTATTTTACCATGCGGCACCCGTGCAAAAAGAGGTGGGACAAAGGCCTGCACGTGATTACCAGGGGCATCTGGACGCTCGAGTGACATGACGTTAGTACCCGTCACTCGTGATAGTTCTGTAAACTTATGAAACAACTGGACTTATACTAATATTTACGATAGGTTTCTTGCATAGAGAGAGACGGTCTTACCCGAGCTCGAGCTCTATGAGGTTACCAAAGATGAATTCTGCCATTCGCATGTTCGCCCTGCTCGTCGCTATTGCTGGTCTGGCCGCGGCATCCTTTGCCCCCGCCACCACCCAAACCCTGTCCCGGCACGCCTCGATGTCCGAGAGTGGCCCGGGCCCCGTCGATATTCCGGCGCCCCTGCCCTGCCAGTCGGACGGAACCTGCTTTGTGCAGACGTCATCGAATCGCTGATTTCACTGGGCGCGCTGCTGAATCAGCCTCCTAGCACGAAAGTGCCAGCAGCGCGTTACCCTTTTGTGTTTGGGTTTTACGGCCCATTGGCGCTATTCTGAGTGCGTCCACGGGATTGCGCCATAGCCTAATGCCACTGAACTTCGCAATGTCGGCGATGAATGCGGGCGAGTTTCTCCTCTGGGCTGCGCTCGCTTATTTTTTCTGGAGCAAAGGGCTGCAACACCGTTTCCGTGCGATGGGCTACTATCTGACGCTGCGCGCGATTTCGGCACCGCTCCTGGTGCTTGTGCTCCACGAAGAATCGCAGCCCTGGGGCCAGGCCCGTCTTATCATTCTCGGCAAAATCTACTACTTCGGCTTTTTTGCGACCTACCTCGCAACCGTCGTGCTGCTGTTCTTCATCTGCATTGAGGTCTTTCGCTCCGCGCTGGCGGCGTTCCCCGGCATCACCAAGCTCGCCATCGTGATTTTCCGCTGGGCCGCCGTGGTTTCTGTGATTGTCAGCCTGTCGTCGATATCGTATGCGCACATGGGCCTTCACATCATCGCGGACATTTCGTACGGCCTCATGCACTCGATCAGCGTTCTCGAGTTGTGCCTGCTGGCTTTCCTTTGCTTGAGCATGAATACGCTGCGCCTGACGGTGCGCGATCTGGCCTTTGGCATCGCGCTCGGGTTTGGCATTTTGTCCTCGGGCGACTTCATCGTTGCTTCGTGGATCTCCCGCGTGGTTTCGTTCAACGATCCGGTCCAGTTTGTCTACGAGTCCCTGATTCTGGCCGCCCTGTCCATCTGGATGATTTACTGCATCCTGCCGGAGCCCGTCCGCAGGCCGATCCTCATGCCGGCGAACTCGACGATTTATCGCTGGAACGAAATCGCATCCGCTCTGGGCCACACCGGAACCAGGGTCGCCGTGCAGCAACCCGCCAACAGCTTCTTCCTTTCCGATGTGGAGCGCGTCGTTGAAAAGGTGCTGGCACGGAACATGAAGGGACGCGAGTCCGAGACGTAAAAAGCAGGGATTAGGGGACAGGTAATAGAAAGACCAAAGGCCTCGGCGACTGCCGAGGCCTTTGATATTTGAAACCCGCACGACTACCGCTTCCTTATTCCGATGCCGCCGGCTCGATCGAGGCGAAGCGTCCGCGGCGTCCGCGGTCGGTGAACACCACGCGGCCGGTGACCTTGGCAAAAAGTGTGTCGTCGGAACCGATGCCTACATTAGGGCCCGCCTTGATGCGCGTGCCGCGCTGCCGCGAGATGATGGAGCCGCCCGTCACCAACTGGCCGGCAAAGGCCTTTACGCCCAGCCGCTGCGCGTTCGAATCCCGTCCATTTGTGGAGCTGCCTCCACCTTTTTTATGTGCCATTGCCGAATTCCCTTCTTAAAGACAGCCCACAGCTTTCAGCCGTCAGCTATCAGCTAGTTCATTTCAAAAATCGACTGCTCCGGCCCCCGCAAGGGAAAAAACTGAAAGCTGAAGGCTAAAAGCTACTTTGTCGCCGCATAGGTGACGCCGTCGGCCTCGATGGCCTGGATACGCACCTGGGTGAAGTTCTGCCGGTGTCCCTGCAGCTTCTTGTATTGCTTCTTGCGCTTGAAGTGGAAGACCAGAATCTTGTCGCCTCGGCCCTCGCCAACAATCTCAGCCGTGACCTTGGCCGTTGCCGGCCTGACCAGGGTTCCCGGCTCGCCGGAAACCGCCAGCACGTCGCTGAACTCGACGGTCGGGCCGCCGGCCACGCTTTCGATCTTCAACACGTCTCCCGGAGCCACGCGATATTGCTTGCCCCCGGTGCGAATGACTGCGTACATAACAGACCCTTCCTCGCTCAGGCCTCTTGAGCCAGGCGCATAACTCAAATCCGTGTGCTCGATTGGGGCGGATACAGACGGTCTACTGCATCGGGAGCCGGGCCGGGCCAAACCAAGACGGAGAACCCGTTCATTTCCCGCGCACCCTTCAACGCGGGTGCATCGCCAAACTCTTTGATTTTATCGTCAATATGCGGCCTGGGTCAATTTCGCCGGGCCGTTCTCTGGCTGGATGGAGAGACACCCAGCAACCCGCACCGGTTCACGACCCGAGTGGGGAAAGAGGTGTTTCAGACGCGGGGCGTGCGGGGCAAGACGATCAGCGCAAAAAGGGCGACTCCGAAGCACATTCCCGAGCCTATTAGTTGCACGACAACGACGCTGCGAAATGCGGCAAAGCGAGGCTGGCTCATGAGATGCGCCAAGCCGGCCACGCCGACGATGAGCGGAACCATCACTGCTGAAATGAGCGACCTGCGCTGAAGCATGGGCAGATTATCGATAGCCGTGCAGTCTTTGTCAACGGCCAATGTGAAGCGTCTCCGAGGGCAGAATGGAGACCGGGTTGTCCCCGGCGCGGTAAGGACGGGCTGAAGGCGGCTCGCTTTACTGCCCTCATGCAGCCTGTCCGCATTGTGGCAACCGTCCTGAATGAGGCGGAAGACATCGGACGGGGTGGTTCCGACCTTGCTCGCGCAGGTTCCTCCGGCGGCTGAAGTGATGGTAGTGGACGGCGGCTCGACCGATGGCACCTGGGAGTGGCTGCAAGCTGCCGCGGCAAGGGATGCGCGCCTGGTGGCGATCCGCGACGGACGGCAGCTCGGCCGTTTTGGCGCTGATGCGGTGCTGGCCCGATTTGCCTTTTCTGTCGCCGTGCCGTGGGTGTTGGCCGTGAACCAGATGCGCGGGTGTTTCCCAAAGCAACCGCTCACCAATCGGCAGATCACAGGGAACAGGGGTCAGAGAGCCATAGGCGCTGCTGGCCGGCTTCTGTTACGCGCGGGGTGGGACAACGTAGAACAGAATCGCGAAGTAGTGGGCAATGCTGCCGGCGAGTACGAAGATGTGCCACGCGGCGTGAAAGTAGCGAATCCGGTCGAGAGCGAAAAAGATCACGCCAAACGTATACGCCAGGCCGCCGGCGCCCAGCCAGAGCATGGCGTGCCAGCCGATGGCCTGAATCAGCGACCGCGCCACAAAAATCACCAGCCAGCCTTGAATCAGGTATATGGCCGTGGAAATGAACGCGAGAGGACCTCGCGTGAAGTGATCCATGGCGACGCTTTTTGCGATCACACCGGCGACCGCCAGAGCCCAGACCACGCCAAAGAGAGTCCAGCCCAGCGTTCCGCGCAGAGAAACCAGCGTGAATGGCGTGTAGGTGCCGGCAATGAGCACGTAAATCGACGAGTGATCGAGAACGTGAAAGACGTAGCGGGCACGGGTGCGCACCAGCGAGTGATAGAGCGTCGAGCAGAGATAGACCAGCACCAGCGAGCCCGAAAAGATCGCGCAACTGACAATCAGCCGCGCCGAGCCGCGCGTGGAAGCAACGATGAGATAAACGGCTCCCGCAATGGCGAGCCCGGCGCCGATGCCGTGCGTGATGGCGTTGGCCAGGATGTCTCCCAGATTCGTGTGTGGATTCACAAAGCGATCATAGCCCGGCGCAGGGAAGAGTGATGGCGCGCGTCG
>JBEKAS010000234.1:0-6299 GCA_050015795.1 Occallatibacter sp. | reverse complement strand
CACTTGCGCCTCCGGAGCAGCATGAACTTCCAGCAAGTGGTGCTCGATCGGCGAGAGGTTTTGAGGGCTGCCCAACGACTGCCAGGTCTCATAGCAACTGCCGGCTCCCGCCGTGATCCGCTCCTGCACCAGCAAGGGCTTGGCCGATCCTGCCCACGGCAATTCCAGCGTGCCCGTCCAAGGCTGCTGCGTCCCCACTCCATAGGCTGAGAGATCTCTGTACCAAAGCAGGACTTGCAGGTTACCATCTCCGGTCGTGGCCACCAGGTTGCATCCGGCCGCCAGAGGCTCGTGCTTGAGTTCCAGCCGCCCGCCACGCAGGCGATTGAGAAAGCGGAAGGCGTTGAACGTCGCCTTCGGGATACCATTGAGCGTCAGCAACCCATAGCTGCCCGAAAACTCGCTAAACGACGTGCCACCTTCCCCTTCGATATCGCTGGCCAGCAACTAGCAAAAAGCGTCGCAGTCTCCATCCACCGCCGTAGCCAGATCGCAAACGGTTGCTGCTCCTGACAAATCATCCAAACTCGGATTATCAACCCAATCAATCCTTCCGTCGGGCAATGGAACCATGCTGTCCCACTCCGTCCAGTGGATTTCCAAATTCGGAAGCGCTGACTGACGGACGGTCTGGCGCACAGCTCGCACTACATCCGGAACATATTGGCCGGGCTTATGCGGGCTACCCCGGAGACCTGGATATAGCATCCATTCATCCTGCGGGTAGCTATGGGTGCTGATGAAATCCAGAGGCACTCCCCCTGTGGAACAATGTGCAATCAACTCTGCGATCCAGGAAGCCTGGGCCGAGACGGGCCCGCCAACACGCAGGCGCGGACTCACTGCCTTGAGCGCCTTCGCCGAGACGTCGTAGAGCTTCCAGTAGTCATTCTGCGAACCCGTCCAAAAATCGGGGCCGTTGGGCTCATTCCAAGCCTCGAAATACCATTGCGCGACTTCATCCAGGCCGTAGCGGTCAACACAATGACGGGCGAGTGCCCCCAGCAACTGGCCCCATTCGGCGTAATCGCGAGGCGGCGTGACGTTCAACTCCATATCGGAGAAGGTTTTTGTTCCAGAAGCCAGCGGAACCGGCATGGGGAATAGATTCAAGAAAGGGCACAAACGGAGCCGCAGCAACGCATCGAGAGCCTTGTCCACCTGCGCCCATCGGAACGCCAGGCTTCCGTCCTTCCGGCGCGCGACAATGGCCATCTCGTCTTGGAGGAACCCAAAGGTTCGGCAGTAACGATAGCCGATGTCACGCTGCAAAATTGCCAGATGGTGCTGGAGGTCCTCCCGTAAGAGCAAGAGAGGCACGTCCACGACAAATCCGTTTTTCCAGGGTTTTCGCAACGGTGCGGAAGGTTCTGCATTGCTCACTGTGATGATGGATGCAGGTTCTGCTTTTGATTCAGGCATCGCGGCGGCGCTTTCCCCCATTGCGGCAGCGCCAACCGTAGCCGCCGCAACCGAAGTCGCGAGACTTGTCTTGAGGAATTCGCGCCGCGTGGTATTACTCTGACCCGGGAATTCAGGATCGGTCATCTTCGAAACGGGCTCCATTTCTCCTCCTAACTTCTGCTTCGTGTTCTTCAAAACTCTTCATTCAACCACTTCGCGAACGCCGCAAAATCCTCGCCGCGCCCCAAAAAATCGCGCACCAGCTCGCGGCCCGGTTTCGACCCGCCCTGTTCAAGCACCGTCCGTCGGTATCGCTCGCCGGCATCGCCTCCCAGCAAATCTTCTGGATCGAACTGCCCGAAGAAATCGAGCGCAATCACCTTGTCGAACATGTAGGTGTAGTAATTCGACGAGTAGCCCATCAAATGCCCGAAGCTCGCGTACATCTTGTTGCCTTCGAGCCAGGTCCAAGGCTGGAACCTGCCGTACAGCTCGCGCGTCATCGCGTCAGGATCGATGCTTGCCGCGTCCTGGTCGTGCAGATCGAGCGAAAGCGTGGTGTAGTAAAGCTGCGTTCTCACCCAATCCGCGCGCCCGAACGCGCCTGCGCGCTTCATGCTCCGGATCAGCTCCGACGGAAGCGTAGCGCCGGTCTCGTAGTGCTTCGCAAAGGCCTGCAGCAGCTTCTCGTCGCGGAAGAACTCTTCGAGCATCTGCGACGGCACCTCGATGAAATCGCCCTCCGTGGCAAATCCCGAGAGCCCCACCCACTCCGTGTGCCCGCCGAGCAGCGCGTGCATCAGGTGGCCGAATTCATGAAAGAACGTGACCACATCGGAGTACTGGAGCAATCCTGGATCGCCCTCCTCCGGCGCAGGAAAATTGCAGATCAGCGCCGCCTCCGGCAGCACGCGCCCGCGTACGCCCGTCACCACCGGCGAGGCCGAGAACCACTTGTTCTTACCCTCGCGCGGATGCATATCGAGATAGAAGCGCCCCACGAGCCGTCCGCCGTCGAAGACCTCGTACACCGAAACCGCCTCGTGCCACGCCGGCGCGCTGGACGGCCGGAACTCGACTTTGAAAAGTCTCGCCGCCGTTTCCAGCACGCCTGCTTCCACCCTCGCGTACGGAAAATACGGCCGCACCGACTGCGAATCAAAATCGTACTTCGTGCGCCGGAACTGCTCGTACCAGTAGCCGCGGCTGGTGATATCGATTTCGATAAGCTCCGGCTGCCGCTCGCGCGCAAACGCAAGCACCTGCGCATGCTCGTCCCGCGCGCCTTCGCGGCTGGCCTCATCGAGCCTGGCGAGAAATTCCCTGACGTTCGCCGCCGACTCCATCATCTGGTCGGCGGTCGCGAGATCGGCCCAACTGCGAAAGCCGAGCACGCTCGCAATCTCCTGCCGCGTAGCCAGCAGATCCAGTAGAAGCTGCCGGTTCTCGGGATACGCCCTCGTGTTGTACGCCAAAAACATTCTCTCGCGCAGCGCCGCGCTCGCCGCAAAAGTCATCACCGGCATCATGTCCGGCGGATCGGTAGTCAGCGTCACGCGCTCCGCGCCGTCGTCGCCCTTTTGCGCCGGATGCCGCGCAATGTAATCGGCCGGCAACCCCTCCAGCTCCTCGGGCGCGGCTTCAATCGTCTTTCCGCCCTCCTGGATGTTGCGGCTGAATTCGAGCGAAAGTTGCGTCGCCTTGTCGTGCAGCGCATGCAGGCGATCGCGCGTGGCCTCGTCCTTGTCCACGCCGGAGAGCCGGTAACCCAGCAGTGTGCGCTCGACGAAGTGTTTGGTCGCCGCGCTCGCGCCGTCCAGCTTCATCGCTACCAGCGCGTCATACACGTTTCGATTCAGGCTCAGCGCGCTGCCCGCCATGGCCACGCGTTGCGCTTCCATCTGCGCCTGGTCGCGAACCGCCTTGTCCGCAGCCACGGAATTCAGAATTCCCGCCTGGGCGCCGGCCAGGTTCAGTCGCTCGATGGCCGCGTCGAAGTGCCGCAGCGAGTTTTCCGGCGTGCGCTCGCCTTCGAAGGCCAGTAATGCGGCAAGTGCATTTTCGTGGGCCGCCAGGCGCGCGCTCACCCATGCGGTCAGCGCCTCGGCCGATGCGGCGCCTCCCGCCTCCCACACATGAAGGCCGTCGGTTGCGGCTGCGGCAAAAGTTTCATTAGGCATTGCGGGGAATCCTCCGAAATTCTAGGGTAACAAGGTGATTCGGAGTGCACCCTCAGGCCGATTTGTGCGTGGAATACGCGTCGAGGCGCTTCTTGAAGAGGAAGAGCACACTCGGACCGAAGCACATCAGCATCACAGCTATTCCCGTCACGATGCCGAAGCTGGTGAAGAGAGGAGCGCAGCATTCGTCCCGGCGCCGAACCCAGACGTGGCAAGGAACGGCGATCAGCAACTCCAGGACGCTGCCTTTGAGCAGCCATGAAATGGCGCGGGAGGTCACCCGCGTTGCATTGCGGAAGTACAGGTAAAAGGCAACGCCCCAAATGAGCCACAGGACCACCCATCCGCCGACGAACTTCGCAGAGGTATCGAGAAAGCCCGTGCCGAAATTGTCACCACGTGCGGCGATGCCTATGCAAAAGATGACTGCAAGAGTGAGAAGGCCGAACAGCATCGATGAAACAGCGACAGAAATCGCGATATGCGTTCGCGGCTTCAACTTTTTCTGCGTGGTGTCAACGGACAGGAAGAGCAAGAGAGCCTGGCCGGCGAGCAGGGCAGCGATCAGAATCCACGCCAGCCACTCCTGTAACACCGTGATCAGGCCGGTCAAAAATATTCTCCAAATTGGATCGGTGAATCCGCCCGCAATAAGGAAAAAGGCCGGCACAAGGAGGAATCCCACAATCACGGCGTAAAACACGCTGATGATGATGCCCCACTTGCGCATGGCACGCGTCCTTTCCTCACCTCGCATCCCATCATACGCCGGCGACTAGTCCCTTAGTCCCTGCTTTCCACCGCCGGCGGCATCTTCAAAAACTCCTCCGGCTTGAGCGCACGCGGCGTGAACCGTGCCTCGAACACCGCGCCTTTGAAATAATCACGCTGGTCGATGCGCGTTCCGATGGACGAGTGTCCCGGCCCCTGCGGCGTCAAATGCAGCTCGCCTTCGCCCTGCATCTCG
Organism: Occallatibacter sp.; assembly: GCA_050015795.1. Lineage (GTDB taxonomy): Bacteria > Acidobacteriota > Terriglobia > Terriglobales > Acidobacteriaceae > Telmatobacter. The sequence continues at coordinate 1,748 of JBEKAS010000234.1, read as the reverse complement.
TCGCCCACGTAGTTGCGCAGCATCTTGCCGTCGTAAACGGCTGTCACGCGATACCACGCCCCGAGCGGATGCAGATCGTCGCAGTTGAGTAGTGTGCGCTGCGACCCGTTTGAAAACGCAAAGCTGTCCAGGCACCACTGGCCCTTCACAATGCGAATCTCGAAGAGCACGCGGTTGTTAGTGTCCTTGCCCGTCGCCGGATCGATTTCTGACAAATGAAAGAAGCGTTGCGCCTGCGCGCCATCGGCGTCGGGCCTGAAGATCACCTCCCACGTGTACTCGCTCGCCCCGGCCAGCGGATGCACATCCACAAACAACGCATCGTCCACGCCGTTGAACGCGACGGCCTTGCCATACGGCGTATTGACGAGATGCGGATGCCCCAGCACATGCGTGGGATGCCCGCCGATGGAATTGATGTTGTCGAAGCGCCAAATCGTAAATTGCGAATCCGCCGCCGTCTGCCCGCCCACCGTGCACGCCAGAACTCCCATTGCCAGCACCGCAACACCGTCACGCATGATCCTCATCGACATTCCCCCACAAATTCTCTGGTGCTTCGCCAATCAACTCGTCGCACCATGCAATAGAAGCACTCGAAAGCCGAGAGCAAAGAAACTAGAGGCTAGAGGCTAGGAGCTAGAAGCTAGCAGCTGTTTTTCTCACTTCAACTGGTACGGCTTCTCCGGCTCGGGCGCCGCACCCGGAACCTTCGGCATCTTTGCCGGATCGATTTTGGCCGCGCCACCGAGTCCCACGCCCGTCACATTTTCAATACTCAGCAGCGGGCCGTCGAACCCCGTAACCTTCACATTGCGGATCACCACGTTCTTCATATTCGCCAGCGTAATTCCGCTCTTGCAGGTTCCGGTCACGTTGGTCAGCGAGAATCCCACCAGCGGTTTTCGGGGATGGATCTCCGTGGCCTCGACCAGCGTCGGCATATCGGTGACGCGAATATTCGAGAAGTGAAATTCGCGGAACAGTGGAATGCCGGCGTCGCCGGGAACGGGAAACTCATCCTGCTTGCCGCTGTTCAGATTATTAAGACGCAGAAATCCCTGCTTCGCGCCCGAGGCTTCAAAATCGTTCACCGTGATGTTCTCAACAAACGCGCCGCGCCCCGGCCGGCTCTTGATATAAATGGCGTGGCTGCGCGCGCCCACGCACTTGCAGTGCTCCACCACCACGTTGCGCACGCCTGCGGAGGTCTCGCTGCCAATGCCAATGCACGCGAAGTTCTGGTCGTTGAAGGTACAGTTCAGGATGTGCACGTCCTCGCACGGCCGGTTGATCACGTTTGCCTCTTCGCCACGGCCCGACTTGAGCGAGATGCAGTCGTCGCTGGTCTCAAACGTGCAGCCGTCAATGATCACGTGCCGGCACGAGTCCACGTCGATGCCATCCGCGCCGCTGTGGATCACCACATTCTTGAAGGTCACGTTTTTCGAGTACACGGGATGCGTTGACCACATGCCCGTCTGGCTGGTAAAGCAGTTCTCCACGCGCACGTTGCGGCAGTTCGTGAACTCGAGCAGCGCAGGGAGCCGCATGCCTGTCTTGCGGTCGACACGTCCGCGGATGGCATCGCTGGCCACGATCTTCCCCGGCCCGCTGATGCCAATATTCTCCGCATCCGTTGCGGAAATGAATGCGCTGTAGCCCTTGATCCAGCGGCCCTCCCAGCGCACCTGCGCAATGGGGTAGTCCGCCATGCCGGAGCCGAGCAGGCTCGCGCCGTCTTCGAT
>JBEKAS010000233.1:0-6319 GCA_050015795.1 Occallatibacter sp. | reverse complement strand
CATGCCCAGTGAGCCGGTAATCACGGATGCCTCGTCGGTGAGAATGTCGCCGAACGTGTTCTCAACGACCACCACATCGAAATCGCGCGGGCGCTTCATCAGGTGCATCGACATGGCGTCGACGAACTGGTGCTCCAGCGTCACGTCGGGAAACTCCTTGGCCACATCGATCACGGTGTCGCGCCAAAGCTGCGAGACCTCGAGCACGTTGGCCTTGTCCACGCTGGTCACCAGCTTGCGGCGCTTTTGCGCCAATTTGAACGAAGTGCGGGCCACGCGCTCCACTTCGGCGCGGGTGTAGCGCATGGTGTTAAAAGCTTCGCCCTTTTCCTTATTCCACTCGCGCGGCTTGCCATAGTAGAGGCCGCCGAGCAGCTCGCGGACAAATAGAATGTCGGTCCCGTCGATGATCTCGGGCCTCAGCGGGCTGTTGACCGTCAGTTCCTTGAAAGCGAAGACGGGGCGCAGATTGGCGAATCCGCCGAGCGCGGCGCGAAGTCCGAGCAGGCCGGCCTCAGGCCGTTTGCTGGTAGGGAGAGAATCGAATTTGTCGTCGCCCACGGCGCCTAAAAACACCGCTTCGGAATCGAGCGCGGCAGCCAGCGTGTCCGCCGGGAGGGGTGTGCCATCCTGATCAATTGCTACGCCGCCGATGCGCTTATAGTCGAGCTGCAACGTGTGGCCGCCGGCCTGCGTTGCCTCTTGCAGTACCGCGATGGCCTGCTCGATGATTTCAGGGCCGATGCCGTCTCCGGGCGTAACCAGAATCTTCAGTTTCATTCCTGTCTTCCTCTCCTTGTAGTCAGTTGTCAGTCGTCAGTTGTCAGTGGTCAGTTCTCAGTTGTCAGTCATCGAGATCCATTGATCTCTGACCCCTGATCTCCGATCTCTGTTTTTCAATCCAGTTCGCTTACCGGCTCGCTGCGTCGCTCGCGAATGTTGTCGGGCAGCAAGCCGATCAGGTCCTGGTCGTAGATGCTCTTCTTGCGGTCGGCCATCGCCACGAACCGGTAATACACGTGCTGCAGTTCGTCGCGGCTCACCGTAAAGCCGAGCTGTTCCAGCCGATGGCGCAACGCGGCGCGGCCGGAGTGCTTGCCAAGCACCAGGTGCGTCTTTGAAACGCCCACAAGTTGCGGCGTCATGATCTCGTAGCAAAGCGGATTGGCCAGCATGCCGTGCTGGTGAATGCCCGACTCGTGGGCAAAGGCGTTGGCGCCCACCACCGCTTTGTTGGGAGAGGGATGGAACGTAATCAGCTGGCCGAGGACCTCGCTGGTGGGATAAAGCTGATCGAGTTTTATGTCTGTCGACACGCCGAAGCGCTCGCTGCGCACGTAGAGCGCCGCGGCAATCTCTTCAAGCGCCGCGTTGCCGGCCCGCTCGCCGATGCCGTTGATGGTGCACTCCACCTGGCGTGCGCCCGCCTGCACGGCCGCGAGCGAGTTGGCCACGGCCAGCCCTAAATCGTCGTGGCAATGCGCGGAAAGCACCACGCCCTTCTCGTCGATGGCGGGAATCCGCTCGCGCACCTCGCGAAACATCTGTGCGTATTCTTCCGGTGTGGTATAGCCCACGGTGTCGGGCATATTGATCGTCGTGGCGCCGGCGTCGACGGCGATGCGCACCATCTCTACCAGAAAATTGCGGTCCGAGCGGGTCGCATCCTCAGGCGAAAACTCCACGTCGTCCGCAAGCGAGCGCGCCAGGCGCACCGACTCGCCGCACAGCTCAAGCGCCTCCGCGCGGCTGATCTTCAATTTGTACTCGAGGTGCAAGTCGCTCGACGCCAGAAAGACATGGATGCGCGCGCAATCGGCAAACTGCAGCGCACGGGCCGCCATTTCAATGTCTTCTTTTTTTGCGCGAGCCAGTGACGCGATGCGCGGCTTCCGTATGGCCTGGGTAATCGTGGCAATGGCCGCAAAATCACCTTCCGAGGCCATGGCAAAGCCGGCCTCGATGATGTCCACGCCCAGATCCTCGAGCGCATGCGCCATCGTCAGCTTCTCTTGCGTGGTCATCGAGCAACCCGGCGACTGCTCGCCGTCGCGCAGAGTGGTGTCGAAAAAAGCCAGGTGATTGAAACTCATAGGTTTGCCTCGGCGGGGAAAACGGCCCGTCCAGCTTTTCTATTGTCGCCTATGGGGGCTATATAAGGCAAAGTTATAATTGTTGTAGAGTCGATTAGAATTGCTTATGAGCGCAGAGAACAGAGATCAGAGATCAGTTTTCGGCGCTGTAGCCGACGGGCGCTTACGGAGCCACCCCAGGTCGACTTCCGCGGGTCTGTTGCGCCTTTGCTTTTGCCTGATCTCTGATCTCTGTTCTCTGATCTCTGCATTCCGGAGGAATGCCATGGAACTCAGCCAACTCGAAACCTTTCTTGCCGTCGCCGAGGAGCGGAGTTTTTCCCGTGCCGCTGTGCGCCTGCACCGCACTCAGCCGGCCGTCAGCCAGGTGATCCGCAAGCTGGAAGCGTCGGTGGGTGAAACCCTCTTCGACCGCGCCGCGCGCGACGGCTCGCTAACCGCCGCGGGAGCGCTGCTGCGCGACTACGCGCTCCGCCTGCTGGCCCTGCGCCGCGAGGCCGCGAGCGCTCTCGACGAGCTGAAGAGTCTGGAGCGGGGCCATCTGCAGCTGGCGGCCAACGAGTACACCTGCATGTACCTGCTGCCGGCCATCGACGCCTTCCGCCGCGAGTATCCCCACATCGACGTTACCGTGCAGCGCATGTTGGCCTCGCGCATTCCCGAGGAGCTCAACCTGCGCAGCTTCGAGCTGGGCGTCATCTCCTTTCGCCCCGATCCCGCGCAGATTCGCACCATCGCCGTCTATGGCGACAGCCTGGACTTCATCGTCAGCCCCAGCCACCCCCTGGCGCAGGCCGAGCGCGTCTCCATCCGCGACCTGGGCCAGGAAACCTTCATCGCCCACAATGTGGCTTCGCCGTTGCGGCGCAAGGTGATTGAGGCCTTCCAGCGCCATCGCACGCCGCTCAACATGAGCATCGAACTGCCAACTATTGAGGCGATTAAACGCTTTGTGGCCATGGGCAATGGCGTAGCGCTTGTGCCTCATCTCACAGTGGCACGCGAGCTCGAAATCGGCGACTTGGTTCACGTGCGAGTAGACGAGTTGGAGGTACGCCGCCTATTGCGCCTCGCCAGCCGGCGCCAGGCCACGCTCTCTTACGCCGCGAAGGCTTTCCTGGGCACGCTCAAGGACCTCGCCGACAAACAGGGACCGCCGTTTTTCTACCATGTGGAAAGGCAGGGAGCAAAGGAGCGAGGGAGCAAGGGAGCGAGAAGGCAGGGATCGACGGCGTAGTGACTTGGGAGCGAATCAGCGAGTGACGAGAAAACGAGTCGTCGAGGGTCCGTAATCCACGATCGCATATGCACTGAGAGCTCGAACATCGCCAAGGAGTCTTTGTCCTCGCTCCCTCGCTCCCTTGCTCCCTCGCTCCCTACTTCCTGTCGTCCGCGTCTAAGGGGCATGTGAAGCCATGACCAGCCCCAGGGAAATCGCCGGACACGCCCCAACCCGCCCCGGCCATTTACAATTCTGGGAGCGGGACCCCGAAGGCATTCGGGGCACCGGACCAGTGCGTGGAATTCTTGAGGCTCGTAGCTACCCGCACGGATCGAGAAGTCGTGAGGATCAGGATCGAATGAAGAAGATCGCCTTTTTAGTCGCTTTGCTGGCCGCATGCGTGGCCATGGGCCGCGCCCAGGAAAGCCGCCAGGACATCAGCTTGAGTGGATTTGCGCTGATTGAGCCGTTCATGAGTTCTTCCACCACCGTGCAGGTGAATTCCACCCCGGCTTACGGCGCGTTAGCCAGCTACCGCTTTATGCTCACCCCGTCGAGCGCGCTGGAAGCCAACTACGGCATCACCTACCAGAACAGCATCGGGTTCTACGTCAACCCCAACCATTACAAGATTCTGACGCGCACCCAGGAAATATCGGGCGCGTTTGTGAAATCCTTTGTCTTCAAGAACTTTAACCCGTTCGTGGAGGGCGGCCCGACCGGGCTCATCTTCCTGCCCATTGTCAATTCGGGCACCACGACCCTTGACGCCAAACAGCAGACCGAAGTGGGCGGCCTCTTCGGCGCCGGTTTCGCCTACGAAATCAGCCCCAGCTTCGATATCCGGGCTGAATATCGCGGATATGTGACCAAGGTGCCCACCTTCGGCGACTCCCAGTTCACCACCAACCGCTGGTATGAGATTTCGGTTCCCACCATCGGCGTGGCCTACCACTTCTAAGAGACAGGGACCGAGGGAACAAGGGACCAAGAAGGGGATCGGCTTAGGCCGGTCCCCTTTCATTTGTCCTGATTATCGGGAAAGATCTTCTGCATTAGTGCATTGGGCTTCAGGCACTCCGCGCTTCGCGGTAGCGGCCCAGCTCCTTCACCATGCCGCAGTGCGCGTCGAGCGCTTCCAGTGCGCGCGTTCCCTCCGCGCTCGAGCCAATCTGGCAGTCGACGTAGAAAATATACTCCCACGGCTTGCCCTGCACCGGCCGCGACTCAATTTTCGTCAGATTTGTCCCCATCGCGCTTAACGCGCTCAGCGCCGCCACCAGCGATCCCGCCCGGTTCTCCAGCGTAAACGCGATGCTCATCTTGTTCGCTTCCTGATCGGTCAATTCCTGCCCGGTCTCGGCCTCGCCGGCGCGCCGCACCAGGAAGAACCGCGTGTAGTTCTCCGGATTGTCTTCAATGTCGCGCTCCAGAATTTCAGCGCCGTAGATGGCAGCCGCCGCCTCGCTGGCAATGGCCGCGGCGTGTGGGTCGCCGAGTTCCGACAATTGCTTCACGCTGCCCGCCGTGTCGTAAAAAGCGATGGCCTTCATGGCGGGGTGCGCGGCGAGAAAGCGCCGGCACTGCGCCAGCGCCACGGGATGCGAGAAAACTCGCTCGATCTCGGCCGTAGATGCGCCGGCCATCGCGATCAGGTTGTGCCGGATGCGCACCAGCGTCTCCTCGACCACCTTGACGTCATGCTTCAGCAGCAGGTCAAAATGTTCGAGGACTGATCCGGCGAGGCTGTTCTCAATGGGAATCACGGCCGCACCCACCGCGCCCGCGTCCAGCGCCGCAAACACCTCGGCCGAAAGCGCGCAGGGCACAATCTCCGCGCCTGCCACGAGCTTCAGCGCCGCCTCGTGGCTGAACGCGCCCGGCTCTCCTTGAATAGCGACCTTCATGCCGTTGTTTCCTGCCCCGGCCCGCGTGTGACCGGCTACTGCACGCACACGCGCTTCCCTTTCGCACCATACCACACGCCCGCAGATCGCGGGCGCGCGCGTAGTGGGTCAGTTCGAAGCCGTCGTGAAAGGGCACGACTTTTAGCCTGCCCTGAGCGAAGTCGAAGTGTGCCGTAAACGCCGCAAAATAGATGCGGGCTTTAGCCCCTGAGGAACGGCTTTCTTCAAACTGACACATTGCCGCCGCGGCCGCTACTGCGCCCCCGCCCCGGCCTCGCTCTCCACCTGCTTAACGATGAGCGGAATCAGATCGCGGTCCTTTTGTGAAACCCGCGCTGAAAGCTGAATCAGGTCCGTATCCGTGCCGGTGATAATCGCAACGCCGTCGATCGGGCTTGCATTTGGCAGCAGCCGCGAATCCGTCCCCAGTCCTTTCGCGTTCGCAGGAGTCTCAAACTCGACGATATTCTTGCCGCGATAAGTCAGTTTGTCGTTAGCATAGGGGCCAAACGGAAAGTTGCTCGCCGGCTCCAGTCCCTCGGCAATCACGTTCTGTGCGAATTGCTTGTACGCCGGGAAGACGCGCGCAATCACCTTGGCAACCTCGAACCTTCCCGAAGTGCCGCCAGAGAAGTCAGAAATCTGGATGGCCTGTCCTGCAAATCCCTTCCAATCCACCGAGAGCAGAGTCTTCGAGTCGATTGCATCGGGGCTCACAAACAAATTGCTGCCATCGGAGCCATAAGTTGAAAAGCAGTGCCAACCCCGCGGCGCGAGAACTCCGGGCCCGTACTGCGCTTTGTAGTAGGCGAGCCGTTGCGCCGCGGCAGCGGAGATCGCCACCGCTTTGCTCGGTCCAGTTGGCACTGCTTGCGGCCCCGCCTGTCCGTCCGACGCGCAGCCTATAAACGGAACCTGATTCATCGCAGTTGAAGTCGCAGGTTTGGCCTGCGAATAACTCCATGGCCCTCCCCAAAATGCGGACGAGACGGCAAGACCGGCAAGCAAAAGACGATGCTTCTTCATGCGCAGATGATACCAACCGCGCGTCGCCCTTGCCTCGCTTGGTAGTGGGTCAGTTTGAAAATGTTTTGAAA
>JBEKAS010000232.1:0-6321 GCA_050015795.1 Occallatibacter sp. | reverse complement strand
CGCAAGTTCGTGCGCCTGTCACTGGGCGGGGTGCACGACGAGGCCGAGATTCGCGGCCATCGGCGGACCTACATCGGCGCCATGCCCGGCCAGATCATCCAGCACATGAAGCGCGCGGGGACGAAGAACCCGGTGTTCCTGCTGGACGAGGTGGACAAGATTTCGTCGGACTTTCGCGGCGACCCGGCATCGGCGCTGCTGGAAGTGCTCGACCCCGAGCAGAACATAACCTTCCAGGATCACTACCTCGACGTGGACTACGATCTGTCGCAGGTGCTGTTCGTGGCCACAGCCAATGTGCTGCACACCATTCCGCCGGCGCTGCAGGACCGCATGGAGGTTCTCCGCCTGCAGGGCTACACGGAGCAGGAAAAGCTGGAGATCGCGCGCCAGTATCTCGTCAAAAAGCAGCGCGAGCAGACCGGCCTGAGCGAGAAGAATATCGTCTTCAAGGACGACGCGATTCTGGAAATCATCCGCTACTACACGCGCGAAGCCGGAGTGCGCAACCTGGAACGCGAGATCGGCAACGTGTGCCGCAAGGTGGCGCGCAAGGTGGTGAAGGGGGGAACGAAGCACAAGGAGGAGATCAGCGCAGCGAACATCGCGGATTTTCTCGGCGTGCCCAAGTTCCGCGACTCCGAAGCGCACGAAAAGAGCGAAGTGGGGCTGGTGACTGGACTGGCGTGGACCGAAGTGGGCGGCAGCATTCTGACGACAGAAGTGCAGGTGCTCGACGGCAAGGGCAAGCTCACCATCACCGGCCAGCTGGGCGACGTGATGCAGGAGTCGGCGCAGGCGGCGCTGGCCTACATTCGCAGCAAGGCGCATGCGCTTGGGCTTTCGCGCGAGTTTTACCGCAACATGGACATCCACCTGCACGTACCTGAAGGCGCCATTCCCAAGGATGGTCCTTCGGCGGGCATCACCATGGCCACGGCGCTGGCGAGCGCTCTGGCCAGGATTCCCGTGCGGCGCGACGTGGCCATGACGGGCGAGATTACGTTGCGCGGCAAGGTGCTGCCCATCGGCGGGTTGAAGGAAAAACTGCTGGCGGCGCTGCGCGCCGGAATCTTCGAGACCATTCTGCCGCGCGCCAACGAGAAGGATCTCTCTGAGCTGCCGGACAACATCAAGAGCGCCATGAAGCTGCACTTTGTGGACACCATGGACGAAGTGCTGGCGCTGGCGCTGGAGCGTCCGCTGCCCGCGCCGCTGCCCGACGAGACCAAGACGCTCGCGGCGGTGCCGGACGAAGTCAGCGGCAATCTTCCCGCGCCGCAATAACCTGTAAGACGAGTCTCTTATTTCGTCTCGCGCATGCGCTCGTGCAGCGCCTGCAGCGCGTCACACGCGGTTTTCACGCCGTTCTCGCGGGCCACCTCCTCGGCGGCGATGCGCGCCTGCTCCGCATACTCAGGATCGGCGAGCATGGCACGCACCCGGCGCGCCACGCGCCACGGCTTGTACTGCGAGCGCTGAATGACGCGCGCCACGCCCATGCGCTTCATGCGGCGCGCGTTGTCGGGCTGGTCGTGCGAGTAGGGCATGATGAGCATGGGACGGCCGGCGCGGAGGCATTGCGCCGTGGTGCCGACGCCGCCCTGATGCACCACCAGCGCGGTGCGCGGAAACAGTCCCGAATAGGGCGCGTACTCCGCCACGCAAATTGAATCCGGCAGCTCCTCTTGCGGACGGTTGCGCGGATCGGTGCCGACTAACAGCACCGCGCGCACCCTCAGCTTTTTGGCTGCGCGCGCCGACTGCTCGTAAAAATCTCCCGCGGCCAGCACAGCAGCCGACCCCAGCGTGAAGACGATCGGCAGCTCGCCCGCGGCGAGAAACTCCTCGAGCTGCGCGGGCAGCGCCGCGTTGCCCGCGTCTGCATCGTAAAAGCAGAAGCCGGCAATGAGCGTGTTTTCGGGCCAATCCTTTTGCACGGTGCCCAACACGCGCGAGAAGAGCGCGAGCACGAGGTTGGGCGAGTGCTTGGCGTCGAAGATGGGGTTGCGGCCCGGCGGCAATCCTAGCTCTCGGCGCAGCGCGTAGATGGGCTCAGGCCATTTGCGCGTGACAAAGCGCGCCAGGCGGCGCATCGCGCGCCCCATGCCCGGGGCTTTATCGGCGCGGGCCAATTTGGGATAGGGCGGCAGCACCGGGGGATCGAATGCAGAGAAAAATGAGAACGGCGCCAGCACATAGCTCGCCCAGGGAATGCCCGAAACCTCGGCGACAATCGGTCCCGCGTAGTTGAGCTCGCCGAGCAGCATCAGATCGGCGCGCGCGGGATGGGTGGCAGCGGCAAGTAAATCATCATAGGTCTGGCGCAGCACCGGAAACAGAAATTCGCGCAGCCCCGTCTCCGTGCCTTTCTTCACGTCGTAGATCATCTCCACGAGCTTGGTGTTCGTGGGGTCGATATCGGGCCGCAGCTCGCGAAACTCCAGGCCCAGCGGAGCGATCTTCGGCCGGTACACTTTGGGCAGCGCCATCACCGGCGCGTGGCCGCGGCGCTTGAGCTCCAGCGCGATGGAAATCAGTGGATTGATGTCTCCAAACGTACCGATGTTCGACAGAACAATGCGCAATTCCGGCTCCCGCGATGCTTGAATCAACCGCAAGTTTGAGGGTAATGCATCGGGGCGCACATTGCGTTATAGCTATTGCGATGGTCCTGGTCCGGCATTCGCGCAGGCAGCGGGCGTGTCCTTCAACGTCGGCTTCAAATCAGGCCAGAATTGGCTTTTCGCCAACAGCGAGCAAAAATTAGCGAGGGTCGGAAGGGGCTTCTGCTGCGCTTTGGGCCCAAGCTCGTCGACAAACTTCCACGCCAGGTCCGAGTGCCCGCTGTAAATCAGATTCAGCACTGTCTGCCACATCGTTGTGCCTATGCTATTTACGTCGTGACTATTGACAGCCTTTTGCGCCTCGCTGAGCGCCCTATTCCATTCCTTCTGGGTCGGGGCCGGCTTCTGCATCTTGTCTGCTGCCAGGTGAAAACCCCCACCATTCTTGTCGTCGATCCAGCGGAGCTTCACCAGAGCGGAAGGCGAGCAGGCAAAGCAGTCGGGCCAATAGGCAAAGGTCCAGTCCGCCGTGATGTAGTAGTAATGCCCATCCTGTCTGTCGCGCTCGAAATGAGACAGGTCATCGTCGGCATCGTCGAGTGTAGCCAGCAGCTTGAACTCCGGCTGGAGCTCAAACACAAAGTGAAATGTGCAGCAATGTGCTCCGCCAGTGAAGGCCGAGACAATCATGTCCGGATTTCCGCGGCCCGTAACGTCTGTGCCGCCCGCGATTGCGGGGGTGTTACCTTGCGAGTCGGCGGGCTGGCCTAACGTGAAGCCCTCCTGGCTATCGAGCGTGCGCCGAAAGATGACTTTTCCGGCACGCACCACTTGCAGGCATGCGCCGGCGTCGCTCTCGTATGTTGCAAAAACATACTGCTTGACCGTCGTCGAATGGACCAGGTTCTTTGTTGCACATGCCGCCGCCGGGTGGTCGACACCGACCCGCGCGAAAAGCGGAATCGGAGCCGCCAAGCAGATCGCCGCCAGAATCCCAGTGCCCCATCGCGCGCAATCGCTCACGTTTCGCTCCTTTCCCAAACCAGAAACGCAACCAAGATACCACCTTCTCTGCATTGTCCCGTCCGTTTCGTATAGTTTCAATAGCAGTGGTCTTCTGGCCCCATGAAACTCATCCTCATTGTTATCGCAGTTCTGGTTCTTGCCGGCTCGCTGGTGGCCGACTACAAATGGCGGCAGTGGATGGCCGCGCGACGGCGCGAACGCGACGAGCCGGACCCGCGGGCCGGCCGCTAGGCCCTCAGTCCCTCAGTCCCGTAGAACTGGTTGCATAAATCCTCGGGGCTGATTGGAAAACATCCCTCAGGGGCTCAAGCCCCAGGTTTTATGCGCCTTTTAGGGCACGACTGAAGTCGTGCCCTTTCACGGCACAATTTATGCAACCAGTTCCAGTCTCTTCTTCCTTTGGTCCCTCGGTCCCTGTTTACAATAGCTTCAGGGAGCCGTCAAAACACCTATGCAACTCATGTTTGCCGTTCCATTCTCCGTACGACTGAATCGTGCCCGCCTTGCGCTGGCCCTGCTGCCCGCGGCACTGCTTTGTGTTGCGCCCGCGGCGCACGCCCAGTTCGGCGCGCCGTCCACTACACCGGTGCACGACGCCTCGGCCCTCAAGCCGCCGGCCGGCGCCCGCGTGGCCATTATCGAGTTCGAGGACCTGGAGTGCCCCGACTGCGCCAACGCCAACCCGCTGCTGAAAGAGGCCGCAGCCAAGTACAACATTCCCTGGGTGCGTCACGACTTCCCGCTGCCGATGCACAACTGGAGCTTCCAGGCGGCCGTGAACGCGCGCTTCTTCGACACCAAGAGCCAGGCCCTCGGCAACGAGTACCGGGATTCCGTCTTTGCCAACCAGATTTCGATCGAGACGCCCGCGCAACTGCAGCAGTTTACGCAGCGATTTGCCGACGCGCACAAGGTCGCACTGCCCTTCGCCATCGATCCCATGGGCAAGCTGGCGCAGGAGGTGAAGGCGGACTACGCGCTCGGGCAGAAGATTGGCATTGAGCACACGCCGACGATCTGGATTGTGACCAATGCCGCGCATGCAGCACCGTTCGTCGAGGTGGTGGACCGCAGCAAGCTTTACCAGCTCATCGACCAGGCCGAGGCGGAGACGCGCGGACGCTAGAGCTGGTTGCAAAAATCCTCGGAGCCGATTGAGAAACATCCCTCAAGGGCTAATGCCCCGCTGTTTATGCGCGCCCGTTGCGGCACGACTGAAGTCGTGCCCTTTCACGACACCAATTATGCAACCAGTACTGGTCTCTACTTACTATTCCCTGCTCCCTGCATCTCAATCTTCACCAGCTCCTGGCCGCCGGGGGCGACCATGCGGGTTTGCGGGGCGCGCCAGTGGTCGATGTAGCTGATGCGGTGCACGCAGCCGATGGTGCAGTGCGGGGCGCAGCTCTTGGCGGTTACAAACTCGCGCTTCACGTCTTCGCGCGTGTACCCGGCTATGGGCACGCCGGGATAGCCGCGCTGCTGCGAGCAATAGTGCACCAGGCCGTCTTCGCAGATATACAAGTAGCGCGAGCCGGCGCGGCAGCGCCAGTTGTTGGGCCGGCCTTGCACAATGGCTTCCTGGAACTTGTCGAACTGCGCGTAGTTGGTCTTCCTGCGGTGCGTCATGGCGTGGTAAACGCGCGCCTCTTCATCGGCCAACGGTTTGAGTTGTCCGTCGCCGTCGTGGATGATGCCGATGGTGGACTCGAAGCCGAGCTCGAGGGCGCGCTTGCCGATCACCAGTGCGTCGTTGGGATTGCGGATGCCGCCGCCCACCACGGAGTTGATGTTCACGTGGAACTCGGCATACTGGGCGAGCATCTCCAGGCGCTTGTCGAGGGTCTTGAGTGACTTCTTCGAAACGTCATCGGGATCGAGGTTGTCGATCGAGATTTGCATGTGGTCGAGACCGGCTTCATTCAAACGTAGAATGCGCTCGGGACTGAGCAGAAAGCCGTTGGTGATCACGCCGGCGATGGCCCCGGTCGAGCGCATGCGGCGGATGATGTCGTCGAGTTGCGGATGCGTGAGCGGCTCGCCGCCACTGATGCCGATCATGGCCGTGCCCAGGCGTCCCAGCGCGTCAATGCGGCGGTACATCTCCTCGAGCGGGACAGGCTCGCTCACCTTGTCGTATTCGTTGCAATAAGCGCAGCTCAGGTTGCAGAAGCGCGTGGGAATGATCTGCACCAGCACGGGATGCGATTTGTGGGCCAGCGCCCACACCACCATCCAGTACTCGCGCAGCTTGCGCTTGGCGGTGACCCAGCGGCCTTTGAACGTCGATCTCCGGGGAATGCCCATTGCTTCTATTTGAACACGGATGAGACAGGGAGCGAAAAGACAGGGATCGAGGGCCAAAGGGACCAAAGGACGAAGAGACAGGGAATAGGTGTGGTGCATCAACAAGTTATTCCCATCGAAACCGGCGCGAGTGATAGGGGATTGTTTGTTGAGGCTGGCATGAGGCCTGTGCCAGTTGTAGTCATGCAGCCAGGGAGTAAGGTGGAGTTCTCTTTCCAGTGAGTTGGAGTAGGTACGGTGGTAGGCCCATTCGTGGATTGCTGTTTGGATGAAGCGTTCGGCTTTTCCGTTGGTGCGAGGAGGCGTGTAGGGCCGAGTGCGGCGATGCCTGAGATTGTGCCGTCGCGCGAGGGCAGCGAAGGCGCAGGAGCGGTAGCAGGGGCCGTTGTCGGTGAGCAGGCGGCGCACGGCGATACCGAGG
>JBEKAS010000231.1:0-6371 GCA_050015795.1 Occallatibacter sp. | reverse complement strand
TACTTGCTCGCCGCGGCGTCTGCCAGGATCGATAGCGGATACGAAATCACATCCGGATTGTGATCGTACACCTGGATCTCAGTCTTGATTCCGGCTTTCTCAAACGCCGGCCCCAGGTGCTTCGCAATCAGTTCGTCCTCTTCCTGCGCAAACACCACCATGCTCGGCGTATTTTTTGGGTTCAGCGGCTCGTTCTCCACGGTGATGGCAGTGAGGTTGATCCCCTCCGCCTTCATGCCATCGACATACTTCATCAGGTACTGCGCGTACGCCTCGTAAAACTCCGGCTTCAGCTCCCCGCCCTTCACCGCGCCGTTGGTTTTCATCCACGCCGGCGCCGACCACGGCGATCCCAGAATCTTGATCTCCGGATCGATGGCCAGAATCTCCTTCAGCACTGGAATCACGGTCGTCTCATCCGGCGCAAGGCTGAATTTCTCGAGCTTCGGATCGGTCTGTCCTGCCGGCATATCGTCGTAGGAGTACACTTGCGCATTCATATCTGAGGAGCCAATGCTCACCCTCAGATAACTCACCCCGATACCGTCTTCCTTGGTCGTGAAAAGCTGCCGCAGCAACTCGCCGCGCCGCTGCGGCGTCATCTGCATCAGCAGTTGCGCGCTCCCGCCCGTCAGCGCAAACCCGAACCCTTCGATAGGCTGGTATTGCTGCATATCGTTCACTGCAATCGCCGGCGCGTCGCTCTTCGCATCGGAAAAATGCAGAGCGTCCGCCTGGTGAGTAACCAATGCGCTTCGGTCGGCCGTCGTCAGCCAGACCTGCGCATCCGGTGGGTTTTGCGCCCGAGATGTCGCTGCAAAAAGAATGAGAGCGGAAGGAAGGATACGGAAAATGCGCTTCGAAGTCATGATTTCCTCTTCGCTTTGGCGGGATGAACGCCAATCGTTGCCACGCAGTGCATCTTCGCAAATAGGTAGACAACCGTTTGTCAAAAGGCGAAAACGGCACTGCGTCTTGAACTGTCCAAGATGAAAACAGAGCGCTCCGGGATTGTCAAGCCGCGGCGCCCTGCCTCGCTCCCGCGGATCCATGCTGCGATAGCCGCACCAGCCTCAAGAGAGACGGGCCTTTGGCCTTGGAACGGATGCAATCCTATTGCCGGCGGCGGCAAATGCGGTATATTGGGTCGCAGCCGGGAGGCAAAAGGGAAATGACGGTTGATACATAGGGGGAAAATCAATTCCATGGCAGGCTCATCGCAATTCAGGATCTGGTGCACGCTGGCCGCCGCCATTCTGTTGCCCGTCGGCTGCGCCAGCGGGGGAGGCCCTTCGTCGGGCAGTTCCTCGAATCCGCAGACCGCTGCGCCCGCCATCTCCACCACCGCCGCGCAAAACGGCGCTGTCATCGTAACCCTGGCCACAACCACCCCCGGCGCTGCCATCTACTACACCGTGGACGGTTCCACGCCCACCACATCCTCGACCATCTACGAGGCGCCGTTTCTGGTTGCGTCGAATCTGACCCTTAACGCCATCGCCACAGCCTCGGGAGACACCAATAGCACCGTCGCCACCCAGACTTTCACACCGAATATTCCTTCAGGAACGCTGGTTTGGAGCGACGAATTCAATAACTCCACCAACGCCAATGCTCAACCCAATCCCCAGACCTGGACCTACGACACCGGCGCCGGCGGCTGGGGTAACAATGAGCTCGAAGATTACTGCGGTTGGAACTCTTCGATCTCGCCCTGCAGCTCCGCCAATCCCAATGTCTACGTCGGCACGGACGGCTACCTGCACATCGTCGCCGAGCAACCCTCGGCGGGTGTTTACACTTCGGCGCGGCTCAAAACCGAGGGCCTGTTCAGTTTTCAGTATGGGCGCATTGAATTCCGCGCCCAGGTGCCGGAGGCCCAGGGGTTCTGGCCCGCAAATTGGCTCCTGGGCAATAGCATTGCAACCGCGGGTTGGCCGGCTTGCGGCGAGATGGATGTGCTGGAGCGCGTCAATGGGGCTGGCTCGCCCGACTGGAATGAGGGCTCCATTCACGGCACCGGCTTTACCGGCACTAATCTTGGCACCCGATACAATTTTCCTGCAAACGAAAATGCCGCCGCATGGCACACCTACGGCATGATCTGGAGCAAAGGCAGCGTGGCCTACTACGTGGATAATCCCGCCCAGCCTTACTTCACCTATACCCCCTCAAGCATTAGCGGTCTTCAAGGGGCGGTGTGGCCATTCGACTCCGAGCCCAGTTTCATCATCCTCAACCTTGCCGTCGGCGGCGACTGGCCGGGATCTCCTGTCGCCGGCACTCCGTTTCCTTCCCCAATGCTCGTGGACTATGTGCGTGTCTACACCAACTGAACGCCTTTTGCGGAATTTGATGTGCAGCGCCGCGTGTGAGGCGCAGCACTCCCCATCAAACATCGCCGCAGATCGCCGAGCCGGCGCGAACCATCGGTGCTTCAGCGCTCAAAGACGACGTACGCCCGCCCCGCATAAAGCCTGAATCCGTGCGCGGGATCGGGGAGCACCTGCAGTGGCATCGGCCGTTTCAGGTCGGGATCGCTCTTGGAGCTCGCGGTGAAGACATCGTGTGCGCCCAGATCGGTGACGACGAACTTGTTGTCGGCGATGAAGCCAATTCCGTACGCGCCGGCCGCGAGCCGTTGGCCGCCGATGCGGATCGGCACTTCCGTGATGAAGTATGCCTGATACTTCGCGGCGATCCCGGTGGAATAGCCCGAGGTGTCAACAAGACTCGCCAAAACGTAGTGCCCGTCGGCGAATTTCACGCCTCCCGAATTCCTTACCTGCGTGGTTGCGGACTGCCCGCAATAAAACACGGTCGCGGGGAGGATCTTTGCCGTCTCGTCCGGCTTGAGAATCGTAGCTCCGCCCTGCGCGAGAACAAGGACGGGGGCTGCCAAAACGGCTATTGAGATGATCCCGGACGCGACGCTGTGACCTATCTTCATCTTGGACATTGCTTCCACTCCTTTGAGAATCCGCAAGCAAGTATACCGCATGCGATGCTGGACCGGATGGGACGGTAGTGGTGCAGTTTGAAGCCGCCGTGAAAGGGCACGAGTTTACTCGTGCCACAAAGTCAACAAAATAAGCGCGGGCTTTAGCCACTGAGGGACGTTTCTTTCAAACTGACCCAATACCAATTGAACGCCTGGCGCCGTCATTTCCAACAGGGCTGAGCTGCACCAGCTCTGCGACTGCGAACGGCCGCCCCCGCGCCGGCCAAGCGCCGCTTGAAGTATCGTAGGAGCGTGCCCATCGGAATGGTTTGGATTGGCTTGTGAAAATGTGCGCGAAAATGTGCGTCGATTCGTACGCCTGCAAAACACCCCTATTGGGAGCGGGGACAGGACACGTACGCTTTCGCGGCCCAGGCAGCCGCTGGGCGCGATTCGCAATGAGCGTTGCCTCTCTCGGGATTGCGTTCAGCGGTCCGGCAACGGCTCGCGCGCTTGATCCCTCGACCGTTCTTGCAAATTACGCCCGCCAGGCCTGGGTAATGGAAAACGGCCTGCCGCAGAACACCGTGACCGCAGTGATTCAAACCCGAGACGGATTCGTCTGGCTGGGGACTGAGGTGGGGTTGGTGCGGTTCGATGGCGTCGCCTTCCAGGTCTTCGACCGTACTTCAATTCCAGCGCTGCCCAGCGGTGACATACGCTGCCTGCTCGCCGCCGGCGATGGAACGCTTTGGATAGGCACCAGCGCAGGCTTGGTGCAATGGAAGAACGGGTCGGTCCGGGTATTCACGACGGCTGATGGGCTGCCTGCCAACGGAATCCTGGCACTGGTTACGGTGGAGAGCGGGGCGGTCGGTGCATGGACGGAGCAGGGCCCGGCGCAACAGGCGGGAGACCGGTTCGAGGCGGTGAGGAATGTGGACGGGTTTCCGCACACCGCGCTGCCTTCGCCGGGAGAATATCCGGGAGCCATCGCATTCGAAGAAGAATTGCCCGGCGGGATTCTGGTGATGGGCGACAGAAACAGCCTGGACTTTCTACGCGGCAGGGAACGCCCGCGCAGCGTATTGCACCTCAGCGTCGGGCGGGAATTGCCTGGCAGCCGGATTCAGGCCGTATTCGTCGACCGGGAGGGTACGGTTTGGATTGGCGCCAATTCGGGCCTCGTCCGCTGGGTGAGAGGCAGGATCGAGCGCTTTCCCGTTACCGATGCCCTTGCCACTGCCTCGATTCTCGCCATCATGGAGGACCGCGAGGGCGATCTGTGGGTGGGCACTGAAGCCGGAGGTCTTCACATCCTTCGCGACCAGCGCTTCCGCATAATTGGCGCGCGCGACGGGCTCGCCTCCGACGCGACCACAGCAGTCGTCGAGGACAAAGACGGCGCCCTGTGGGTAGGAACGCAAGGCGCGGGCCTGAGCGCGCTCACGCGCAGTAGCGCGGGTCAAATCAAAGCTACAGCGTGGACTCTGCGCGAAGGGCTGATGAGCGACTTGATTCTTTCGCTCGCCGCAGCGCCGAAGGGCGACGTTTGGGTGGGCACACCCGACGGGCTTAACCGGCTTCACGGCAAAAAAGTCGACGCATTCACTTCCGCCGACGGCCTGCCTGACGATTTCATCCGTTCGCTGCTCGTCGACACCGACAAATCTCTATGGATCGGCACACGGCGCGGCCTGGTTCATTGGATCAATCCGCCAGGCAGCGCGAACGCTGCGGCTCAGCAACCCAGGATGACGATCCTTACGCAAGCCAACGGACTGGGCAGCGATACAGTCGGCGCCCTGGTGCGCGACAAAGGCGACAACCTGTGGGTGGCGACGCTTGGTGGGCTCTCCCGCTTGCGCGACGGATCGGTTTCGAATTACACAACGGCCAATGGACTTTCCAGCAACGTTGTCACAGCGCTGCTGCCTCTCGACGACGGAACTCTGCTCATCGGAACGCAGGATCGCGGATGGAATCTTTGGAACGGCAAGAGATTCGTCGCGGTTTCTGGCGGCGGCCTCGACCAGCTGACGATCCATGCCATTCTCGACGACACCGAGGGCCATCTTTGGTTCGCAACCAGCAATGGCATCGCGCGGTGCGATTGGAGCGGAGCAGCCGGCGCGAATCCAGGAGTACCGTGCTCCCACTGGCTTACCTTCGGCACCGCAGACGGGTTGCACAGCCGCGAAACTGCCGCAAACAGCCACCCCTCTGCCACGCGATCGCAGGATGGTCATCTCTGGTTTGCCACGCCGCGAGGGCTGGTGGAGGTCGATCCAGCGCACTTCCCCGTAAACTCAGTGGATCCGCCGGTCGCCGTCGAGCGTTTTGCGGTTGACGATTTGGATCAAGCGATGCTCGGATCGAACGCACCACCGAAAATCGCCGCCGGTCATGTGCACTTCGAATTCGACTATGCGGGGCTGAGCTACACTGCGCCGCTCAAGGTGCGCTACCGCTACCGTCTTGAGGGCTTCGACCGCGACTGGACCGACGCCGGCACGCGCAGGACAGCCTACTACACGAACATTCCTCCGGGGCACTACACGTTTCGCGTGCAGGCGGCGAATAACGATGGGGTGTGGAACACCACCGGCGCGGCAATTTCCTTCGAACTCAAGCCGCACTTCTACCAGACGCTCTGGTTCTACGCGCTGCTGCTGCTGGCGATGGGCGCAAGCGTGGTGCTGATGATTCAAAGCCGCCTCCGGACCGCACGCCGCGAATTCCGCGCCGTCCTTGGCGAGCGCAGCCGGATTGCCCGCGAGATCCACGACACGCTGGCGCAGGGCTACGTGGGCATCTCAGTCCAGCTCGAAATGTTGGCTGAACTGCTCCGCCAGCGTAATGTCGAAACCGCGACAGAGCACTTGAACAAGACGCGAGAGTACGTGCGTGAAGGGCTTGCGGATGCCCGCCAATCAATCTGGGCGTTGCGAACCCAGGACGCCGAAGAGACGACGCTGCCCGTCAAGGTCAGGCGCCTGGCAGAAGCTGCCGGGGATGATGGCCTCACGGCACAGTTCAGCGTTTTTGGTGCGTATCGGCCGCTGCCGCCCGGCACTGAACTCGAAATCCTGCGCATTGCCCAGGAAGCCATCCATAATGTGAAGAAGCACGCCGGCGCGCAGCGGCTCACCGTGCAGTTGAAGTACGAGCCGGCTGCCATCGAGCTCGAAGTGAGCGACGATGGAAGAGGCGCCGCGGCGGATCAGATGGAGACGCCGGCGCAGGGCGGCTTTGGATTGACCGGGATGAGAGAGCGCGCAGCGGCCATTCGTGGAACGCTGGTTGTGAACAGCGTAACGGGTGCAGGCACCACGGTGCGGCTGCGGGCGCCGGCGCCGGCGCGCGAGCAGACAGGAGAGCCAGAGTGACGAAAGATGCGATTCGAGTGCTTGTGGTGGAAGACCACAAT
>JBEKAS010000230.1:0-6383 GCA_050015795.1 Occallatibacter sp. | reverse complement strand
GGTCTCGGTTCCCGGCAGAGGCATCTTCTCGATCGACTTCGCCGTGCAGCCGGGGAACACGCTCTTGCTGATGCTTTTGACCGACGCCCAGTACCAGGCGGTGCTGGCCGGGCAAACGCCGCAAGGGAATCCTCTTATTCGGCAAAACGTCGACGGGGTTGCCTCGGTGAATTACACGCTGGATCCGGGAGTGTACGACATCTTCTTTATCAGCAGTTCTCCAACCGGCATTCAGGTCGTGTATCGAGGGACCTGGCGGCCATTGTAGTCAGCGCGTTCTGCGGCCTGGCGTGGCGTTGTGATCAGCCGGATCGTTGACCAATCCCTCGGTCTGCGCGCGGCGCACGATCCCCTGCGCAAACACGCTCTCAATGAACCCCGGAAAGATGGTCACGATATCGAATCGCATACTCTCTGGTGATAGAGGCCCCATCGCCCCGCAGGAAACGCGGCCCGTGTCAAGGCAGCAAAGGAGGAATGGGCGAATTCGATGCTCTAATTGCCGTCTGGCCGTGGGCGTTCATTCTCGATTGCCCTGAGCACGGTACTCATAGCGCCCGCCCATGCGGGGCCGAAATAGGACACGCGATAGTCGTGCTACCACGAAACTGGTTTTGGCACCACAATCTCCTGCAGCATCTCCGTGGCAACGGCCGGGGGATTGCCGGCGTCTGTAAGAACGATGATTTTGCCATCCCCGAGAGCGGCCCTTAAGGTTGCCAACTCCCACTCCACATGCGGTGTGTTCTCAGGCACGGAGATGACCGCCGCATCCACTACAGGAGCAAGGCTTTCGATCACGTCGCGCCAAAGGTCGGTATCCCTCGGGCAGTTCAACACCACGCCGCTTAATCCCGACGCAACAACAGAGCGGGATTTTTTCAAGCGGTCCAGCCTCTTCGTCCAGTCGGCGGCCTTCAATCCAACCTTCCCTTGGCGAACCCAGTTCCAGACTAAGAAGCCAGCGAAGCCAAGACCCGTGTAAAAAACCATCGGATTGAGAAGCCCCATGGCCGCTGCCAAACCTTCAGCACCGACCAAGATGGCCATCAGCCAGATGGCGCTGCGAGAACCAGAGGCAGATTGAATGCTGGAATCAGCCAGGGTGATCAGCTTTCCCCAGGGATTTACAGCACCTTCGAGAAACTGCTGCTCCATACGCGATTGCTCGCCGCGATGGAAGCGGCGCACCCAAATCACCACCGACCGTCTTCGCTTGAGTGAGATCAGCGTGGGGATGAAGCCGGCAAAGATTACCAGGAAAATGAGGATTAATATGTACTCCTTCGCGTCGTCGTCGACGAGCGCGAGGGCGATGAACAAAACGAGCAACGCTGCGGTAAGCGCCATGGAGAAGTGGCGCAGCTTGAGGGAACTTGCTAACCGTTTCTGAACGCGCTCTTCGAGGTTTGACGTCGGCATGCGACCAGAATATCCGCATTTCACAATAATTTGACCGGATTATTTGCGCCTGAAACGCCCGCCACTCGCACACTCCGGGCTGAAAGCAAATGGCTAATAGCGGATAGCTGTTTTTCGCCTCCACAACCGCGCGGTCACCACTCCAAACAGAAAGCCCCCCACGTGCGCCAGGTAGGCCACGCCGCCCGACTGCACATTCGCTACCGCGCCCGCATTCCACAATTGGATGATGAACCACACGCCGATCAGCAGCGCCGCGGGGATATAGGTCACGCGGATAAAAATCAGGATCCAGACGAGCGACCGGATGCGGTCGCGCGGAAACATCACGATAAACGCGCCCATCACCGCGGCAATCGCCCCGCTCGCGCCCAGGCAGGGAACGTGCGAACCGGGGCTTCCCGCCACCTGCGCAAGCATCGCCACCACTCCGCCTATCAGGTAGAACACGAGGTAGCGCATGCGTCCCATGGCGTCTTCAATGCCGGGCCCAAACGCCCACAGGAACACCATGTTGCCTATGATGTGCAGCCATCCCGCGTGCAAAAACGTGCCGGTGACGAGCGTGATCAGGTGGCGGCCGTGCATAATGCGCGCGGGAATCAGCGCCCAGCGCATAACGAACGCATCGCCCTCAATCAACTCGCGCAGAAAAACATACGCGTTGGTGAAGATGATCAGCAACGTCACCACGGCAAAACGACGCGGCCGTCGCGATGCGTCTCCGAGCGGGATCAGAGTTGCCACGTTTGCGTTCCTCGAGGATTTTAGGGCGTCGGGGCGAAAAACACCTTTAGCTCCGGCGTCATTGGTTTGCCGCGCCGGCGCCTCAAGGCGCGCATGCCCGCGCCGTTCGAGCATTTCTCCTTCGGATGTGTCTCGAAGCCACGGCTGCCGAGTTGCGATTTCCTCAAGAAATCGCAACCTCCCGCACCCTCTGGGAAGGCTACGTTTGAAGGAGAAATGCCGTACATTTCAGGCCAGTTGGGGGCGAGCACGCCGCGCTGCCGCCAGCACCCCGAGGCGCGACACACCGCTGAAGATCATGCTGACTCCAACCAGTGTACCGATGACCCACGCGCTATTCGACGGCCAGGTCGTCCAGATAATAATGGAAAAAATCAGCGTCACGACGCCATCGAAAAACAGCCACCCCGATCCCCCTATTGGCCGCAGCTTCCACGCCAGTGCAAATTCCAGAATCGCTTCCGCAAAGAGGTATGCTCCCAGCGCCAGCGTGAGCACGGCCAATCCGGCCACGGGATGAAGCAGCATGTAGATCCCCGCGAGCAGATAGGCAAGCCCCAGAAGAATTCCCCAGACCAATCCGCCCACTTTGCGGGTATGCCAGCCGAACACAAGGTGCGCCACACCGCAGAACACCAGCAGCCAGCCGATCAGGACGGTTGCCACGATTCCCCCTGCCGGGGGCACCGCGATCGCCACAATTCCGGCCACAATAATCAGAACGCTCAGAGCCCTCGACCAGGCTATCGAATGTTTCTCCATGGTCACGATGGAATTGTCACTCATATTCGATCTCCTTTTTGGATTGCCGCATCGGGTCTTGCGATATTGCCCCTGCCGCAAATTGCGGCGTCGAGCGCGGTCCGTCGGCGAACGGAATTGGGGATCCCGAATCGGCGTATCCGTAGTCTACCCGTTCCCTGCGCCGGTCAGCCCCCGTATTGTTCGTCGCTCACGTGTTCCATCCAGTCGACCGTCTTGCCGTCGAGTTTTTCCTGGATGGCGATGTGCGTCATGGCCGTCGAGGGCGCGGCGCCGTGCCAGTGTTTTTCCTGGGGTGCGAACCACACCACATCGCCCGGCCGAATCTCCTCCACCGGCCCGCCCCAGCGCTGTGCCCGGCCGTAACCCGCTGTCACAATCAGCGTCTGCCCCAGCGGATGCGTATGCCACGCGGTGCGCGCGCCCGGCTCGAAGGTCACGCTTGCGCCCTGCACCCGCGCCGGCTCCGGCGCTGCAAGCAGCGGATCGATGCGGACGATTCCGGTGAACCAACCCGCCGGCCCCTTGCCCGAAGGTTGCGTACCAGCTCGTTTGATCTCCATGATGTTTCTCTCCTGTGTGTCTCAGATGCTGCCGCTTATCGTCCCGTCATCTGCTCCAACTTCTCAGGGTAGCGCGCGCCCTCGACCGTAATCTTCGCGGCAGCCTCGTTGATCTCAGCGAGATCCTCGGCCGTCAGCTCCACGGCAACGGCTCCAATGTTCTCCTCGAGCCGCGACAGCTTTGTCGTGCCGGGAATGGGGACGATCCACGGCTTTTGCTTGAGCAGCCAGGCCAGTGCAATCTGCGCCGGCGTCGCATTCTTCTTTTTCCCCATCGCGCTCAGCAGGTCGACGACAGCCTGATTCGCTTTCATCGCCTCTGGCTGGAAGCGCGGCAGCGTGCTGCGAAAATCATTGCTCCCCAGCTTCGTGTTCTCATCAATCTTTCCCGTCAAGAATCCCTTGCCCAGCGGGCTGTAGGGAACCAATCCGATGCCAAGCTCTTCGAGCGCCGGAATCACTTCCGCCTCGGGCTTCCGCCACCACAGCGAGTACTCGCTTTGCACCGCCGTCACGGGTTGCACGGCATGCGCGCGGCGAATGGTTCCGACGCCCGGCTCCGAGAGCCCGAAGTGCTTCACCTTGCCGGCCGCGATCAGGTCCTTCACCGCGCCCGCCACTTCTTCAATCGGTACATCGGGATCCACGCGGTGCTGGTAGAACAGGTCGATGACATTGGTCCGCAGCCGCTTGAGCGAGGCATCGGCCACCAGTTTGATGTGCTCGGGCCGGCTGTTCAGGCTCTGCGCCCCAGGCTTGCTGTCGCCACCCGTATTGAAGCCGAATTTAGTGGCGATCACCACCTTGTCGCGCACCGGCGCCAGGGCCTCGCCCACAAGCTCCTCGTTGGTGAACGGCCCGTAGACCTCGGCGGTGTCGAAGAACGTGATGCCGCGATCGACGGCCGCGCGCATCAGCGCGATCATTTCCTTCTTGTCTTTCGGCGCGCCGTAACTAAAGCTCATGCCCATGCAGCCCAGGCCCAGCGCCGAAACTTCCAAATTGCTCTTTCCCAATGTGCGTTTTTGCATAAGAATCCCCTTTTGCTTCTTGCGTCTGTTCGGGGCCGTGGCTGCTCGCTGACGCGGAGTGCCACGACCCGGCCGTTATTCCGCCTTCAGCGACGCCATGTCGATCGAGAAGCGGTACTTCACATCCGACTTCACCAGCCGCTCATAGGCTTCGTTCACCTTCTGGATCGGGATCACTTCAACGTCGGCAACGATGTTGTGCTGCGAGCAGAAGTCGAGCATCTCCTGGGTTTCGGCAATGCCGCCAATGGGCGATCCAGAAAAGCTGCGTCGGCCCATAATCAGGCTGAAGGCCGAAATCGGGAGCGGCTTGTCCGGCGCGCCGACGAGCGTGATGTTGCCGTCGCGGCCGAGCAGTTGGATGTACGCGTTGATGTCGTGATGGGCAGCTACGGCGTCCAGAATGAAGTCAAAGCTGCCCGCGTGCTTCGCCATCTCGTTCGAGTCTTTTGAGAGCACGACTTCATCCGCGCCCAGCCGCAGTGCATCGTCTTTCTTCCCCGGCGAAGTGGTGAAGACCACGACATGCGCGCCCATAGCGTGCGCGAGTTTAACGCCCATGTGGCCCAGCCCGCCCAGCCCCACCACGCCCGCCTTCTTGCCCCTGGTCACACCCCAATGGCGCAGCGGCGAGTAGGTGGTAATACCTGCGCAAAGCAGCGGCGCCGCGCCTGCCAGGTCGAGGTTCGCCGGAACGCGCAGTACAAAGTGCTCCTTCACGACAATGCTGTCGGAGTAGCCCCCGAAAGTAACGCCGCCCAGGTGTTTGTCGGGCATGTTATAGGTGAGGGTCGTATGCGGGCAGAACTGCTCCAGGCCCGCCTTGCACGCGGGGCAGGTGCCGTCGGAGTCGACCATGCAGCCCACCGCGGCCAGGTCGCCCACCTTGAACTTCGTCACCGCCGGACCCACGCCGGTCACGCGGCCCACAATTTCGTGGCCGGGAACGCAGGGGTAAACGGTCGGCATCACTTCCTTCCACTCGTTGCGCACCTGGTGAAGATCGGAGTGGCAGATGCCGCAGAAGAGAATCTCGATCTCGACGTCGTCTGCGTTGGGATCGCGCCGCGCGATCGTAGTGGAGGCAAGCGGCGATGTGGCGCTGGCTGCGGAATACGCTTTAGCTTTGTGCATGAAATGACCTCACCCTTTTGGGCAAATGCTTATGAGATACAGATGCGCGCCAGAGGAAGCAGTCGCATCGATTTCTTCATCACCTTCTCATCAACAACCTTACAAGACGCCGGCAACCGGGGTCCAAGACAGCGAGCCTCTAACGACTCAGCCCCGCAGCCCCGCAGTCCCGCAGTCCCGTAGTCCTTGCTCTCTTGCTCCTTCGGACCTATCATGGTGCGCAACCGTCATGAACGACATCGAATCGCAGCTGACACGCTGGCAATCGGCCGGCGTCCTCGATGCGGACACAGCCGCCCGCATTCGCGCGCTGGAATCGCAAGGCACCCCGCAACCCGCCGCCGCGACCTCCGCCAGTCCCGCGGGACTCAAGTGGCTGGTGGTCACGGGGCTCATTCTCGGCGCCATTCTGCTGGCCTGCGGCGTGGTGCTGTTTGTCTCGTCGCATTGGGACCAGCTCGGCCCCGGCGAGCGCTACCTGCTCGTCATCGCCATGGTCGCCGTCTTCCACATCGCCGGCGGTCTCACGCGGTCGAGCTTCGAAGGCTTCTCCACCGCGCTGCACGCCGTGGGAACCATCTCCGCCGGCGCGGCCATCGCGCTGGTCGGCCAGATCTTCAACATTCAGGAACACTGGCCCGCCGCGGTGCTGCTGTGGGCGCTGGCCGCCTTCGCCGGTTGGGCGCTCTTGCGCGACCAGGCGCAACAAACCCTCGCGCTCCTG
>JBEKAS010000229.1:0-6443 GCA_050015795.1 Occallatibacter sp. | reverse complement strand
AAGGCGACATGCGCGGCCAGGGACCATCGTCAAAGGCGCGGCGCGCTGCCGTTACAGCGCGGTTCACGTCCTCGGCTTCGGCCTCGGGAACGTGCGTGACGACTTCGCCGGTTGCGGGATTGTAAACCGGAAATGCTTTCGCGGACGCCGCCGCGACGAAGCGGCCGTCAATGAACATCCTGTGTTGGCTGCTCACAAAGTCGGCAGTACGGCTGCTGAGACGTGGGTCAATCGACAGAGTGGCCATGCAGAGAACCTCCTGTGCTGCCGAGCGTGGTGGCTTTGGGGCCGGTGAAGGAGAGGGGAACAAGCCCGAACCACGCCGGGATTCGGCACACAGGAACACTAGCACCCGGGCATGTGGATTGACCAGTAGGCCAGAAGATTAAATTCGCGCGAAAGGCCGATCGGCCGCGAGCGCCGGAGCAGTCAAGTGGCGTGAGCGGACCAATGCACGCATCGAGGCAGTCTCCGCGCAGGTCTTCGCCTTTCGGGCCGAAAATAGCCCGATTTTTGCGCATCAACGCCGCAAGGGATACACGCAGGGATTTCCGGAAACTTGCCTCGAAGGAAGCGAATTCCGCGCCTCCAGGACCTGCCGCATCCTTAATTTTGCGTTTCCACTGCCGTGATTTTGCAATTCACCTTGGCCGCACCCTGGGCCGCGGCTCCTATCGAGAATGTCGGCAGAGTCACGGTTGCTCCCGGTGCCGCCGGTCCGGTCAGCGTGACCTGGTCTTGCGCAAGGTTCTGGCCGTTGGCATCCATCTGCTCGCACCCTAGCTCAGCCGCCGCAAGGGCGACGTTCGATCCGTTCAGCCATTGTCCCTGCGTGACCTGGATCTGGCCGTTCACGGCGTTGTAGCTGCCTTCGGTGAATTGTTGAGCCGCGATGATGGCTTGATTCTGATTCCCCCCCCCGCCGCCGCCGCCCCCGCCTCCCGGTCCCGGCTGGGTCTGTGCGGGCGGTGTGGTGCCCGGATTCTGGTTATTGTTATCGTGCGTTCCGATATACCAAAGGCCAAATATTACCCCAGCGGCAACCAACCACAGGAGCGGATTCTTGCTCGCCGGCTGCGACCCCGGGGGCGCGCCCATGATAACTGGCGAAGGAAATTGTGGAGGCATCCCCGCAAAGGGTTGCACAGGCGGCGGCGGAGGAAATTGTGGAGGCATCCCCGCGAAGGGTTGCACAGGTTGCGGTGGGATTGCCGCCGGCGGAACAGGCGCTTGCGGAGCAGCCGCTGGAACGGCCGGTGCGCCTGCTGTTTGGGCCGTCTGATCAGCTCCGCATTTCGCGCAGAAGCGCGAATTCCCATCCAATTGAGCACCACAACTGCTGCAGAATGCCATATGCTTTCTCTCCTTAAACCAAATTCATCTTAGCCATTTCGGGTCCGGTTGGCCACAGCTGCGGCATGGAAGCATCTGCATATTCGGTGGGACATTGTCGACCCGCCCGAAAGCATGTGCCGGGGGCGTTGATCGCCGATTGCGCCTCGATCGGCTGCAGCCAGCGCATCAACGCCGGAAAGAAATGCACTCACCGATTTACGGAAACCTGTCCTGAAGAACGCGAAATCCGCACCTCGAAATCTGCACCTTCAGGATCTGCCTCGTCCTTAGTTTGCCGGTGTGACTGCCACGATGCCGCATTTCATATTGGCCACGCCCTGTGCCTCGGCTCCCAAAGTGAATGGCTGGATGTTGATGGTCTGCCCCGGCTGCACCGGGCCGTTGAGCGTGGTCGTCAACTGCGAAAGGGGCTGGTTGTTCTGACCGTACTGAATGCACTCCAGCGTCGCCGACTGAATGGCCACGTTCGCGCCGTTCCGCCACTCCGCCTGCGTGATCTGGATTTGCCCATTCGCAGGTTGCCCCTTCCAGGCGAATTGCTGCGCCTGAACAAGGGCTTGATTCGCGCCACCTTGCCCTCCGGGCTGCTGCCCGGGGTTTCCTCCCGGCTGTTGCCCCGGATTCCCTGTTGGCTGTTGACCCGGATATCCTCCCGGCTGTTGCCCCGGATATCCTGTTGGCTGCTGCCCCGGATATCCTCCCGGCTGCTGCCCGGGGTTGCCCGGCTGCTGCCCTGGGTTACCCGGCTGCTGCCCGGGGTTACCCGGCTGCGTCTGTGCCGTCGGCGTCGGCTGTGGCTGGGGTCGCATATAGTGTGTGTAGTAGTAATACGCCCCACCCGCAACCAAGAGGGCCGCTACCCACATCATCCCGTTCTTCTGGACCGGAGCGGCCGGCGGCATTGGGACCGACGTCGGAACTTGCCCCGGCGCCACAAAGGGCATTTGAGGAGGCGGGGCCGGCGGAATTGCCGCCGCCGGAGCCGGCGCGCCTCCCGCCTTTGCTGCCTGGTCTGCTCCGCATTTTGCGCAGAATCGCGAATCCCCTTCCAATTGAGCTCCACAACTGTTGCAGAATGCCATAGCGTTTTCCTTTCCTCGCACAGATTTCGTCTCAGTGCCGTAAAGATCCGGCCGGGCGCCGCTCAAGCGCCCGCCGGCCTCTGCGGCTACACCGCAACCCGCCTCGCCCCCAGCCCCAGGGTCGCTTCCACATGGGTCAGCGTGGCTTGCAATTGCGCCTTCTTTACGTCCCTCACCTGGTTCAGACCCTGCTGAATCATGGTGAAGAGTACGTACCATGAGATCACCGCCGTAAAACCCATGATTCCATAAAGGATCCAGGTGTCGGTACTCTGCTGGGCCGCAGTCGTGGCATTGAACAGATTGGGGAATGTGACCGTTATGTCCCAAAGCGTATGCATCAACACCGGAATCAGGAACGCCATCAGGAAGCGCCCATCCGTAAGCATTCCCAGGCTCACAGGCTTGTCCTGCTTCACCCGCCAAAAGGCGCCCGCGGCAATCGGCGTCCACACCACATGCCCAAATGGAGCCAAAACCCCGCGCAACTCCAGCAAGCCCACCATCGATTTCACAGCGTCGGTGGTAGCCTGGTTCACCGCCGCTAGAGCCTGCGCCTGGGTCAGTTGCCCCTGCCCAAATTTCAACACCGCCTGGATGGTCTCGGATTGCAAGACCGACACGAAGCCGCCGCCTGCGCTAAACAACGCATAGCCGGATGTCTCGAAGCACGCAAAACCCGCACCCACGGCGCACCCAAACAGGATTCCGTTCAACTCGTACTTGTAGCCTGCGCCGCGTATGCCGTACATCACCAGGATCACCGCGAGCAGCTTCGAGCTCTCCTCTATAGGGCCCGGGAGGTTGGCAATGGCCTTCACCTGGTACTCAAGGATAGCCATGCACAATCCGACTACGCCCCCTACCAGGAACAGTTTTCCCAATTGGATCACCGAAACGTTGCGCGGCGTGTTCATCTCAAAGATGAATACCAGCACAGCCAGCGGCATCGCGAACGCTGAAATGAACATGAGAGCCGGCAACAAATTCATTTCGTCTTGCCCGGTGAAATAAAAAACGCCGTACAGCACCACAGCCGCGATCGCAAGGGCCATCAGCAGGCGGAAGAACATCCAAGGCTTGGGCCAGTTCGTGTCCACCATCTCGATGGGCGGCGTCGTTAGCGCCGAGCCCACCATGGCGTACTCTTCCTCGGCGCGGGGATCGTGGTGCTTGAAAGTCTCGCTGAACGTCTGGCTCAGGCTGAACCCTTCCAGCTGATCCGTGGACGCTATGTGTCGAATCTGCGCCTGTATGCTCTGCAGCAGACCCACCCCCGCATGCGGCTGCATTCCTTGCGCGGGAACGTAATACACCTGCTGCGGTCCCCCGGGGTACGCCTGGTAGGTTACGGGCACCATGCCCGGTGGTGGCGCCTGCGCACCCGGATACGCGCCCGGATAAGCGGCCTGGGTTGCTGCCGGTTGTGGCGCAGCGGCGAACGATGCGGCTGCTTGTGGACTGCTCGCGGCGACTATGGGAGCTCCGCAACTCTTGCAAAATTTGTTCTCCGGCAGACATGCCGTTCCACAGCGGGGACAATTCATGGGGATCTCCTGACTTACAGCGTGCGGGGGATGTTATGGAAATTAGCACCTCTAAGTCCGCAAAGTAAAGAATTCTTTGAAGAAAAAAGCATGGGCTCTTTCGCGGGGGGCTGCCGGTCCGGAGCCGGAGGGGTCCGCAGGCCGGACTCAAGCCGCAAAACTCGCAACTGCGGGTCGCGAATTCGAATCCATGGCCTCAGAGGATGAGCACTGGATCTCATTTCTGACCGGGGCCGGTTCCTGGCTGAAGTAACCCTTTGACTGGATCGGTGTCTAATCTGAGCAGGGAGTAAAAATTTCAGGTGCTTTCATTTCGTTTTTCCTCAGGTGCGGGATTTCTTGCCTTGATGTTGGCGGCGTTGTCGCCAGCTGTGAGGTCTCAACCTTCCGTTCACGCCGTCGGGAGTCCGCCGTCGGGGCCGGAGTCCGGTAGTTTTGAGATTGCGCAGCACGGCCACGCGGTGGGCACAGCCAGTTTTCATTTCACGGCCACCAAGGAGGGCTACGACTCGACCTCGTTGGTCAAGGTGGCCATGCAGGGCCTGGACTACGCGCTCTCGAAGACCGAGCGGCTTTCCTCTGCCAACCAACTCGAGCACGTGCAGGTGAGCGCGATCGTGAACGGCGAGGCGGTGAACGTGGTGGCGGCTCCCGATGCGGCTCAGTTCCTGCTGAATATTTCGGCAAGCGGAAAGAGTTCCACCACGCGGCTGGCTGCGCACCCCGGCGCGGTGTTCCTGGCCGATTTCGATCCCGGCGCGCTGGAAACGCTTCTGGCGCTTGCGGTGACGCAAAACAACCGCGGCCTGTGGGTGATTCTGCCGAAAAACGCGGGCTCCATTGAGCCAGTGCAGCTGGCCACCTACGCTGATCAGCAGGGTACCCTCGACGGCAAGCCCATCACCGTGCATCACCTTGTCGCCACCATCGCCGGAACCAATACCGACCTCTTTTCCGGTCCGGAGAATCAACTTCTCCAGGCGGAATTGCCGGAGGAGGGCTTTGCGCTCGTCCGCAAGGGCTTCGTCCTGACGCCGCCTGCCAAACCTGTCGCCCCACTGGATGGGCTGGCCACGCCTGCGCCGGGGATATAGACCGATTCCGCTGTCCGGACAACAACTAAGCGCGCTGGAAACGGTCTAATTATCAGACCAATCCGCATCCGCCAAGGCACTCTGTGGCGCATGTGGATCGGCGTACACTGGAGATGCTCTCGATTGTCCGCACTCCCCCTCATGTGCCGGAAGGCAATCCTCGTCCTATTGCTCGTGGCCCTGACTGCAGGCGGTGCTCATGCCGCGCCGGTTTCCACGCCTGGTTCCGAGTCTGGTCCCGCGCCGGCGAAGCTGCACCCGAACGCCACCGCCACGGCTGGCGCCCAGGCAACAAGCCATGCGGCGCCCGCGCACAGCAGGCATCGCGCCGCGCCGGCGCACACGCGCACTCAAGCCCAGGTGAGCACTACGCGGAAGCCCACACCCCACGAGGTGGGGCGCGCGGCGGGACTCGCCATTCGGCGCGAGCTTGCAAAGAAGCAGGCTGCGCGGCGCAATGTCGCCCTTCACGAAGAGCGTTCGCGTGCCGCCTCCCGCCCGGAGAGCGAGCGCGCGCTCCATATCGCTCGCGTCACCCCGGCGATGGAAGTTGCATCGGCTTCTTCCGTTTTCCTGTTGCGGCCCGCGCATGCAGAGGAGCCAGCGCAAGCAAAAGAGCCCGCGGCAGCAGAAGAACCCGCGGAGGCTGAAGAATCGGAGCGGCCGGAAGCATCGGCACGGAACCAACCACGCGCGGCAACGCCAGCGCCCGCACAGACGCGGAACGACGGTGGCATCACCAACGAAGAGACGGATTCTGCCGAACGCGAGTCGCTGCGCAAAGGTTCGCTGACGGCAGAGGTAAATTCGCCGGTGAGGGGCGATGATGCAGGAGCGGGGACCAATCGGATCGCGCCGCCCATGCATGCCACGCCGGGTGGTGAAACTGAGGAAGCGTTGCTGCGGGTTCCGCGGGGCGCCACGCCGGCGCCGCTGCGCGGGTCCCACGAGTCTTTGGAGCGGCAGAATGCGCGCCTCGATGCGGAGGGTTTGGAGCGGATTGAAGACGAATCCGACCTCGTGGATCGCATCGCGCACAAACTGCTCGTGCCCATTCCGGTGTCGAGCGCGCTCGCGGTGAATGCGGGTCTTCCGCAAAACCACCGCTATTGCCGGCCGTGGACAGCGCTCTTCCTGGCCGACCTGTCGCGGGCGCACAATGCGGCATTCCACCGGCCGCTCGAGGTCAGCTCGGCAGTGCGCACCATGGAATACCAGAAGCGGTTGATGGAGATCAACGGCAACGCAGCCCCGGCTTAAGGCGACATTGTGAGCCCGCATCTGACCGGCGCGACCATTGACATTGCGAAAGACGGCTTGAGCCGTGACGAGATCGCCTGGATGCGCCGGCGCCTGCTGGCGCT
>JBEKAS010000228.1:0-6498 GCA_050015795.1 Occallatibacter sp. | reverse complement strand
CTGCAGACCCTGGACCCGACCGCCGTTGAGCCGGCGGTGCGCGCGGTTTCTCCCACGCCGAGCACGGAGACCGCACGCAAGCCGCCGGTGGCGACCATGGACGCGCCTGCGTTCTTGATATCGCATGTGTCATATGGTTTTGCGGGCTTTGCCGGTTTGGCCGGCTTGCTTTCTGCGGAAGCCGAGGCGGCGGGTGGCGCGGGTCCGGCGGAGGGGGCGGGCGCGGGTGCAGCCCCAGAACCGGTTTGCGCGGCTGCGAAGTTGCCCGCGCCCAGGGCCAGCCCAAGAGCGAGCATGTCGCCGAGCAGAAGCCGGCCGAAGCCCAGCCTTCCGCATGCCCGCCAGCCGCTGCATGCAACGTCTTTCAAGTGGAACGCATAGTCTTTCAAGGGATGCAAACCTCGCTAACGGAAGTTACTTCGATCCGCTTACCCTAGAGAACAACGGCCCGCTGCCTGAAGATTCGAACGAGAAAGGGCGCTTATGGAGCAGCCAGAGCATGGACCCGGAAAAACTGGACGCCGGATGGCGGCAAAAGACAAGAGCGGCCATTTGCGAGCGCCGCAGCCGCAAGATCTGCCGCACGCATGCGGCAGGTGAGTGGGGTGCTCTAGCCAATCATGCGGAATGAACCTGAATGCGTCAATAGTAATTTTTGCGGTTCCTGCAATTTTTCGAGGGCATTGACTCGATCCGCGCCGTCAAGCAGACTTTGGACAGGTTAGGCGTCGCAAGAGAGCGGCGAAGAGAGGCGGCAATGAGCACCAACAATTCGCCAAACTGGGGTGGGCCCGGCATCGGCCACCGCATCGAAGAAGCAGTTGAGCTGATCGAGATGGAACTGCGCCACGCAATTACGTATGTGAATGACGCGGTGATTCCGCAGGTGCGGCGCGAGTCGATTTCGGCCATGCGGGCGGCTGCCGATACACTGCGCAACCTGGCCGACAGGTTTGAACAGCGCAACAATGCGGCTGCTGGCCAACCCGGCAAACCGACGGGAGACAGCCCCCCGAAAGCTCCTGGAGAACCGCGCAGTTGAAGAACCCCATGCCGGTTTTGAAGCGGCGCCGCGGCCCGGCGGGATGGGCGGCGCTGGATGTGGTGTGGCCGGCCCCATTGCCTCTAGGTCCGGCTTTGCTGGGTCTGGCGTTTCTAATCCCGGCGTCGCTAATATTGACCGGCTGCCATCACAAAAACACGGCGCAGGTTGCGCCGCCGCAAGCGCTGCCGCCTCGAGGGCAGCCGCCTCCTGCTGAGCAGCCGCCGGCGCCAGCCGCCAACCAGCCGAGCGCGAAGATTCCCGTCACGCCGGTGCCGCCGGGCGGGGTGAGCGAGGAAGATCTCGAATATGTCGCCACACACGTACCCATCCTCAGCGAGGTGGGCGTGGCCTCGTGGTATACCGCTCCTTACAAGGGACGCAAAGCCGCCAACGGCGAGGTCTTCGACGACAATGCGCTGACGGCGGCGCATCGCACGCTGCCCATGGGCTCGCTGATTGTGGTCACCAATTTGAAGACCGGCCAGTCGAGCGCCATGCGCATCAGCGATCGCGGGCCGTTTGTGGCTGATCGCATGATCGACCTGACGATCGCATCGGCAAAAGCCGTGGGTGTTTACCAGGCCGGGCTGGCGCAAGTGCGCCTGGATGTGTACCAGACACCCAAGCCCATCTCGACCGGCGGCCGCTGGTGCGTGCAGATCGGCGCCTTCCACAATGAGAACGATGCCATCCAACTGAAGGAGCAACTGCTCGAGCTTTATCCGGACGCGAATGTAATCGAGTTTCCGGGCGAGAACAGCTTTTGGGTACGCATCCGGCCGCAGGGCGACGACCGCGCGATGGCCGCATACATTGCGCGGCAAGTGAAGCCGGTGGAAGGCGATGCGTACCTGACGAGGCTGGACTAAAGCAGCGAGTCGGCGAGTTAGCGAGTCGGCGGACGGGTGAGCGACGGGCGCGGCTCGCCGGTCCGGGAATTGTGGAGAAGAATGGAGAGAGGGATGGAAGCTGCGCATGGAAACTGCAGAGACTAATCCCACTTTCCTGGCTTCGTTAATGTGTGCCGGCGCTTTCGGCGAAGGCGTTGACGAGGAGCCTTTCTGCACCCTCGCTTGAAAGCACGATGTTGGAGAGTACTGTGCCGTCACGCACCAGTATGCCTGCGGGAAAGACGTCACTGTGAAACTCGCTTAACGCTGAGTCCGGCACGATAAGGATCGAAACTTTCTTCGGTAAGCTCCGCTGCCAGGAGCGCAATCCCTCGAGCACCTCACTCGATCGAACATCCTCGCGCCCTGTATTCGCATGCCAACTAGTGATCGCAAAGATCGATTGCTGTGGCGCCAACTTCGACAGATCGCTCGTGACCTCCGGCGTGCTCGGTGACCAAAGAGTGAAGGGGACCAGCAGCACCGTCCCGCGCTTCAATGAGACAGTCCTTGGAACGAGGCCGTTGGTCCCCGGCAGGTATCCGCGCAAAGTTGACAGAGGCGCACTCTTTCCCACCATCTGCTGTCGTTCGAGTGCGGACTGCATCAGTGCCAAATCTGCTGTGCCAACCCAGGCTGGCTGCTGCACAATTGCGGCAAGATCCTCCAGGTTGCCCGGTTTACCTGAACTATGCGCAACGGCGGTGCACCGCACGGCATCAGCGAATAATGTCGCACCGGACGCGCTGCCATCCTTTCCTTCAAGAGCCTTCCCGCTGGCGAGCAATGGGAGTGTTGCGGTGCCTTGTGTCGCACAGAGCTTGAGCGCGAAAAAGCTCAGGTATCTATCTCCCTCTGTATTGTCGATAGTCTGGTCAATGGCGCCGTGAATGGGAGCATCGTAGGGATAAGCGCTAAGCAGCGAGTCCACCTGGGCATCCGCTGAGCCCGGTGATTTGAGGCCGAGAAACGCGCGGACGAGCAGCAACAGAGCCTGCTCCCTCTGCGGGGGTTGCGGAAGGGCGAGATAGCCCACCAAGGCTGCACGCGCGGGTTCAAACTGCTGTCCGAAAATGCAAAGCTGTCCCATTGCGAATAGCTCTTTGGCATTGCCGGCAAAAACAGAGATATCGGAGGAGAGAGCGAGACAGTCGCGAGAGGCTTGGGCGATCCCGATGCTCAAGGCATACTTGTCGGCATCCGTCAGATCGTCCGCTTGGCTCCGAGTCGCCATAAACGGCGCGAGAGCCGCCTTGTAGGCCTCGGTTGGAGAAAGTGGACTCGAACTTTCCTGGCCCGGCAGGAGACGAGCACCGACGAAGAGGAAGAAGCTGGCGAACAAAACGAACATTCGAATTTTTTTATCGCAATGAAGAAAAACCCGGCTCGGCGCTGCTTCATAGGCCGCTTCAAACATGAATCCCGACATTTGGCTCTTCCCGGAACGCAACCTGACTCCGATCTGAGGTAGCGCAAAGATCAAGGGCACACGATTCTCGTTTGACCCGTTGGACGTGCTAATTCGCTGAAGGTCGCTCCATTTGCTCGACGACAAACGTATCGACCGGCTCTTTTGCGGGCTCCAGTTTAAGCCCGAGTTGTTCTTCCAGCGCCTTGAAGAGCCCCGGGCCCGTGCCGCCTTTGTCCGCCGGTGCCTCCTGATCGGACGACCACTTCAGTTCAAAATCAAA
The DNA here is from genome assembly GCA_050015795.1 of Occallatibacter sp. Lineage (GTDB taxonomy): Bacteria > Acidobacteriota > Terriglobia > Terriglobales > Acidobacteriaceae > Telmatobacter. The sequence continues at coordinate 2,872 of JBEKAS010000228.1, read as the reverse complement.
TCTCTTGTCGCCCAGGCCGGTTTTGTCGACGACGATGCGCCCCGCATTGCTCGGCAGACTCTGCGCCAGCCCCAAAGCCGTGACTGCATGAGCGGTCGCTGTAATCGTGTACCCTTCACTCTGACCGGCATCGCTATACATTGCGAATTGCTTCCAATAAACAGACTCCTTCTCATCCGGCGCCGCTTCTTTCATCTTCAATCGGCCCTTTGCAATCACCAGGTCGTAAACCGGCAGTACTTTGACTTCGTGCCGAATCTTGAGCTGGAAGCGGTCGACAAACAGTGCCTGCAACATAGGCTGTTGCTGCTTCCATATTTCCCGTTCCGAAAGCTCCTTCCAGGCCGTGGCGGTGTTCTCGTCCACTCGCGCCGAAACACTGTAGTGATCGGTCCTCACCCAGTCCGGCATTCCCGAGATCTGGCTATCCAACTTGATCCCGAAGGCCTCATAAAACAACCAGACCAGCGGCATGTTCTTATAGTCAATTCCGTTGGGCAAGCCCTTCCATTCATTGTCGCGGTCTCCCGGACTTGCAAGCTTGATCGACACAACGTCGTAAACTGCAGCCTTCGCGCTCGCATCTTGCGGAGCCGCGGCACTCGTTTGTGCATGCAGAGGTGTGGCTGCGCCGCCCAGAGTCAGGACGGCGAGAAGCAGCGCAGCCGGCGAGCGCCGGCAGTGGTAAAGCTGCATAAACATAAGTTGAGCTCTGGCCGGAATTATAGCTCTAAAAACACCGGCCAGATCAAAGGGCTGGACCTATCGCAGCAACTCTGAAGCCGCCCACAGAATCGGTTCCTGGCCGTGGAAGTCGCCGGTTCTGCGCTTGCGCTCGAGATAATAGTCGAGGCTGTTGAGTTTGTTCGTGCCTTCGCACACCTGAGTCATGTCGTTGTTCTGGTCGATGAATCCCGTGACTGCGATCCACGCCTTGCGCGCGGCGGGGCCGTAGGTGGCCGCGTCGAGCCAGCCATTCTTGACGCCGGTAATCAGCGCGAAGGTAAACATGCCGGTACTGGACGACTCCTCCCACGCTTCGTCATGGTCAATGAGTTGACGCCACATGCCGTCCGCGCCCTGGTACTTGAGCAGGGCGGCCATCATCAGCTTGTAGCCGGCCATGATGCGCGCGCGTTGCGGATGATCGGCGGGAAGGTCGCGCAGCATTTCCGTCATGCCAGCGGCCACCCATCCGTCGCCGCGGCCCCAGAAGAAGGGCACATCGGGCGCGTGGTAGAAGAGGCCGTTGGGCTGCTGCAGCTTGTCGAGATAGGCCACCATCTCGTTGGCGTCGCGGTCGAGATACTTCTTGTCGCCCGTGGCGCGGTAAGCCTCGAGCTGCAGAATCGTCAGCATATACATGTCGTCGATCCAGTAGCGCGTCTCATGCGAGAGGCCGATCGCATCGGGGTGGTCCCACTGGCGGTCCGCGTAGGAGAGCCCGTAGTCGAGATACTTCTTGTCTTTGATCTGAATGGCGATTTCGAGGGGCACGATGCCGAAGATGGAGTCGTCGACATTATCGCGTTTCGGGATCAGCGCATCTTCAGCGCCGCCGGGAAAGAGCGGATCGAATTTCCTGATGAGCTTATCGCGGAGATCGGTGTCGTGTGTGAGCTCGGCGAAGGTGAGGGCGCCGTACCAGGTGCCGACTTCGCCGTAAAAGATGGTGCCCGGGCTGTATTGGTGCGGGCTGGTGACGAAGTGCTCGGCCAGCGCCTTGCCCACCTCCTGCGGAGAGCGGCCCGCGGGCCAGTTGCTGAAGTAATCCTGTTGCGCGGCAAGCGGGATGGCCGTGGCCGGCAAAAAAAACACAAAAGCTGCAATTTTCAATTTCGGATTCATAGATCTTCCTCTCGCTGGCAATCTGTTGCGCGAAGCCATCCTAAATGCCCGATCGGGCCGGAGATTACGGCTGCGCGGCGACGTAGGCGGGATCAATTGACGCGCGCACGGTCGCGGAAAATCCCTCCCAGGTGCAGGAAAGGTCCTGACGGCTGCAGCCGGGAACAAAGATGGGTGCGACGGCGGGCGGATTTGCAGGGGTCAGCGCCTCCGAGTTGCGCATCTGCTCCAGGGTTTGCGCGATGAATTCGAGACGCACAAAGGGCTTGCCGCCATCGCGCGGACGCCAGAGCTCGAAGAGCAATGCGCCGCCGGGAGGCGTGTCGTCCACACGGCCGTCAAAGACCCAGTCGATGTTCAGGGCGCCGGCCACGGTGACGATGCTGGTGTCGTGGCCGACGAGGATCACGAGGCGGTCGCCGGCCTTGCCAAGCGCGCCGGGAACGGCCGCGCCAGTGGCGCTTTGCTCCATGGTTTTCAGGATGCGGTCGAGGAGAGTGGAGGCATAGGCGCGCGCGACGGCCGGCGTGCGGAAGCCATAGTCCCAGTGCGCACTGTTGACCTGCATGATGGTGCGCAGGGTTGCGCCGTCCAGGCAACCCCAGCCGGTATCGGCCTGGCTCATGCCCTGCGTGTATTCGAGGAGCAGATTTTCGGAGATGCTGGCGGCGGTGGCGACGAGGTTGTGCGCGTTGGGAACATCGAAGATCGAGATGCGCGTGGCGTTCGCGGGCGCGTGGCCGCAACCGGCCAGCACGCGGTCGAGCAGCGTCAACTGGGAGCGGTACGCCTCGTTAACGTTGTTGATATTTCCTCCGACGCGGCCGGCGACAGCCGCGGCAGCCAAAGCCGCATCAGGATGGACGGCGCCGGACTCGATGGGCCGGAAGAGCGAATCGTTTGCGCCCTCAGGCTGCGCGTGCACCGCGATGGTGCAGCCGGGAAACATGCCTTCAGCGAGGGCCTTGCCGGTTTCGCGCGTGCGCTGGTCGGAATCGGCCAGGATGCTGACGTGGGCGGCGTC
>JBEKAS010000227.1:0-6502 GCA_050015795.1 Occallatibacter sp. | reverse complement strand
AACGAATTGGCCGTCCGGTGAGATCTGCGCCCCGGCAATCTGTATTTCGCCAAAGAACAACTGACGGTCGATGATCGGCGGTTGCTGCGCCTGGCAGCAAACCGCGAAGGCGAACAGGAAAACGAGAAACTCAACTCCTCTTTTCATCGATGACTCCTAACCTTTCGATATGCCGCAGCAAGCCGGGCCGAACTGCCCTCGGTGGCCCAGATGTGAATACATCCTTGTTTGGGAGGCCCTCTAATTCACCAACTTGCTGACCCGCTACTCCTTCAGCGTCACCGTGATTTTGCGCGCGTCGCCGCCCTCGGAGGCGATCACGATCTCGCCCGTGGCGCGCTTGCGGATGCTCTTGAACTTCTCGCCCCACTCCACCACCACCAGCGCATCGGCCGAAAACAGATCATCGAGGCCGAGCGTCTCCAGCTGGCGCTCGCTTTCCAGACGATAGACATCGAGGTGAAAGAGCTTGACCGGCTTGCCGTTGCGCGAGCCGTCGAATTCATGAATCAAAGTGAAGGTGGGGCTGGTGACTTCGTCGGGCTCGGCGGCGTCGAGGGCCTGGGCGATGCCTTTGACCAACGTGGTCTTGCCGGTGCCCAGGTCGCCGCGCAGCAGCAGCAACTGCGGCGGTTCGAGCAATTCGGCCAGCCTGCGGCCCACGGCAATGGTGTCCGCGCCGCTATGAGTGGTGAACTCGTACATCCTGCCTTCCGCGGCCACTGCGGCGTTGCTCATTGCTGAACCTCGTCGGAAACTTCCACGTGGGCGTCTCGACTGCGGTATGCGCCGTCTGGCCGTGGCATGCGTTTTTGGTCAGCTGCGCGCGCCGCTGGAATATCCCTGCAACCAAACATAACCGTTTTTGCCGCCCACTTCAAAACGATGCGCACGCGAATGGAACGCCCGCGGCAGTTGCGTCAGGCAATCGGTAGCCAGCAAGGTGTGCTCATCGTGGGGACCCTCTGGGTAGCGCACCGCCAGATCCGCCGCCAGCCCGTGCGAATAGACCGCGGCCTCCACGGCGTGCGCGGGATCGTAAGGATATTGCGCCAGCAGGCCAGCGATGAGCCCGGTGAGCACATCGCCGCTACCGCCTTTGGCCATGCCGGGATTGCCGCTGGTGTTGACGGCCACGCGGCCATCGGGATGCGCGATGAGGGTGCGCGCGCCTTTTAGAACCACCGTCACGCCCATGTGCTGCGCGAAGCTGCGCGCCGCGCTGAGCCGGTTAGCCTGGACTTCGGCGACGGTGCAATCAATGAGGCGGGCCATCTCGCCGGGATGGGGCGTGAGCACCAGCGTGCGTCCCTCCGCCAGCTCGGCCAGTTGCGTCGTGTCGGAGGCCAGAATATTCAGGGCGTCGGCGTCGATGACGGCGGGGATTTTTGTCGCGGAGAGCAATCCGATTGTGAATTTTGCCGTTTCCGCGCTCTGCCCCATTCCCGGCCCGATGGCAAGGACGGTCTTTCCGGCGGTCAGCGCGGCAACCCGATCGGGCTCGATATTCTCTGCCGCAATCTGGCCCTCCGCCGTCGCTGCGAGCTGCCAGGTCATCAGTTCCGGTGCAAACGACGCTACTACCGGCAACGCCGGCGCAGGAACCGCCGCGGTCACAAGACCTGCTCCGGCGCGCAGCGCAGCCAAAGCCGTCATGGCCGGCGCTCCAGCCTTGCCTCCAGCCGAGCCGAAGCTTCCGCCCACCACCAGCACGTGGCCGAAGTCGCCCTTGTTGGACGAAGCCGCGCGCACAGCCTGCACGCGGGCCAGCGACGAGCCCGCCCAATCGAGGTTGAGCTGCGAACGAATCACCCCATCCGGCGAGCCGATGGGCGCGACGACGACGGGTTGATCCCAGCGGCGGGTGAGCTGCCCGAATACGTGTGCCGGCTTGGGCGCGGTAAAGGTAATGACGGCGTCGGCGGGAAAGACCGTGCCGGAAGGGGTTGCGCCGGTTTCATCGGCGGGCCAGCCGGAAGGCAAATCCACGGCCAGAACCGGCGCACCGCTGCGCTGCAGCCACTCGAGCGCCGCCAGCGCCAGGCGTGGCAGCGGCGGCATGAATCCCGTACCAAACAGCGCGTCCACAATCAGATCGGCTTTGAATGCATAGTCTTGATCTGAGGGGTCGTGCGCATGAGCAACCACGCGCACCTCTCCGTGCTTCGGATTGTTGAGTTCGCTCCACGCTACGGCCGCATCGCCCTTCAGTTGTTCCGGTTCGCCCAGCAGCAGCGTGATCACCTCGAGGCCGGCTTCGGAGAGCAGCCGCGCCGCCATCATGCCGTCGCCGCCGTTGTTGCCGGTTCCGCAGAGCACTGTGACGCTATGCGCGAAGGGAAATTGTTGCCGCACGAAAACGGCTACGGCCGAGGAAGCCGCGCGCATCAGATCAAGCGACGGAATCAAGTACTGCTCCGTGGTAGCGCGGTCTACGGCCCGCATCTCGACAGCGGAAAGAACGTGCATCGCATTTATGGTAACGCAGTGGTCAGTGTGAGTGTGAGTGTATCTGGCCGGCGTACTCACACCGCACACTCACACTCGCCCCTGCTCTTCGTCACTTGAGGAGCCGGGCCTGCAAGGAAACGTGAGAGTTGGGGCGGGTGAGGACGCAGGAGCCATTCTTGTCGCAGTGGAAGTGAATGGGGGCGGGAAAGACCGGCCAATCGTCGGTGCGGTTGTGCATGCCCGCTACGCCCAGAAAAAAAACCCGTCCGCCGCTTGTTTCGACCGTGCCGCGCGAGGGATTGTCGCCAACGATCACATCGTCGCCCTCAATCGGGATGGGCAGGTGCTGAATCTTCGACAAAAGTCCGGCATTGCCTCCGTGGCCTTTCGCGTTCAGCCCTCTCTCGTGCCGCAGCCAATCGTCCTGCTCGGCAAGGGTGGGAAAATCGGTGAAGAAATCCCAGCTCTTGAACGTTGCGTAGGCCTTCACCGGACAGGGCAGCGGGCCCGTCAGATCGATCTCAGCAATCTGACCGTTCTCGCCGGTCATGTTCTGCACCGTGTCGCCGGTCTGGGTCTGCTGCGGCCCGCGCGAAGGGACAAATTCCGCGCCCGGCGGGCGGGCCACGGGTGCGGGCAAGAGAATCTGTTTCTGGCAGGCCACCAGGCCGGCAGCATCCCGAAAACGAAGCGTTATCGAGAGCTGGCGCGGCGGATCCAGGGCCACGGCCGCGAAACTGCCCACATGCTCTGGATCAATGGGATCGAGGAAGAGCTGGTAGGAACTGCTGTTCTCCCAGCGCGCGATGAGGCGGCCGCTGAGCCCTGCAGGGTCGAATCTCTGGCTTCCCAAATCGATGTAGGGTACGGGCGGCTTAGGCTGGAGCCACGAGGGAACGGCAAGAACGATGAGCACGGCGCCCGCCAGCAACGCCAACGGCAGGAGGATTTTGGCGACGGGAATCGGAAGGCTCTTCTGCTGCTGAAGAGTCCGTTCCGCGGGCGGCGGCGCCATGGATTCGCGGAATGAGTACAGCTCCTTCTGGTCTGCCTTGTCGCCGTATGGCACGACTTCAAATTTGGAAATGGGGAGTTCTTCGCCGGAGCCTGCTGACTGGCCACCGTCAGCTGATCCCTGATTGGGCTCGTGTTGATCCGCATCACTCATTGGACTTGGCACCCGATCTTTCGGTTGGGGGGGATCGTGCGCGGAGTTCACAGCCATTGAAACACGAGAGCGGCAGAGCCGCAACAAAAGTTGTGCACGGGGAACGGGAGAAGGTGCAACTTCAGTTAGCTTCCTGAATCGGGATTAGTTGCGCCCCAGCGCCGTCTGCACTGTCAGAACTCGATTCTCCCTTGAAAGGCGATCATGCGCGGCGAGCTGTCACCGCCCAGGCCGACACCGAGCAGTCCGGTGGGCGGCATCGTCAAGCTTTGCAGCGTTCCGAATCTTGCCGGAACCGAGCCGGGCACGCCGGCCTGCACCGAGCTGGGCAGCGCAAAGTTGGGATGATTGAATGCATTGAACAACTGGCCGTCGATGCGCAGTTTGATCCCCTCCCCGTTTCGCATTCTGACCGGAAAAACCTTCGTCAGGTACATATCCGAATACGTGAAGTGCGGTCCGCGCACCGCGTTGCGGCCGGAGTTGCCGAACTGGCAGATTGCCGGGTTATCGTTCTCTACTCCAAGAACGTCGCTATAACATGCGCCGGTCGTGGGATCGACCACCGAGACGAACGCATCGGGGTTGAGCCACTGCTCAGTTCCGTTTATAGTGACGCCGGGATAGGGAGTCTTGCGATAGAGCGGCACGCCGGGGACCCGGTTGGCGTAGTTCGGTACGGCGAACTGGATGGTCTGCGCAGGGTTTGACGCCTGAAGGACGCCATTGCCGTTCGCGCTATATTGCTGGCTCAGCACGCTGAATGGCAGTCCCGAGTGAAGGAACGCTGTCTCCGAAAAGGACCAGCCTCCAAAAACCTGACGCAGCATCGGATTGCCGGAGTGGAACGGCACCTGATACACCCCGAACGCGGAGATGTTCTGCCGCACATCGTAGTCGCAACTGGCATACTGCCGGCTTAACTCTCCCGGTAACGGTGATTCCAGCCCCTGCGTGGAGAAGGCGAGCAAGCCACCATTCGATACTTCGTCGAGGCAGTGACTGAAGGTGTAGTTGCCGCGCAGGGTCAAACCGCTCAAATGTTGCGTGTAGACGGTCTGCAATCCGCTGTAAATGCTGTTCGCGCCGGTCTGGAACTCGGTGACATTTCCGAATCGCTGGTCGAGCGGCTGCTGCCAGGGGAACGGCGCGAAGCATCCATGGCAGACGTTCTGGTAGCCGTTGAGCTGCACCTGGTAGGGTTCGTGCAGTCCGCGCGTGCCCACGAAGTCGGCGCGCAGGTTGCCGCGCGAGCCGACTTGCTGCTCGACACCGAGATTGTATTGGTAGTAATAGGGGGTCTTGAGCGTTCCCGTGGGGAAAGTGTTCAAGCTGACGGCCAGCGGACAGGTTGGGGCACCCGGCTGGATGCCCACGCAGGGCGCGCCGCCGGAGCTAAAGGTTGTCTGAAACGACCGATTGGCGCTGGCTGCCGCGTCAACTGCGCTGGCGGGAACGCCGGGAGCAATCCCCAGGCCACCCACCTGTCCCCCGATACCGCCGGTGAAGGAGGGATCGTTGGGAGCGTTCATCAGGCCGCTATCCGCAATCTGCTGCGGGATGATGTCATTGAAGACGCCGAATCCGGCATGAACAGCCGTGCGCGGACGAAGCTGATAGGCAATTGAGGAGCGCGGCTGGTAGACAAACAGCGGCGTTGCTGCAAGTAGGTTGTTAACGTTGCCCAGAACAACCTGATTCAGCGGCTGATTGGTTGCATGCGAAGCATCCAGGAAGGAACCGGCCATGCGGGAGAAGAGAGCCTGCGGGCTGGTGACGTTGGTGTTCCAGGTGACGCGCATGCCGTAGGTGAGCGTCGCCTTCGCCGAAGGCTTCCAGGTGTCCATCCAATAGTATTCGAGATTGCCGACGGCCACCCTTTCCTTCAGAGAGACAGGGAAGTTCCGCTGGGCAGTATACGCAGCCCCATAAGTGAACTCCGCCAGGTCGTTGTAGGCGACTGTCGGAACAATGCCCTCTCCGAGGTCGTAGTCGCTGGTGTCGACGCGGCGCGTATTGACGCCGAAGTGCAGCGTGTGCGGTCCGTGTGTCCAGGTCAGGTTGTCGTTGATCTGCCACTGCGTGACCTTGCGCCCCTGCGGAAACGTATCGTTCAGGCCGCCAATGGTCGTAAAGGGCACGCTGTCGCTGCCCGAGGCAAGTGCGATGGGAAACGTCTCCAGCGCTTGGGAGTAATTGTTCGGCTCGAAGATGCTCGAGTACCAGCTTGCGCCGGGGTTCAATTGATTCACCAGACGCGGGCTGAAGATGTGCGTGTAGCCGATGACCAGCGTGCGCTGCGGCTGCGGCGAGTAGGCGTTAAAGATGGAGTTGATGGGGTCTGTCCATTCCGCCTGCAGGCCCGTGTCCTGCTGGAAGCGATACCAGATGCTGTCTTTGGTGTTGATGGTTTGATCGATCTTCACCACGATCAGGTTCTCGCTGTCGCTGTTGTTCAGAGACCGCTGCTGCTGGGATGCACAGCCGCTGCCGTTGAGCAGCGTGCCGGCTGGCGGAGCGGGCAACAGGGTACCGGATGCGTCCAGCGGGCAGGCTGTAATCGCCACCGGCGACCCGCCGGGAGGAGGCAGCAGCGAGAACATATTTTTATAGAAAAAAATCTCTGCGGGTTGCGCCGGAAGGTTGGTTCCTGTGACTGCATCGTATCCGCCCGTGGCAAGCTGCCCCAGCACATATTGCTGATAGGCGGGTGTCGGTAGGGTCGTAGATGTGACGATGGGTAAAGCGATGCGAATGCCCTCATAGTGTCCGAAGAAGAAGAGCTTGTCTCTGCGGATCGGTCCTCCCACGCTGACACCGAATTCATTCACCACGGAACGCGGCTTTTTCTTGATGTTGCCCGGCGTGTCGTTGGCATGGAGA
>JBEKAS010000226.1:0-6577 GCA_050015795.1 Occallatibacter sp. | reverse complement strand
AGCCAGGGCCTTCCGCCCATTGCGGATTTGCCCTTTCAGCCACTGGAGCTGGACCGATGGGGTTCGGCTTTGGGAAGGCGGCTGAACGCGATTCCAGAATTCTGTGTGCCGGTGCCTCTGAACTCGAGTCGCCGCGACCGTCAGGGAGTCGGCGACGTAGAGAGATCCTCCAAGTCGCACTTTTTCTGGAATCGCCGGAAATGCGCAAGTCAGGAGACCGGTCCTACGGCGTTCGCACTCGCTTTCACGTTCCGAGGGGAACGAAGGAGCCATTATGCAAAGCCTCGATTTCCTGCCCGCAGTTTCCTGCCGAGTGATGCGACATGCAGTCGCAGCATTTCTCTACGTCATTTTTGCCACCATTAGTCATGCCGCATCCATTCGCGGCGTGGTCACCGATGCAACAGGCGCCAAGGTAACCGGCGCCAGCGTCTCTCTTGTCAGCAATGGGAAGGTCGTGGCTTCGTCGGTCTCTTCGTCCGATGGCAGCTTCCAGCTCACGACCGGAACCCCGGGCCGCTTCTTCCTCGTGGTCACGGCCAAGAGCTTTCGCCAGTTGCAGACGCCGGATTTCTACGCAGGCCAGTTCGATTCAATCGAGCGCAATCTGGTGCTCGAGCCCGCGTGGGTGCGCGAATCCATCGTGGTGACGGCAACCGGCGTGCCTACGCCGCAGCCGCAAACCAGCGAAGCGACGACGGTGTTGTCCACGGTCGATCTTGCGCTGCGCACGGACTTCGTCAGCGTTTTGCGACTGATGCCGGGAGCTGAAGTTGTGCAAACGGGACAATTGGGCGCGCAGACTTCGCTGTTTGTCCGCGGCGGCGATTCCGACGATAACAAGATCCTTCTCGACGGAGTCGACGCCGGCGATCTTGGCAATCAGATTGATTTCGGCCCGCTTTCCACCACGGCCGTCGAGAGTGCGGAGGTTTATCGCGGGCCCGATTCGAATTTATTTGGTGCCGGCGCTGAAACCAGCGTTGTCAGCCTGACCACGCCTCACGGCACCACCAGCTTCCCTTCCCTGCTCTTTGAGGGTGACGCCGGGAATCTTTCCACCTCGCGCGAGGAACTCGAGGTGGCGGGCGCTCACAAGAAGGTCGATTATCTTGGCGCCTTCAGTTGGCTGCAATCCGCCAACGATTTGCCCAACGACAAGTACCACGTGGCCACGACGGCAGCTAATCTGGGCTGGGCGCTGAACAGCAATACGCAGGTTCGCGCCACGCTTCACTATGGAGTCGATGGGGTCGGAAATCCTAATGCGTGGGATTTCTACCATGTCGCCGATGACGCCACCGGAAAAGATCAGGACATCTTCCTGAGTGCCTCGATCGACAATCAGACCACCGCCAGCCTCCACAACGTAGTCCGCTACGGGCTCACGCGCAAGCGCGAGCAGATTTCTCTCTGGTCCCAGTCGGGGAATGCAGTGTCCTACACGGACTATTGTTACGGCCCGGGCACACTCGGCAACACCGTGACCATCACCGGCGCCAATGGCTACTCCGCCACGGGACAGGCGGTCCTGGATTGCAGCACGTTCCGCGCGCAATACGTCAACAATCGCGATCATGCCGGCTACCAGGGCGACATCACGATCACGCCGCACTTGTCCGGTCTCGCCGGCTTTCAATATGAGGACGAGCGTGGCGCGGAACCGGGCAGCAGCTACTACACGCCGGTCGCGCGCACCAACTACTTCGTTCCTCTCGCGGTACACGGCGATTTCAAGCAGCGCTTCTTCTATACGCTCGGCGGCAGCCTGGAGCATTACTCCCTCTTCGGTTTCCAGGCCTCGCCGCGCGCCGGCCTCAACTATTACTTGCTGCGCCCGCGCAGCGGCGTTTTCAGCGGCACGCGCATCCTCTTCAACTTCGGCAAGGCGATCCGCGAACCCAAGCTCACTGATCAGGACGAATCGCTGTACAGCTTCCTCGCAACCTACAACCCCTCCGCAATCCAGACGCTGCACATCGGCCAGTTGGCCGCGCCTACCATGCGCACCTACGAGGGCGGCGTCGAGCAGGCATTCCTGAGCCAGCATGTGGTCTTCCGCACCAGCTATTTTCATAACGAGTTTGGCAAGGAGATCGAATACGTCGGCCTGGATCTGATTCCCGCACTGCTGCCCAACCTCACGCCCACTCAGCAGGCGACACTCGAAGGGATCCTGCAGGCGAACTTTGCCTATGAGCTGACGATCAACTCCGAGGCCTTTCGCGCGCAGGGAGTGGAGACTTCGGTCGAAAGCGGAATCGGACGCAATCTCTTTCTGCGCGGCGGTTACACCTACCTGGATGCCGTGGTGCAGCGCTCCTTCACCAACGACGATCAGGCATTGCTGGGCCCTATTCCAACCTTCGATGGCATTCCGGTCGGCCCCTATGCGCCTCTTGAGGGAGCTCGCCCGTTTCGCCGCGCGCCCAATACCGGCTACTTCACAGCGACGTATGCCGCCAAGCGTCTCACCGGTGTCTTCAGCTCGGCCTTTGCGAGCCGCTCCGATGATTCGACCTATCTGGAGGGCGAGGATGCTTTCGGCGGAAATAGTCTGCTTTTGCCCAACCGCAATCTGGATTGCGGCTACGCCAAAGTGGATCTGGGCGGCAGTTTCCAGGTACTGTCCTGGATGGATATCTACGCTCAGGGTGAGAACTTGCTGAATAATCAGCACATAGCGCCAATCGGATATCCCAGTCTGCCTTTTACGATCCGCACAGGCCTCCGTCTTCGCTGGGGCCCGGGAAGCAGCCGTTGACAGGGTTCAGGTGTCAGGTTTCAGGGGTCAGGGGACAGCTGCCAAGGACCAGGAAGCAGACTTGCCAGATTCGGAGAGTTCCCGACGCCAATCAAGGGCTCTGAAACCTGACACCTGAAACCTGTTTTCGCCTCCTTTTCCACAAAACCCTGAGCTACTGTATTACTTTCACGCGGAAATCGAAGGACATTTTGCATTTCCCCCTTGGAAAACCGGGTTCCCCTGTCCTACAATGACTTCTCCTGAGAGAAAGCTGTACCCCCGGGACTTCGATCGAGGGGTTCTTCAGTTTGCGCCGTTTGCGCGGCTGAAGCATAAGAAATGGATGCAATCAGGCGCAGCAATCACACGAAGAGCGATTGCGATAGGCGTTCCAAAGCCAATGCGCTGAATTGTATCCCGGGCATTTGTGTTTCCGAAAGAAATTTTGGATTCGCGTGAGGGCATGACAGCAGAGCTTCAAAATAGTCCTTCAGAAAATCGATATCTTCCACCGCATCACCGGGCGAATCCGCGGACCCATCGCGGCGCAAATCGGCAGTCTCGCCTTTACGCACAGTTTGCTCAACCTTCACATCGTCTTCATCAAAAACTTGTATGTTTGCAAGCTGGGAATGTCGCAGCAATTTTGCTCGTTGAGACGCCTCCGGTGTCTCTGGCGAGTGTGAGTTCAAACGATCGTTTCCTCGCGCCTGGCGCGCTAGCCACCGTGCAGCAGCATTGCACCGGCAGCGCAGCTTTTTGTTTACGTAGTCTTTTGTTGAACGCAAACCACTACTTTGGAGGGCAGTTATGAGATCCAATCGAATTCGCCTGGGCCTGTTCGCCTCGGCGCTGTTCATCCTCGCTTTGTGCATGAGCTCGGTGGTACTGAATGCTCAGACATACACCGAGGGCGCGCTTGCCGGCACGGTATTTGACCCAACTGGCGCTGTGGTACCCGGCGCGTCCATCAGCATCGTCAACAATGGCACGAATGCCCAGACCAGCCTGAAATCCGACGGCAGCGGCTACTACAAGGCGCCCGAATTGCCGCCAGGAAATTACACAGTCACGATCGCGGCTCCTGGTTTTGAGACGTTCAAGGAAGTCAACGTGATCGTCGTGGTCAACGAGGTGTCGGAAGTCAGCCCGCACATGGTGACGGGCAGCGCGACCACGAATGTCGAAGTGACGGGCGAAGCTCCGATTCTGAACTTCGAGTCGCCGGAAATCAGTTCCGATCTCGATACCCATTCCGTCGAAGATCTGCCGCTGAACGGCGGACGCTGGTCCAACCTGACGCTGCTGACGCCGGGAGCTACGCTGGATACAAGCGGATATGGCCTGATCTCATTCCGCGCCATCAGCACCATTATGAACAATGTGGAGATCGACGGCGCCGACGACAACCAGGCTTACTACGCGGAAGAGCGCGGCCGTACCCGTGAAGGCTACTCCACAACGAAGTACCTGATCCAGGAGTTCACGGTCAACACCGGCGTCTACTCCGCCGAGTTCGGGCGCTCCGCGGGCGGTGTCGTCAACTCCGTCACCAAAAGCGGTACTAACGACCCGCACGGCATCCTGTACTTCGCCGACCGCGACAACGGCAGTTGGGGCGCATTAAACGAATTCACAACCAACACCGTCAACACCGGCACGGCCACCGCGCCAAACTTTGTGACCTCGCCCTACAAGCCGAAGGACTGGCGCAAGCAGTGGGGCCTTTTCTTGGGCGGCCCGCTCAAGAAGGATAAGCTCTTCTGGTTCTACGGCTACAATGAATTCCACCGCAATTTCCCCGGCACGGCCAAGGCCAGCAACCCGGGCTCCTTTTTCATCATCCCGGATGCCGCTGCCCCGGCTGGATCCACATGCAATGTCACCGGTTCCACCGCCGGCTACATGAGCGGCCTGACCTCCTCGTCAAGTACGTACCAGGTGGACCAGGAATCATGCGAATTGGCCGCGCGCCTTGGCTATGCCAACTACGCCGCCGGCGCAGCGGGCTACACCGCGGGGTTGGTCAACCTGCTGCCTGACCTCGGCCCCGTTCCCCGTTTTGGCAACAACCTGGAGAACACGCCCAAGCTCGATTGGCAGATCAACGCCAAGAACCACCTCAGCGTCCTTTACCATCGCCTGAGTTGGGACTCGCCCGGCGGCGTGCAGACGCAGGCTACCAATACCTACGCTATCGACTCGTTCGGTACCGATTTTGTGAAACTCGATTACGGCCTCACGAAACTTGATAGTCAGATCACCAGCAACATTTCCAACGAAGTTCGATATCAGTACAGCCGCGAACTGAACGACGAGGGCCAGCAGCCGCTCAGCGCCTACAGCAAGCAGTACCTGCAGGGCACGAACGGAAACACAAACACCGCGGCGGGCGATTTTACACCGAATGTGGTTCAGGTCGGTCTGGATACCTCGATCGGGTTTAATCTGGGATCGGAGTACTACGACTACCGCAAGGCTCTGCCCGACGAGCACAAATGGCAGGTGGGCGATACCGCGGCCTGGATCAAGGGCAATCACGACGTCAAGTTCGGTGTCGACATGGTCCACAACTACGACATCATGAACAACACCTACGAGGGCAATGGCACTTACACCTACAGCTACATCGGCAACTACTTCGCCGACCTGCTGAACGAGCCGAACTCTTCCGGCTCGGGTGCTCACGGCGTCTGCAACAGCGTCAGTACCGTCACAACGCCCGGTAGCAGCGCCAATTACACGGGAACCGCTCCCTGCGGAACTTTCGTGCAGGGCTTCGGGCCTCCGGCCTGGGATATCGCAACCATGAACTACGGCTTTTTTGGCGAAGATCACTGGAAGGTAACACCGCGGCTGACTGTGGACCTGGGCCTGCGCTACGATTATGAGGCCCTGCCCGCGCCGTACTCGACGCTGGTTGTGGCCTCCGGCAGCTTCACGCCCTACCTGGCCTCCGCCGGTGGCCTCTGCTCTGCCTACACCGGCCCCGGCACTTGCCCCGCACTGGCTGCCGCGGCCAATCTTACCAACCATCCCAGCGAGAAGACAGACTTCGGCCCCCGCATCGGCGTTGCACTTGATCCCTTCGGAACTGGCAAGACGACCATCCGCATCGGGTACGGCATGTATTTTGGCCCCATTACCAACGGCGCAATGCTGAACAACCTGCTGAACACCGGCAGCCCGCTCGGCCAATACACGTCGGCGACACAGAAGCCGAATACCGCGGGCGCGCCGCTGTTCCCCAACATCATTTCCGCCGCGTCGGGATCGACTCCAAGCTCGTACTTCTTCGCACAGAACTTCAAGAACCCGGAGATTCACGAGTTCGATGCCTCTGTACAGCAGGAAGTGGGCCACAACACCATCTTCCAGGTGAGCTACATGGGCGCTATGGGCCGGGAGTTGCCGAACGCGTTGGACATCAACTTCAACCCGAATGCAAATACGGCGACCAGCGGCAGTCCCAATGGCGTAGTCCAGAGCGTCATTACGATCTCTGACTCAACCGGCAAGGGTCCGATGCAGAACGGCAAGACCTACACCGTTCCGACATACACCGGCTTCATCAACACCCACTTCGGAGCCGTAAACGAAGTGGTGAGCAACGTCAACTCCAGCTACAACGCCCTTGTGGCCGAGATTCAAAACCGCACTTCGAAATTGATCCAGTTCGACGCCAACTACACCTGGTCGCACGCCCTGGACTTTGCGCAGAACGCGAATACCACAACCCTGGGCAACGGCTGGCTCGACCCCTACAACATCGACGGATTCCCGAAGGGCGGCAACTACGGGAATTCGATCTATAACATTCCCAACCGGTTC
>JBEKAS010000225.1:0-8287 GCA_050015795.1 Occallatibacter sp. | reverse complement strand
GGGGGGCGGGCCCCCCCCCACGACAGCCGGACTGGAGTCCGGCGCTACGGTGCGATTGACAAGGCGCGCGGGGGTTGCATAAGGTTGATTCGCTCGCAAAGTTTTTCAATTGAAGAAGCGGCGTTGCCGTTGGAACCGCAGCCGGACCTTCTTCAACGTTTCTCCTTTTGGAATCGAGACAGCATATGCGTTGCAGCTGGATGAACACATGGATTTGGGCGCTGGTTTTGAGCGTGGCGACGGGGCCGGTATTTGCGCAGCAGGCCGCGACGACCACGGGGCCCGTGGAACTGCGCGTCGACAACCTGACAAATCCCCTTGGCATCGACGATCCGACGCCGAAGTTTTCCTGGCAATTGCGCGACCCTGAGCCGGGGGCGAAGCAGACGGCGTATGAGGTGATGGTCGCGTCGTCGCCTGAGTTACTCGCGCATGGTAAAGCCGACGTGTGGGATAGCGGCCGCGTGGCATCGGAGCAATCGCTGAATGTGCGCTATGGCGGACCGGCCCTCAAGCCGAGCGCGCGCTACTCGTGGTGCGTAAAGCTGTGGGGCGCCAACGGAAAGACGTACGCGGCGAGCGAGACGGCCTGGTGGGAGACCGGGCTCATGAGCCAAGACGCGTGGAAGGCGCAGTGGATTGGATGGGAGACGCCGGAAGAGGCTACGGTGCGTCACGCGCCGGCCGACTGGATCGCAAGCCCCGATGCCAAGTCGCCGGCGATCGCCAAGGACGCCGAGCAGCGCTTTGCGTATCGCGCGACGATTATGCTTCCGCAAGCGGTGAAGTTTGCCGCGCTCTACGCTACCGGACAGGACACGGTTGCTGCGTGGGTGAATGGCGCGCAAGCACTGACTGAAGATCCGCTGCCGCGGTACAAACACACGCCGTGGAAAAAGTTTGTGCGCGCCGATGTGACAGCGCATCTGAGCGCGGGAAAAAACACCGTTGCGATTGAAGCGCTGCACTACGTGGTGAATCCCAACGGCATGGCCACCGACAACGCGCCGCCGATGATCGCGACGCTGGTCGTGGAATACGCGGACGGCACGTGGGCGAGTTTCGGGAGCAACACGGAGTGGAAGACGGCGATCGGCGCGACCGAGGGATGGCAGCAAAAAGATTTTGATGACAGTGGGTGGAAGGCAGCGTTGGTCTGGATGCCTCTCTCTTCGCGCCGGTCGGAATCGCTGGGGCACCCGTGGATTCCGGATTCGGTGAAGGAGTTGCGGTATACGTTCACCGTAGAAAAGCCGGTGAGGTCGGCGCGGCTGTATGCCACGGCGCTCGGCGCCTACCAGATGTTCGTGAATGAGTTGCCCGTGAGCGACCAGGTGCTGGCGCCGGGATGGACGGACTATCGCGAGCGAGTTGTGTATCAGATCTACGACGTGACCGATCAGGTCGTGCACGGGAAAAACTTCATGGGCGCATTCCTCGCGCCGGGGTGGTACGAGACGCCACTCGAATGGTTCCAGCAGCCGAACAATTACGGCGATACGCCGCCGGCGCTGCGGGCGCAGTTGCGGATTGAGCACGGGCGCAGTTGCGGATTGAGCACACGGACGGCAGCGTGGAGTGGCTGGCGACGGATGCGAGCTGGCAGGCGCGGCGGTTATTCATTTTGCACTCCGAGATATACGATGGCGAATCGCAGGACTCGCGTGCGTGGCTTCAATCGATCTCGGGTGAAGCCAGCGACCCTGCGTTCATTGCGTCGCCTGCACAAGTCATCCATCCGGCGCCGATGGAGATTGTCGCGCAGGACTTTCCGCCGATCCGCGTGGAGAAGACTCTCGAAGCGAAAACCGCCGCCGAGCCCAAGCCGGGCGTTTTTGTCTACGACTTCGGACAGAATTTTTCCGGCATGGAGAGCGTGAGCATAACGGGTTCCGAGGGAACCGATGTGCGAATGCGATTTGCCGAGGTCTTAAATCCGGACGGAACCATCTACACCGAGAATTTGCGGACCGCAAAGGCGACCGACCACTTTGTTCTCGTCGGCGCACTCCTCGGCGAGGAATTTACGCCGCAGTTCACGTTTCATGGCTTCCGCTACGCGGAGCTGACGGGATTGCCCGCGGCGCCGGACAAGGACGCGGTGACGGCGAAGGTCATTCACACCGATGCGCCGTTCACGGCTAAACTTGAGACCGGCAGCGCGATGATCAACCAGCTGTGGAGCAATATTCTGTGGGGGCAGCGGTCGAACTTTGTGGGCGTGCCCACCGATTGCCCGCAGCGCGACGAGAGGCTGGGCTGGATGGGCGACGCGCAGGTGTTTTGGCGCGCGGCCAGCTACAACATGGACCTGGCAGCCTTCTCGCGCAAGTTTGCTGCCGACATGCGCGGCACGCAAGCCGGGCAACCGTTTTATGGCATCTACTCGCCGGGGACGGTTAAGCCGTTTGCCGGCGCGGCCGCAGCATGGAGCGACGCCGGAGTGATTGTTCCCTGGACGAGTTGGCTGCAGACGGGCGACACCAGCATTGTGGAGCAGAATTGGGCGGCGATGACGAAATATCTTGACGCCATTGCGGCGGCGAATCCCGATTTTCTGTGGGAGAACGAGTACGGCCAGCCATTTGGCGACTGGCTTTCGCCCGAGGGCAAAACCGACGAACGGCTGATCGCCACGGCGTACTGGGCCTGGGATGTGACGCTGATGCGCGAGATGGCGATGGCCACGGGGCGACAAGCGGATGCGGAGAAATACGCGGGGTTGCTCGACAAAATTCGCGCGGCGTTCGAAAAACAGTTTGTGCGCAGCGACGGTTTTGTGGCCGGGGCGGACAACAGCCCATCGCAATTCGGCGCGATCAACAATCCCAATGCAAAAAGCGAGGGCGGCGACACGCAGACCGGTTATGTGCTGGCGCTGCACATGAATCTGCTGCCGGATGAGTTGCGCGCCGCAGCGACCAAGCGACTGGTGGACAAGATTGAAGCCAATCACGATTTGCTGGCCACGGGATTTCTGGGCACGCCTTATTTGCTCGAGGAGTTGACGAAGGCCGGCTACGCGAAGCTCGCGTACACGCTCTTGCTGAACACGCAGTACCCCTCGTGGGGCTACATGGTCACGCACGGCGCGACGACAATGTGGGAGCGGTGGAACGGCGACCAGATGATGAACGATCCGGCGATGAACTCGTTCAACCATTACGCGTACGGCGCGGTGGCGGATTGGATGTATCGCTACGCGGCGGGAATCGATGCCACGCCGATGGATGCGGGATTTCACACGGTGGTGCTGCATCCGTTGTTCGACGAGCGGCTGGGGCACATCGCGTTCGATTACGACTCGGCGTATGGGCCGATTCATTCGGACTGGACGGTGACGGGCGCGACGGCAGTATGGCATGTGACGATTCCCGCGAATACGACGGGGTGGCTGTTGCCGAGCGCTGAAGAAGCCGCGAAATACAAGCTCGATGGTGCGGCGTTGGTTGGGAATCCGCATGCGAAGGCGGACACGCGCGACGGACAAAGCGGATTTGAGCTTGTGCCGGGGAGCTACACGTTCGAGGTCACGCCGTGAGGGGTTTGCGCGGAAAGAAATTTCGATGGGCGAAGCCGCTCAGGGGCTAAAGTCCGCTTTCGTTTTGGGGCGATTGCGGCACGACTGAAATCGTGCCTTCTCAAGAAGACTTCGAACAGACCCACTACGAATGATTTGTTTCGCTGTACAAGTTACACACGCAGCCAATAGGCTTTGAATTCGCTTGCGGGCACAAGTGCGAGCGCCCGCTCTAAAAAACAGAAATGGAGAAGGAATGCCGATCGCGATTCTGGCGGGGATTGGATGGCACACGGTGGGGGCGGCATGCGCCGCGTCGTTTTACGCACCCATCGAGAAGGTCAGGAAGTGGTCGTGGGAGACGACATGGGCCCTGATGGGTTTCTTCTCGTGGATTCTGCTGCCGCTGAGCATGAGTTACATTGTGCTCCCGCACTTCGGCGCATTCTATGCATCGCAGCCCGCCAGCCTGTTATTGAGAGTGGCGCTGTTCGGCGCCATGTGGGGCGTGGGCAATGTGAGTTATGGGCTGACCATGCGGCACCTCGGCATGTCACTGGGAATCGGAGTGGCCATCGGCGTGACCCTGGTGGTGGGAACTCTGGTGCCGCCGATGCTGCATGGGCAGTTCGTGGCCAAGTTCTCCAGCCGCGGCGGATTGTGGAGCATGGCCGGCATTGTGGTCGCGCTGATTGGTGTGGCCATCGTCTCCTACGCCGGGCACCAGAAGGAAGAGCAACTGGGCGCTGAGTTGAAGGAGTTCAACGTGATGCTGGGCCTGGCGCTGGCCGTGATGTGCGGCATCTTTTCGGCGGGATTTTCCTTCGGGCTTGATGCGGCGACTCCGCTGCGGGATGCGGCGTTGCATGCGGGATTGAGCCCGCTCTTCGCACGGCTACCCTGTTACGTGCTGATCATGGGCGGCGGCGCAATCGTGAATATGACCTACTGCTTTACGCGCCTGGCGTTCAAGAAGGGCATTTCGCTGCGCGCCGATCTGGCACAGTCGAGAGCCACGATACTCAAGAACGTAAGTCTGGCGGCGGCGGGCGGCGTCATGTGGTATCTGCAATTCTTCTTTTATTCGTGGGGAGAAGCCAACATTCCGGTGCGGCTCGATTTCGTGAATTGGATGCTGCATATGAGCATCTACGTGTTGTGCGGCGGGCTGGTGGGATTGGCACTGGGCGAGTGGGCCGGCGTGGGCAAGCGACCGATTAGGCTGCTGTGGGCTGGGATTCTTGTGATCATTGTCGCGGCTAATCTCGTGGGGTTGGGGATGGCGTCGTAGAAGCAGGGACTAAGGGACTGAGGGACTTAGGGACTGAGGGACTACGGGACTTCGGGACTGCGGGACTGCGGGACTGGATCAGGCGGTTGTGGGAAGAGGGAGTTCCTTGTCGAGGGCTTGGGCGATGAGGTCGGCGCGGAGTTCGCCGACGGTGGTAAAGAGCAGCGCCTTCATGCCCAGCGCCGCGGCAGCTTCGACATTGACCTGGCGATCGTCGATAAAGAGCGTCTCAGAGGGCTGGGTGCCAAGTTTGTCGAGCGTGTAGCGATAAATCGCCGGATCGGGCTTGACTATGCGCAAATGATAGCTCCAGACGCGGACGTCAAAGCGCGCTAGCCAGGTGAATTCGCGCTCCATGGCCTGGTGATTGGTATCGCCGATGTTGGAAAGGATGGCGGTGAGTAACCCGCGGGTTTTGAGCGCGGCAGCCCAAGCCAGCATGGCCGGATTCAGCGTCATCCACATGCGGGCGTCCCAATGGATAAGCTCATCGACGGCGGAGGGCGGCAGGGTGAGCCCGGCCTGATGAAGAATGTCGCGCCAATAGGCCTCGCCGGTGAATTTGCCTTCGTCGAATGCGTGGCGATCGGCCCAATAGATGGGATCGAATTTCTCCGCGGGAAGCCCTGTGATGCGGAGGAGTTGGGTATGCGCCTCCGGATCCGGCGGGTAGGTTAAAACCATTCCGTAGTCGAAGATCACCGCGCGCAGAGCCAAGCTGATTCACCTTTAGCGCCCGTGTATGGTGGAGGAGGGCGCTGTTCTCATTGTGCACGATGCGCGCCTGCGGAACTGCGCAGTGCGAGATGTTACCGAGGACTTGCTTGATTGGTGAGTGATTCTGAAATTGTGCGGGCGTGGACGCCCGCACGACAGCCGGTCAGGAGACCGGCGCTACAAGGCTTATGCGATTCTCAAAGAGAACCGGCTGGAACACGGAGGAGAGCGAGCTGGCGCGCACGCATCGGCTGCGGCGCGAAGCGGGACTGCCGATCGCCGACCTGACCGCGTCGAATCCTACGCGCTGCGGCTTCAAGTATCCCGATTCCCTGCTGGATGTGCTGACCGATGCGCGGGCTCTCGACTACGATCCGCAGCCGCGCGGCTTGCTTCCGGCGCGAGAGGCGGTCTGCGGGTACTACGCGGAGCACGGCGTGGTGCTCTCTCCAGGGCAGATCGTGCTCACCACGAGCACCAGCGAGGCGTACAGCTTTCTCTTCCGGCTGCTTTCGGACCCGGGCGGCGAAATTCTGGTGCCGCAACCCGGCTACCCGCTCTTCGACTTCCTGGCCACACTCGACGATGTACGCATCAAGGCTGCGCCGCTGGTGTACGACGACGGCTGGCAGATCGACTTCGAAGGCTTGCGGCGCACGATCACGCCGCAAACTCGAGCCATCGTGGTGGTGCACCCTAACAATCCCACGGGGCACTTTACCAAGCGGTGGGAGGCGGAAGAGCTGGCCCGGATCTGCCGGACACACGAACTTTCGCTTATCGTCGACGAGGTGTTTCTGGATTACAGGGACCAAGCCACCCCGGCAGGGAGCAAGGGAGCGAGGGAGCCAGAGAGTGCGGGTCTTGAGACCGGCGCTACAAAAGGGACCGGCGCTACAAGGGCCGGGAGCGAGGGGGCTGGAAGTTTTGCGGCGGGGATCGAGGGGGTTCCGGTGTTTGTGGTGAGCGGCCTGAGCAAGATTGCCGGTCTGCCGCAGATGAAGGCGGCGTGGATCGTCGCGACCGGCCCCAAAAAGGCGCAGGCGCTGGAGCGGCTGGAGGTGATTGCCGATACCTTTCTCTCAATGAATGCGCCGGTGCAGTGGGCGCTGCCGGCCTGGCTCGGCGGCAGGGCGGAGATTCAGGAGCAGATTCGGAGACGCGTGAGCGCGAACCTGGCCGAGCTCGACCGCCAGCTTGCCACGCTACCCACTCTCGAACGGCTCGCTGTCGAAGGCGGGTGGTACGCGGTTCTGCGGGTTCCCGCGCTCGGGCCGGACGAACAAACGGTTCTCGCGCTCCTCGAGCGCGGCGTGTGGGTCCATCCCGGCTACTTTTTTGGGCTTCCGGAGTCGGGCTGGCTGGTGGTGAGCCTGCTCGGCGAGGAGGCGGGGTTTAATGCCGGAATGATCACTGTTACTAACTACTTTCGAACGAATCAGCAGGGTAACTTTTGCCGGTAACCACCGCAACTTTTTGTTGAAGTAATCCTGCTATCTATATGAACCATAAAGAGCGCCTGCGGGTCACATCCAGCGCTATCTTTTTTGCAAGAAGGGATTACCTTGCCGTTCCTCGCCAATTGTGGTGACGGGTCCGTGGCCCGGAAGAACCTTGGTTTCATCGGGCAGGGTCATGAGCCTGGAACGGAGAGAGTCCATGATCTGGCCGAAGTTGCCGCCGGGCAGATCAGTGCGTCCGATGCTGCCGGCAAACAGGGTGTCGCCGGCAACCAGCAGCTTGAGCGGGGCAAAGTGGAGGCAGATCGAGCCCTGAGTGTGGCCGGGGGTGTGCAGAACAAGGGCGGGATAGTGTTCGAGCCCCACGATTTGCCCATCTACCAGGCCTTCGTCTGGCGGGGCGACCTCCGGAGGGCGAACCCCCAACCACGCAGCCTGTGCATCCATCATCTCGAGCAGCGGCAGATCGTTTTCGTTCAAAAGGATGGGCGCGCCGGTGAGGCGTTTGAGCTTGAGCGCTCCGCCGACGTGGTCGATGTGCGCGTGGGTCACGATGATCTGCTTGAGCTTGAGGCCTAACTTGGTGAGCCGCTCGTGAATGCGCGAAACGTCGTCGCCGGGGTCGATGACGATGGCTTCACGGGTCTCTTCATCGCCGAGGATGGTGCAGTTGCAGGCGAGCGGGCCGACGGGAAAGGACTCGAGGAGCATGGGGCTATTGTAGAAGCTTCTAGCTTCTAGCTTCTAGCTCCTAGCTTCTAGCTTTTTGGCTATCAGCTCTCAGAGCGCCACGAAGGAGCCTTACGCCCGGTCAAACGAACTGGTGCGGGCGTGGACGCCCGCACGACAGCCGGACTGGAATCCGGCGCTACAACGATCCCGAAATGTACCGAAAAAGTAACGAAAAGGCGAAAACATGTGTTGCGATTCGCTTTTTATTCGCTATAATGCGCCCATGGCCGTCACTCGCAGACAAAAAGAGGTTCTGGATTTTCTTGAGACGTTCGTTAGCCGCAATGGCTATTCACCATCGTTTGAAGAGATTGCACGCGGCATGAGCCTGAAAAGTTTGGCCACCGTGCACAAGCACATTACCAATCTCGAGAAGAAGGGGATGCTGGACCGCGTGCACAACCGCAGCCGGTCGATCGACGTGCTGCCGCCGGGTTCGCGCACCCGATCGAGCCTGAAGCTGCCCCTGGCCGGGCGCATTGCCGCGGGCCAGCCGGTGGAGGCGATGGAGAACCCGGAGACCATCTCGCTGCACGACGTGGTGGGAAACCGCGACGTTTTTGCGCT
>JBEKAS010000224.1:0-6760 GCA_050015795.1 Occallatibacter sp. | reverse complement strand
CTCATGGGAACAGCAGCGGTAAGTGAAGGCCGGCGGCTGCATGGCGCCGGCAATGGGCATGGCGAAGACACGCACGGCGATGAAGGGCACGCAGGCCGTGAACGGGTTAACAAGAGGGCGGTCCAGGACGATGACCTGATACTGGTGCTGCAGGAGATCATGCGCCTGCTGGACGCCTCCAAGGAAGGGCGCCTGAGCGAGCGTGGCAAAGCCACGCTCTTCAATGGCGTGCAGCGGGAGTTGATTCAGGGCGTGAACGAGATGCTGGACGCGATCCTGCTGCCGATTGCTGAGGGAAACCGCATTCTGGCGCAAATCTCCAACGGCAAGATCGACGAGCTGATCGCCCAGAACTACAAGGGCGACCACGAGAAGATGAAGGTCGCGGTCAACAATGTGGCCTTGGTGACGCAAGGACTACAGAAAGAACTGGCGCGGCTGATCGAGGCCTCGAAGGAAGGGCAACTTTCCGATCGCGGCAAGCCCGAGCAGTTCCAGGGGGCTTACGCCGAAATTGTGCGCGGCGTGAACACCATGCTGGACGCGATTCTTTTGCCCATCGGCGAAGGCAACCGCATCCTGGCGCAAGTTTCCAACGGCAAAATCGACGAACTGATTGCGCAGACTTACAAGGGCGACCACGAAAAGATGAAGCAGGCCATCAACAACGTCGCTGTGGTTCTGCAAAGCCTGCAGAAGGAAATGGCGCGGCTGACCGAGGCCTCGCGCGAGGGCCAACTCTCCGACCGCGGCAAGCCGGAGCAGTTCCAGGGCGCGTACTCCGAGATCGTGCGCGGCGTAAACACCATGCTGGACGCGATCCTGCTGCCTATCGGCGAAGGCAACCGCATTTTGGCCCAGGTCTCCAACGGCAAGATCGACGAGTTGATCGCCCAGACCTACAAGGGCGACCACGAAAAGATGAAGCAGGCCATCAACAACGTCGCTGTGGTTCTGCAGGGGCTGCAGAAGGAACTGGCGCGGCTGATCGAAGCCTCCAAGGAGGGGCAACTCTCCGATCGCGGCAAGCCGGAGCAGTTCCAGGGCGCCTACGCCGAAATTGTACGTGGCGTGAACACCATGCTGGACGCGATCCTGCTGCCCATCGGCGAAGGCAACCGCATTTTGGCCCAGGTCTCCAACGGCAAAATCGACGAAGTGATCGCTCACACCTACAAGGGCGATCACGAAAAGATGAAGCAGGCCATCAACAATGTGGCTCAGGTCCTGCAGGAACTGCATAAGGAACTGGCGCGGCTGACCGAAGCCTCCAACGCCGGCAAACTCGCCGAGCGCGGGCATCACGATCAGTTCAAGGGCGCGTACGCGGAGATCGTGCGCGGCGTGAACGCCATTCTGGATGCAGTGATCGTTCCCTTGAATGTCTCCGCCAAGTACGTGGAGCAGATCAGCAAGGGAGACAATCCGCCGTTGATCACTGACACCTATTACGGCGACTTCAACCTGATCAAGAACAACCTGAACACGCTGGTCACGGCGATGAACGAAATCACCGCCGCGGCGGATGAGATCGCGAATGGAAATTTAACCGTGGACATTCGCGAGCGTTCGGCGCAGGACAAGCTGATGCAGGCGCTGGCGTCGATGGTGAGCGGGCTGACGCGAACCGTCTCCGACATCCGTTCCATTGCCGGCGAGGTGTCGGCGGCCAGCCAGTCCATCTCGACGGCCTCGATTCAGGTGTCGAAGGGCGCGAGCGCGCAGGCGGCGGCGGCCGAGGAAGCTTCGTCGTCGATGGAGGAGATGGTTTCCAACATCAAGCAGAACGCCGACAACGCGCAACAGACCGACAAGATCGCCAACAAGAGCGCCAAGGATGCTCTCGAGAGCGGCAAGAGCGTGCTCGAAGCGGTATCCGCGATGAAGGAGATCGCCAACAAGATTTCGATCATCGAGGAGATTGCGCGCCAGACCAACCTGCTGGCGCTCAACGCGGCCATCGAGGCGGCGCGCGCCGGCGAGCACGGCAAGGGATTTGCCGTGGTCGCCGCGGAAGTCCGCAAGCTGGCCGAGCGCAGCCAGAAGGCGGCCGGAGAGATCAACCAGCTCTCGGCCACGACGCTGAAGGTCTCGGAGAAATCGGGTGAGATGCTGGACAAGCTGGTGCCCGACATCCAGCGCACCGCGGAACTGGTGCAGGAGATCTCTGCGGCCAGCAAGGAGCAGGATACCGGCGCCGAGCAGATCAACAAGGCGCTGCAGCAACTGGAGCAGGTGATCCAGCAGAACGCATCGGCCTCCGAGGAGATGGCCTCGACGACCGAGGAGCTGACCGGCCAGTCCGAGCAGTTGGTGAGCGCGCTCTCCTTCTTCCATACGGGGGACGAGGAGAACGCTCATGGACGGCGGGGCGCGGCAACCAAGCCAGCCAGACAGGCAGCGGCCGCTCCAGCCAGGTCTGCCAAACCCAACGGCCACGGTCCGGCTGCGGCTGCGAAAGCTGCCGGCAAGGCCGGCGTCAACCTGCGGCTCGGCGACAAGCACGACGAAATGGACGCTGAATTCGAGCGTTACTGACCGTGAGGGCGGATCTTCCAGGAGGAGATCCGCCCCCGTCTTCAGAATCGGAAAGGAGTGAACACATGAGCGTTTGCGAAATCACTGAGACGCGGCAGTATCTCACCTTCAAGCTCGGCAACGAGGTTTTTGCCACGGATGTGGCGAAGGTGAGAGAAGTGCTCGATCTCACGCCCATTACCGCCATCCCCCGGACGCCCGAGTTCATGGCCGGGGTGATCAACCTGCGGGGCAGCGTGGTTCCCGTCGTCGATTTCCGGCTATGTTTCGGAATGTCGAAAACGGAAAACACGCGCAACACCTGCATCGTAGTTGTCGAAGTGGTGCTCGAGAACGAGTCGATCGTGATCGGCGCCCTAGCTGACTCGGTAGAGGAAGTAATCGATCTGGAACCCGAGCAGATTGAACCCGCGCCGCGCATTGGCGCCCACATCCGCACCGACTTTATCCGCGGCATGGGCAAGCGCGACACGCAGTTCATCATGATTCTCGACATCGATCGCGTCTTCTCGGCAGAGGAACTGGCCGCGGTGCGTACCCAGCAATCCGGCAAAGCCCTCCTCGAGGTAGCCGCGTAAGAAAGGCATGGGGCGGTTCACCCCGCCCCATTTTTCCGCCATGCACGATCGCGAAGAAGTTATTTCGTCCAGCGATTACACGCGCCTCCGCGAGCTCGTCTACGACGAAGCCGGGATCAACCTCGGTTCCGAAAGGAAGACGATGCTCGAGGGGCGAATCAGGCGAAGATTGAAAGATCTCGCGATTCACTCCTACGGCGAGTATTGCGACTATCTATTTTCCGGCGAAGGCCTGCGGGACGAGCTGGTTCATCTGATCGACGTAGTGACAACCAATAAGACCGATTTTTTTCGTGAGCCGCGGCACTTCGAATTCCTAACCGCCACGGCCGTACCTGAATTCGTCGCCTCGAATGGCGCGCGAAGACCGCTGCTGGTTTGGAGTGCAGCGTGTTCGACGGGCGAGGAGCCATACACCCTGGCGATGGTGCTGAGCGAATACGGGCTGACGCATCCCGGCTTTGCCTTCAGGATCATTGCCACCGACATCTCGACCACCGTGCTCAAGAAGGCAGGGCTCGGCATTTATTCGAGCGATGCGATCAAGCCCGTTCCCGCTGCACTCAAAGCGCGGTACTTCATGCGCGGGCGAGAGCCCGGCTCGCCTCGCGTGCGCGTGGTGCCCGAGCTACGCCGCCTCGTCGAGTTTCGCCGCCTCAACTTTATGGACTCCGACTACGGGATTCAGGAGAAATTCGACGTCATCTTCTGCCGTAACGTGATCATCTACTTCGACCGGCCGACGCAGCAGAGCATCCTCGAGAAGATTACGCAATACATGCCGCCCCGAAGTTATTTGTTCATGGGACACGCCGAGACGCTGCATGAACTGAATCTCCCTCTCACGCCGGTAGCTCCGGCTCTTTACAGGAGAATCGATGGACGAGGCTGAGGAGAGATTGCCAGAGCCAGAAATCTCGATCCAGGAGATCTATGTGCAGCCCGGGGAATCCCACCTCGTGTCGCAGCCTGCCGTACTGCGCACGGTGCTTGGCTCCTGCGTCGGAATTACGTTTCTGGTCCCCAGGCTGGGCGTCGGCGCGATTTGCCATCCTATGATGCCGAACTGCCCGCCAGCCCAAAGGGCGGCGATGAGCGTTCGCGCCGGGCGGCGTTATGTCGATTTTGCCGTCCACGACATCGCGAGCCGACTGGATTCGCTGGGCGCCGTTCGCGGAGAGGTGCTGGTAAAGCTTTTTGGCGGCAATGATGTTCTGACGATCAACGGCAGCGATTCTCAGAAGACCATCGGCAAGCAGAACTACGAGGCAGCCCTTCATGTGCTTGCCGAAGAAGGATTCACAGTGGTTGCGTCCTGTCTGGGCGGCACCGCTGGCGTACACATCTCATTCGAGACCGTGCGCGGCGAAGTTCGGCTGCGCTGGCTCGATTCCGGCATGCCGGACCAGGCGCAGAATGCGCCGCGGACTGCTCATCGCGCGAATCGCTGCCGATAGGGGCATGGAAGGTTGCAATCGTGGAAACGGCGAAAGTTCGCGTACTGATCGTTGACGACTCCGCCGTGGTGCGTCAGACGTTGACGGAGATTCTCTCCTCCGACACCGAAATCGAAGTGATTGGAACCGCCGGCGATCCCTATGTTGCTGCCGAGCGCATCGCAGAAAACGTGCCGGACGTGATCACTCTCGATATTGAAATGCCGCGCATGGATGGGCTCACGTTCCTCAAGAAGCTCATGAGCCAGCATCCGATCCCGGTGGTTATCTGTTCCAGCCTTGCCGAGGAAGGTGCGCAGAGCACCCTGCGGGCTCTTGAGTATGGCGCGGTGGAAATCGTTACCAAGCCGAAGCTGGGAACCAAGCAATTTCTTGAGGATTCCCGCGTGGTCCTCTGCCAGGCGGTGAAGGCCGCGGCCGCAGCTCGTCTGCGCCCGCTCGGCCCCATGCACACCGTAGAGCCCAAGCTGACCGCCGACGCTGTCTTGTTACCCGCAACCCACGCCATGGCCGAAACCACGGAGAAAGTCGTGGTCGTAGGCGCATCCACCGGGGGAACTGAAGCGCTCAAGACGCTTCTCGAAACATTGCCGGCCGATTCGCCCGGAATTGTCATCGTGCAGCACATGCCGGAACTCTTCACACGCGCCTTTGCCAACCGCCTGGACGGCCTTTGCGCGGTTTCAGTCAAAGAGGCTGAGACCAATGACACTGTGCTCCGCGGACGAGTGCTGATCGCGCCCGGGAACCATCACCTGCTCCTCAAGCGCAGCGGCGCCCGCTACTTTGTCGAAGTCAAGGATGGCCCTCTGGTATGCCGGCACCGCCCCTCGGTCGATGTGCTGTTCCGTTCCGCTGCCCGCTACGCAGGCCAGAATGCCGTCGGCGTCATCATGACCGGCATGGGCGACGACGGAGCGCGCGGCATGCTCGAAATGACGCAGGCCGGTGCCTTCACCATCGCGCAGGACGAGGCGACTTGCGTCGTTTTCGGCATGCCCAAGGAGGCGATCCGGATGAATGGGGTCAGGAAGGTGCTTCCGCTGGGCGCCATCGCCGGCGGAATCCTTAGTCGTTGCCGATAGAGCTGATGCGTCGCGGGCAATGGTGTTGGGCAATGGTGGTGGCGGGGGGCGGGATCGAACCGCCGACCTACGGATTATGAAAACGCAAATAACTAATACAGTCAATTACTTACACGCCTCACAAGGCCGTCTAAATACAGCGAAATACGTGCAAGACGGCCAATCACGGGTGGGGAATCACGGGTGGAGATGTTCTGCTGACCGCGACGGATTTCGGAGCTGAAAACAGAAATCGAGACTACCAAAGTAGGGGGTAATGCCCGTCTGGGCGCGCACTCGGACCCGCTGAGTTTAAGCCTCAGACCTGGATTCGTGCATTGGAGATTTGCACTAGAGATTTAGCGCGATCCCAGACTGAGATCTGGTTAGATCGGATGCCCACCTCTCCGACAAGGCGGTTATACATCCATATGAAATGGAGCGGATCGGTAAACGGAAGCCGACTTCCTAAGACTGATCCAAATTGGGGGTAACTACTAGGATGGTCCGCCGCCTTTGACTCCCAATTGGCGACGATTCACCCGGAACGCTGCGATCCGACTAGCGACATGACCAGATCCTTGGCTTTGATCTCTTGGATTGTTTTGTCAATCTCTTCATGAATACGACTGAAGCTCGCACTCAAAGCAGGCAAGTTCGGAATGGATTTACTTCCGCGGCCAAACTCCTCGCGTATCCCAATCATGCACAGTTCATACCGCGTCGGATTTGCGGATTCTCTCGGCCGTTGGTCTCCTCTAGTCCTTTCGTGCTCCAGTTGCGCTTTGCGTCGAATTCCCGCGATCAGCGTTTTGATGCGTTCCATCTGTTCGCCTTCTGAAGCCAATTTCTCGGCCTCCTTCGTCATTTCTAGCAATGTGCCCAACGCTTTCAACATTTTGAGCTTTTCCAAGACTCCCCCGTAGAGACCAGTATGTAAGCCAGTTGACATTGGGGCAGACTGGAATTGAGTTGGAGAAGGCGCGGACGGTCTCAAACCTATTAGGGCGGTCTGCCAGGAGTGGGATACAATCTCTGCCAAATGCACAACCGAACCAATCCCGCACTTCTGATGGAACTTCGATACGCGCTGAATGTATTAGAAGAGTCCTCGCACCTTGGT
>JBEKAS010000223.1:0-6912 GCA_050015795.1 Occallatibacter sp. | reverse complement strand
GGCGATTCCCGACTCAGAGTACCGCTGGGTGGGGATTCAAAAAGTTGCCCAGGAACTGGGACTGAGCACCGATGCCTCGCTGACGGTGCATCTGGATGCAGGCGGTTGGCCGATGAAGACCGGACAGCAGCCAATGGATCCGCAGATCCCGTACGATCTGACGCGCGCGCTTCTCGATCAGAATCGCGACTTCACCGCCCTGTTCTGCTTCAATGACACGGCGGCGATGGGCGCGGTCCGCGCCATCAAAGACGCGGGCCTCGACGTGCCGGGCGACATCTCGGTGGTGGGCTTTGACGACATCACGTCGGCGGCCTTCTCGACCCCCTCGCTGACCACCGTGCACCAGCCGCTGTTCGAGATGGGCCAGAAGGGCGCACAGCTTCTGCTGGAGAGGATCGCCAACCGGGAGAAGCAGTTCCCTGCCGAGATCGAGGTGAGCCCGGAGCTGGTAGTGCGGGAGTCGACGGGGCCGGTGAAGAACAGGGGATGAGATCAGCTTCTCGCCGCTAGCCTCTAGCTTTTAGCCCTTAGCTCTTAGCTTTTTGGTCCGAAACGTCAACTCCTATCCTTTGCGGAGTTCTATGCCGCGTCCACTGCGGCTTTCGGCAGTGGTGCCGTTTGGTTTCCACAGCTATTAGTTTTGGTGGTCGCGGTGCTTGCGTGTTGCCAGCCTACTCACTCTAGCGGCTTTTCACCGACATCAATGGTCACGGTCTCAGAATTGCCGTTTTCCACACTCACTTGCTTATACACTGCCGTCTCCGTAGAAGGCTTGATGGCTATAGAGAGAACTTGTCGGAGGCCGATCGCCGCCTGCAACTGTGGGGGAAGCCAAGGAAGCGGCCGCGATTGCAGCTCCTTTATCTCTTCAACTGCTTGGGTAGATACAGTAACGCCTCTTGTGAACCCTATAGTGACTGAAAAGTCAGACTCATCCTTTCCGTTTGGATTGATCGCCGGAAACCCCGGAATCGATTTGTCTCGCTGCCAACCGCAATCTTTCAAGAACTTGTCGATGGCCTTCAATAGAATGATTGACTCATCATCTTGGCCAACAGATCGGAACACATATTTTGTCCCCCTGAACTTTTTCAGCGTCGTGAGCATATCTCCCGTAGTAACTAGCGATCGAGGTGTTTTGATCCGATATAGTACTTCTTGTGCCTGCTCGGCTTGTTTCAAAGCGTCCGCCAGATGCGATTCCGCATCTGCGGCTTGCCGTTTGGCGAAGACAATATCTTTCTCAAATGTGTCGGCCTCTTTTCTTGCCCCTTGAGCCAAGGCCATCGCATTTGCACTGGAAGCAGTCGCCTTTTCGGATTCGGAGTCTGCACGACTAGATGCGTTTGCAGCGTCAATCGCGGACGCTCTCGCGTTGCCTGCATTCCGTTGTGCGTCTGCCAGAAGAATATCGTTGAAAGTTTGCAACTGCCCCTCAGCGCGGTTTTGCAGAGCCTCAAAAATTCCTTCCCCCAGGATTCCGACCACAACTAGCAACCATCCCCAAAACCCAATCTTCTTAATGACGCGCTTGAATGTCCGGATGCGGGTAACTGATCCTCTAGTGAAACAGGTAAACAGCCTGGGCCACATCTCATGGAGCAGTTCGGGGCCTTCTAATGCGACGCCTGCACCAACCACGAATGCGGAGATTAAAACCCACAAAAAGAAGAAGTGGGAGGTCTTCTGCAGTTCTTCTCGAATGCTTTTATCAAGTGCATCGATGATCTCGGGGGACACGACCATCAGGAGCGAGGCAGAAGAAGACGGGAGGGCGACCACGTGGACCATAACCTGGCTGAGACTCCTTGCTGCTTTCGGAATCCGGCACCACTACCCGGCTTTCCCAATGCAAGTCAAGCTGAGAGCCGTCCTTACGAGCAAGCGGATTCGAGCCAGCGGCTGATGTAGACCTGGGCGTGAGCTTCGCCGCAATAGTGGCGCGCGCCGGGCGCGTCGGCGGCCTCCTTGGTCCACTTGAGGACGGTCAGCTGCGCGCTGTTGCAGTTGATGACGAGCCAGCGCACGGGATTCTGGCTCTCCTCGCCGCAGATTTCACATCGATAAATGGTGTCGATCATAGGGCGACCTCGGGTCGGGTCTCAGGTTTCTACTCAAGCATCTGCAAGTCCAGCGGTTCGAGCAACATGCACGCCAGGGCGCGGACCGGCGCAAGAGCGCGTTTGAGCGCGGAGGTCTTGCAGGGCTCGACGGTGACCACGAAGGGCAATGCGTCGGCGGGGTAGCCGGGTTTCTGCACGATGGCGCGAATGTTGATCTGCTCGTTGGCCAGCGCGGTGGTGATGGCGGCCACGATGCCGGGACGGTCACGAACGAGAAAGCGGATGTAATGCGGGACCTCAAACTCCGCGCCGACGTGCGCGGGTGCGGAAGGAATTTCAACGCGGCGCGAGCCGTGCGCGAGGGCGAGCAGATCGCTGACCACAGCGACGGCCGTGGGATGACCGCCGGCGCCATGGCCGGAGAAGACCACGTCGCCGCCATAGTGGCCCGTGGCGATGACCATGTTTTCTGTGCCCTGCGACCAGGCGAGCGGCGAGCGCAATGCGACAAGCATGGGGCCGACAGCAGCAGCGAGACGGCCTTCGACCTGTTCGGCGCGCGCGACTTGGCGAATGGTGCAGCCGAGATCGCGGGCATAACTGAAATCGACGGCGGCAACGGTGGTGATGGGCTGGGGCACGATCTCTTCGGGATCGACCTGCACGCGCAGCGCGAGACGCATGAGAATGGCGAGCTTGGCACGGGCGTCGAATCCACCGACGTCTTCAGTGGGATCGGCCTCGGCGTAGCCTTTGGCCTGGGCTTCGGCGAGCACGGGCGCGTATTCTGCGCCGGCCTCCATTTTGCTGAGGATGAAGTTGCAGGTGCCGTTGAGAATGCCTTCGATGCGCTCGATGCGGTCGCCCGCCATCCCTTGCTCGAGGCCGGGAATGACGGGAATGCCGCCGGCGACGGCCGCGCCGTACTTGAGATGGCCGCCCTTGGCCGCGGCCAGCCGCTCCAGGTCGATGCCGTAAAAGGCGATGAGCTTTTTGTTGGCGGTGACCACGCTTTTGCCGGCTTCAAGAGCGCGGCGCACCCAGGTTCCGGCGGGGTCGAGGCCACCGGCGAGCTCGACGATGACATCGACGTCGGAGGCGAGAACCGCGTCGGTGTCTTCGCTCCAGACCACGCTTGAAGGCACCCAGCCGACACGCTTGCGCGCCACGCCGCGGTTGAAGATGTGGGTAAGCTCGAGGCCGGCAGGCTTGGATTCGACGAGGATGCGCGCCACGGAACTGCCCACGGTGCCGAAACCGAAGAGAGCGATGCGCAGTGATTGCGCGGAGCGGGCGTTGGGCGCGGCAGATGCGTCAAGCGATGATGCGGTGCTGTGCACTTCGGGCACTGGACGTTCCTTTGGATTAGGTTGGCACGGCAAAAGCGAGCGTTGCTTTGATGATAAATGAGTGGAGCAATGGATAGTGGCTGGCCGTCTGCTAGCATCGCATCAGATGCGGCGCGGTTTCTCCATTTTTCTGATCCTGTTTTTCGGGCTCGGGCCTCTGTCGGTCTTTATCGACAGCGAGGACGCTAACCTGCCGCCCTGTTGTCGGCGGCACGGGGCGCACCACTGCGCCATGGCCATGCGCATGGCCGCCATGACCGCAATGATGCGCGACGCGGCATCCGGAAAGATGCCGATGGTGTCGGCGCCAAATACCTGCCCGGAGTATCCGGGACTGGCGGCGTTGTTTGCCGCGCCGGCTCCGGCGTTGACGGTTGCGGCGGCCGGCCTGTCCGTTCTGCGGGAGCAGGCGCGGGTTGCGCTTGCGCACTACGCGGCGCCGGAAGAGACGCCCGCGCGCACCCACGCTGGGCGCGGACCTCCTCCTGAAAATCTCAGCTAAACATTGCGTCGAAGCTTCTACTCTGACCGCAAGCTCCAATGCTCGCAGACGGTAATACTCTGCGTGCTTGAGAGCGCGGCGCTGATTGTATCCGCAAACTGTTTGACCCGGAGGTTGTCCCTTCTTCGTGCGAAGCCATCTTCCAATTGCGGCGGTGTTGTTGCTGGCCGCTTCCCTTCCCGCATTCGCCACGGTGTTTGCCGCCGTGCACGGCGTGGTGCACGATCCACAGCACCGGCCCATCGCCGGAGCCGGGATCACCTTGCAGGCCGCGGACTCGGTGTTTGTGTTGCATGGTGTGACCAACGGCGACGGAGAGTTCGAGTTGCCGGAGGCACCCATCGGCGTGTATCGCTTGACGGTCGAGGCCAGCGGCTTTACCACGGAGACGCAAACCGTCAGCCTCGCATCGGGCACGAACCCGGTGCTGCATTTCATGCTGAGCGTGGGCGGGGTAACGCAGTCGGTGGTAGTGCATGGCGCGCCCAGCGCGGCCGACACGGCAACGCCGACGGTGCTGATCACGCGGCAGATGATCGACGAAACGCCGGGCGCGGATCGTACCATCGGCACGGAGATGATTACCGATTACGTTCCGGCCGCCTACATGACGCACGACATGCTGCACATGCGGGGCGGCCACCAGACCAGTTGGTTGATCGACGGCGTGGCGATTCCCAATACCAAGATCGCGTCAAACGTGGGGCCGCAGATCGATCCCAAGGACATCGACTCGCTGGAAACGCTGAGCGGAAGCTACGACGCCGACCTGGGCGACCGCACGTACGGCATGTTCAACGTGCTGCCGCGGAACGGGTTTGCGTTCAATCGCGAAGGCGAACTGGTGCTGTACGCGGGCAATTTGTACAGCGGCGAAGCGCAGGTTTCACTTGGAGACCACGCAGAGAAAACCGCGTGGTACGCGAGCGCCACGGGTTCGCGGTCGAACTACGGACTGGCGACGCCGGTGGCGGCAATCCGTCATGACGCGACCAATTCGGAGAGCGGGTTCGTGTCGATTCTGCATAACGCAACGCCCAAGGAACAACTGCGCGTGGACGGACAACTCCGCCAAGACCACTTTGACGTTCCTTACGACCCAAATCCGAACGACTATGAGTGCGCTCCGCCCAATCCTTATTACTGCTCCACCGGGCTGCGCGACGCTCAAACCGAGCGCGACTCGTTCGTGATTGCCAACTGGGTGCACACCTTCTCGCCGAAGGCGCTGGTTTCGGCAGCACCGTTCTACCACTGGAACCAGTCGGACTACGACTCGAATCCGGCCGACCTGCCCGTAGCCACCACCTGGAACCAGAACTCGAACTACGCAGGGGCACAGGCGGATGCGCGGTTCGATGTGGGCCCCAACGCATTTTTGAACAGCTTTTCGGGCGGGCTCTACTCGTTTTACCAGCACGAAAACGATCTGTTCGGCGTGAAGGTGAACGACGGCAGCGCGGCTTCAGAGCCGAACACGCCGGCCAACGCCAACGCGGGATTGTTCGAGTTCTACGTGGGCGACCATCTGCGGCTTGGCAAGTACGTGACGCTGCTGGGCGGCGAGCGCTTCTCCATCTACCGCGCCTGGCTGAATGAGACGGCCACGTATCCGCGCATCGGAGCCACGGTGCGGATTCCGCGGCTGAACTGGGTGCTGCGCGGATTCTACGGACACTTCTTCCAGCCCGCGCCAATTCTGACGGTATCGAGTTCGGTGCTGAACTACGCCGCCAGCCTGGGCGGAGGCGAGAATTATTTTTCGCCCATCCCCTCAGAGCGCGACGAGGAACACCAGTTCGGCATCGAGATTCCGTACCGGGGTTGGCGGCTAGACGTGGATACCTTCAAGAATCGCGTGAACAACTTCCTCGACCACTCAAACCTGGGCGAGTCGAACATGTATTTCCCGATTGCGGTGGATGGCGCGCTGGTCCGCTCGTGGGAGATGACCCTGCACTCGCCCGAGTTGTGGCAGCGCGGACAGTTTTACGTGACCTACTCGAACCAGATTGCACAGCAGCGCGGGAATATTATCGGCGGATTCACGTGCAGCAATCCGAGCGACCCGGCGTGCGCCCTGGGACCGCAGTACATCCATCTCGACCACGACCAGCGCAACACGCTGAACACGGGATTCACGGCGAACTTGCCGCTGAAGACGTGGTTTGCGACCAATGTGTACTACGGGTCGGGGTTCTCGAACGGGCTGGCAGGGGCGCACGAGGGGCCGTACAACGGAGCGTACCTGCCGGTGCACACGACGTTCGACTCTTCGATCGGCCACGCGTTCGGCGAGCGATGGAAGCTATCCGTAACGGCGATCAATGCGACCAACCACCGCGTCCTGCTGGATAACTCAATCACCATTGGAGGGTTCCATTACAACGATCCACGGATGATTGCGGTGGAGGCGAAGTACCGGTTCCATTTCTAGAAAAATAAAGTGCCGGGAATTTGCAGATTAATTCGCAGAAGCGGGTAGCATGAGAATCCATGGGAAGCGTTTTTGAAAAACTCAACCTGGGAAGCCGGCAGGAGATGGTGGTGCTGCACTCTCCAGAGAGCTTTGAGCCGGAGTTGGCCAGATTGCCGGTGATTACGATCCATCACCACCTGGAATCGGTGACAGAGGCGGGGTTCTGGCTGGCGTTTGTAACGCGCAAGAGCGAGGTGGAGAAGCTCGCGCCCGAGATCGCGCGCCGCGCCAGGGGCGATGCCATCGTGTGGTTCGCCTATCCCAAGGGCACATCGAAGAAGTACACATGCGACTTCAATCGCGACACGGGATGGGCGTCGTTGAAGAAGCTGGGGTTCGATACGGTGCGGGCCGTGGCCATCGATGAGGACTGGACGGCGATACGCTTCCGGCGCAGGGAGTTTATCAAGCGGGACTAGCGGAGGACGAGGGAGCAAGGGAGCGGGGCCAGCGAACCAACCAAGACGGCGCGGGTCAGGAGACCCGCACTACAGCCGGTCTGGAGACCGGCGCTAC
>JBEKAS010000222.1:0-6912 GCA_050015795.1 Occallatibacter sp. | reverse complement strand
GGCCCTCAACTACGTTGCAGCCACAGACCTCATCGAGCGCGACGGAAAAGTCATCGGCATTCGCGCGCGCGATAAGGAAGACGGCGTCGAATTCGAACTGCGGGCCAAGGCGGTCGTGAATGCCACCGGCGTTCACGTCGAACAAATCATCGACATGGACGGCCAGTCGCACAAATCGTTGCTCGCCATCAGCCAGGGATCGCATTTTGTGTTGCCGCGTAGCTTCCTGCCCGGCGACACCGCGTTGATGATTCCCAAAACCGCCGACGGACGCGTGCTCTTTGCGATTCCCTGGCATGGCGCGCTGATTGTCGGGACAACCGATGTTGCCGTTGACTCAGCATCACCTGAGCCGCGCGCCCTGCATGAGGAGAAGGCCTTTCTTTGCGCGCACATTGGCCGCCACATGGACCACGCGCCGCAACCGGAAGAGATCCTCAGCGTTTTTTCGGGACTGCGGCCGCTGGTGCGCAAAGGACATGCCAAAACCTCCAAGCTCTCCCGCGATCACACGATTCTGGTTTCGCCCGCGGGTCTCATTACGGTCACAGGCGGCAAGTGGACCACCTATCGCCGCATGGGCCAGGACACCATCGACCGCGCCGCGCAGGTTGCAGGGCTGCCTAAGAGTCCATCGCGAACCCTGGATCTGAAACTGCATGGCTGGACTCCGGAACCGACCACCGCGACTTCCGCGTGGGAGTGCGTCTACGGCTCCGATCTGCCGGCCGTTCAGGCTCTTTCCGGGGAGGCTGCCGGTGGCGAAGATGCGAGTCTCGGGGCCCTGCTGCACCCGCGTCTGCCCTTCCGCCGCCGTGAAGTGGTGTGGGCGGCGCGCCATGAGATGGCGCGTACGGTCGAGGACGTGCTCGCGCGGCGCACGCGCGCGCTCTTTCTCGATGCCCGTGCCGCCATTGAATCTGCGCCCACGGTCGCCAATCTGCTGGTGCGCGAGCTCGGCCGCAGCGACGACTGGAAGTTGAATGATTTGGCAAATTTTCTGGAAACGGCCAAGGGCTATCTCTACACGGAGTGAGAAGCTGGTCGTTTTCCTGAGAATTCTTCCGGCCGGACGTCTTGATTTTGGCGTCCGGCCGAAAGGGAATGGTGTTGCCGCCGCCATCCATCAGGGCCAAGGGGTCACATCATGAATTGGAATCCGCGTTTACTTCGGCCTGCGCCGCACATCCCACCGCTTCCCAGGGAGCAGGCGCAGCGGCTTTATCCGAAGATGCGCTGGCAGATTCTTGAATCCACTTTCATCGGCTACGCCACGTTTTATTTTGTCCGCAACAATCTCCCCGTTGTCTCCCGGGAAATGGGCCTCGCCCTGCACTACAGCATGGAACAGGTTGGGAACATTTTGGCCGCTACGGCCATCTCCTATGGCGTCGGCAAGCTCTTCATGGGCGTGTGGTCCGATCGCAGCAATCCCCGCTACTTCATGCCTCTCGGTCTCGTGCTCACCGCGGTCTGCAACTTCGCCTTTGGCGCCGTCAGCAGCTATCACGTGCAACTTACACTCTGGGCCTTGAACGGGCTCGTGCAAAGCATGGGATGGGCGCCGTGCGGGCGCTCTCTCGGTCACTGGTATAGC
Source organism: Occallatibacter sp. (assembly GCA_050015795.1). Lineage (GTDB taxonomy): Bacteria > Acidobacteriota > Terriglobia > Terriglobales > Acidobacteriaceae > Telmatobacter. Next base: position 5,315 of record JBEKAS010000222.1, on the reverse strand, counting down.
GTCAACGAGCGCGGCACCATGTTTGCGTTCTGGAATGTCGCGCAGAACGTCGGCGGCGGATTGACTGGGCTCCTTGTCGCCTACAGCACTATTCTGCTCGGCTGGCGCTCCGCATTCTATGTCCCCGGAGTCCTTGCCATCCTCTGCGCCATCTATCTCGTCATCCGGCTCAGAGACACTCCGCAATCCGTAGGCCTCCCGCCCATCGAGGAGTGGCGCAACGACTATCCTGCCGGCACTCGCAAAGACGGCGAGCAGGAGTTGGGCACCCGCGACCTGCTGACCAACTACATCTTCAAGAACGGCTATCTCTGGCTCTTCGCCTTTGCCAATTTCTTTGTCTATATCGCCCGGTACGCCATGCTCGACTGGGGCCCCACCTATCTCAAAGAGGTCAAGCACGCCAGCATCGGCGAAGGTGGCGTCAGCACGGCTGCGCTCGAGTTTTCCGCCATCTTCAGCACCATTCTCATGGGCTGGCTCTCTGACAAGCTGGGCGGCCGCCGCGGCATGATCAGCGTCCTGTGCATGATTCCCGTGCTTTTGTCTTACCTGGGAATCGTCTACGGGCCGCCGGGCAAACTATGGATCAGCCTCGGCCTCTTCGGCGTGATTGGATTCTTTGTTTATCCCGCGGTGCTGCTCCTGGTCGTGAGCGCGCTCGACTTCACGTCGAAAAAAGCCGTGGGCACGGCCGCCGGATTCCTCGGCTTGTTTGGTTATCTCGGCCGCACCGTCGAGGGCGAGGGCATCGGCGTCCTGGCCCAGCACTATGGCTGGAACGTGGCGCTTCATGCGGTTGTCGTCGCGGTCGTTCTGGGAATCGCACTGCTCCTGTTTACCTGGAAGCTGTCGCCGCGTCACGCGCGCAGCCGCTAGGGACCTGCTTGCCTCACGGCTGTGCGCCGGGAGGAATCAGCAGCGTCAGCGATTGGGGCACGACTTCGAGGCGCACCGGTAAGCAGCCCAGCACCTCACCATCCGCTTCCACCAACAATGATTCGCGCGCGCCATTGTGAGCGCGGCACTCGATGCTGGGCGTCTCCATCAACTCGACGGCGCCATTGAAGGTGTGCCGCCCGGCCAGCGCCGCCAACAGAAATTTGAGATAGTGCATCCGGCTTTGCGTCTTGAAGGCGAGCAGGCTCAGATTGCCGTTGTTCAAGCTCGCTCCCGGTGCCAGCTTATTCAAAACCCCGCCGAACGAGCGCACCCGCACGGCCAGCAATTGCGACACATCCACCACGCGGCCACCGCCGTTTCCGTTCTCCGGCAGAACCGCCTCAAAGTAGGGAAACGAAAACGTAGCCCATGTGCGGAAGCATTCGATCAGATAGAGCACGTAGCCCAATCGCCGTTTCAGCCCCGCATCCATTCGCGACATCACCAGCGCATCGGCGCCGATTCCCGCAGCCACGACGAAGTAACGCGAGCCGGGATTCCCGGCGTGGTCCTGGTAGTGAATGCGTCCCACGGAGATGCGCGTCGGCTCAGCTTCGAGCAGTTTGCGCGCCACTTTAGCCGGTGCGCCGATCAGGCCAAGGTTTGCGGCCAGCGCATTCGCCGTGCCCAGCGGAATCACGCCCAGAGCCACATCGCTGCCGACGAGACTCTGCAGAATTTCGTGCACGGTGCCATCGCCGCCGCAGGCCAGAACCGCGTCGCAACCGTCGTTCATCGCCTGTTGCGCATGAATCGTTGCTTCTCCGGCCTCTCTGGTTTCAATCGCCTCGGCCGTAACTCCCGCTGCGCGAAGCACGGCCAGAGTTTCCTCAATGGCTGCCTTGCGTCGCGCGGAATACTGGCCGGATACCGGATTGTAGATCAGCGCCACTCGGCGCATAACGGGTTTCACTTGAACGGCGGTTCCTATCTCTTCAACTTGCCCTCAGGCACATCCTGTTATCATCTCAGATTCTGGCCCCAAAATGGCTGAAAGCAACGCCGAATCTGCACCATGGTTCCTATGCGTACCCCTGCAGCTTAGGCTGTCCCATTGTGGCAACCTGCGCTCCTCGCAATCGGTCTATCATGACCCTGTGGAGACACGAACGCCATGATCCTTTCGGGTAACACCATCCTCATCACCGGCGGCGGCTCCGGCATCGGCCGCGGGCTTGCAGAATCCCTTCACGCGCTCGACAACCAGGTAATCATTGCCGGCCGGCGGCAGCACGCGCTCGACGAGACCACCGCCGCCAATCCCGGCATGAAGTCCTTTCCGCTCGATATCGAGGATTCCGCCGCAATCTGCGAGTTTGCTGCCAAAGCGATCGCCGGGTTTCCCTCGCTCAACGTCCTCATCAACAACGCCGGCATCATGCGCGCTGAAAAGCTCCTGGCGCAGCAGCCCGATCTTGCCGACGCCGTGGCCATCGTCGCCACCAATCTCCTCGGTCCCATCCGGCTCACGGCGGCGCTCTTGCCTCACCTCCTCGAGCAGCCACGCGCCGCCATCCTGAACATCTCGTCGGGCCTGGCGTTTCTGCCTCTCGCGCTCACGCCCACCTATTGCGCCACCAAGGCCGCAATCCACTCCTACACGCTTTCGCTCCGCTACCAGCTTCGCTCAACCGGCATCGAGGTGCTGGAACTGATTCCTCCCTACGTCGCCACCAACCTGATGAGCGGCGCAGACGATCCGCGCGCCATGCCCCTCCATCAGTTCATCGCCGAAGTCATGGAGATCCTCAAGCAGCAGCCCACCCCGCCCGAAATCTGCGTCGAAAACGTCAAGCGCCTGCGCTTTGCCGCCGAATCCGGCAAATTCGACCAGATCTTCAGCGGCCTCAACGCCTCGATGACAGATATTCACTAGCTCCTGACTGCTTGAAGAAGCCGCCGTGCCTCATCCTTTGGGCCGCATTTTGGGTGAAAGGGCGGGATAGGAGGCGGCGTCGAGACAACCGCGTAAAAGCGGGAAGCCATCTCACTTGGCAAGGAGATGCTATGGCGTCCAGCACATCAAAGAGGAAATCTACCGGGAAGAAACCCACTGGGAAGAAATCCACCAGCAGAAGCAAATCGCCCCGCAAGTACTCGCCTGCAGCAGGAAAGAGCGTCGAGACCGAAATGCGCGCGATGAAGCAAGGAAAATTGAAGAGCGGACGCAGCGGCAAGAGGGTCACGAACAGAAAACAGGCCATCGCGATCGGATTATCCGAGGCGCGCAGGGCGGGGTATAAGGTTCCTCCCGAGAAGGGTTGAATCGGAAGCGCCTGTTCCTGCCACCTCGCTCGCGCAGGTCATTCAGCCTGAGGCGTTTACATTTCCAACGCGATTTTACAGTGACGCGCCGGGTTCTGCACAGCTCCGGAGCGAACGGGTCTGCCCTACACTCTTTCGTATGGCCACCGTCCCCGACCTGACTTTGGATGCCGGATTGCCCGCGAACGTCGACGCGGAAAAGACCATCCTGGGCGCGATCCTGCTCGATAACGCCGCCCACGCCGAGGCCGCCGAACACATCAAATCCGACGATTTCTCGCTCGACTCGCATCGCCGTATCTTCTTGCGCATGAGCGAGTTAATCGACAGTAGCCGGGCTGTCGATATCGTCACGCTTTCGAACGAACTCTCCCGATACAAGGAGGTCGAAGCCGTCGGCGGCGTGGCCTACCTGGCCTCGCTCACTGAGGGCTTGCCCCGCCGCCCGGTCATCGAGGACTACATCCGCATCGTCAAGGACAAGAGCCTGTTGCGCCGGCTCATGGGCATCTGCTCGGCCGCCATCGCCAAGGCTGCCGACCAGAGCCAGGATGCCATCGGCGTCCTCGACGAAACCGAATCGCAACTGCTCGAAGTCAGTCAGTCCGGCCTCACCCAGGGCCTGCAGCGGATCGACGCCATCGTTGGCGGCTCCTTCGGGTCGATCGACAACTTGTATAGTCACAGAGGCGACATCACGGGCCTCGAAACGGGCTTCACCGATTTCGATCGCATGACGAGCGGCCTGCAAAAGGGCGAGCTCATCATCATTGCCGCGCGGCCGTCGATGGGAAAGACGGCACTCGCCATCAACATCGCGCAGAATGCGGCCATTCGCCACAACGCGATCGTGGCTATCTTCAGCCTGGAAATGAACAAGGAGTCGCTCCTGCGCCGCATGTTGGCCTCGCAAGCCAGCGTCGACCAGCAAAGAATTCAAAAAGGCTTTTTTGGCCGCGAGGAGCAGGAGAAACTCCAGGACGCGCTGAGCCTTCTGGTGGAGTCGCGCATCTTCATTGACGATTCCGCCGCCTCAACAATCGCTGAAATGCGCGCCAAGGCCCGCCGCCTCAAGCAGAATGCCGGCGGCCTCGACCTCATCATGATCGACTATCTCCAGCTCATGTCGGCAACCATGCCCGGCGCAAGCAAGAGGGGCTTCGAAAACCGCGTCCAGGAAGTCTCGGCAATCTCGCGCGGCCTCAAGGCCATGGCCAAGGAGCTTCAGGTTCCTGTCATCGCGCTCTCCCAGCTCTCGCGCAGCAACGAGAAGCGCGACGACAAGAGGCCCATGCTGAGCGATCTCCGCGAGTCAGGTTCCATTGAACAGGACGCCGACGTGGTCGCCTTCATCCATCGCGAAAGCTACTACAACCGCAAGGAAGATTTGTCAGCCGAAGAAAAGGCCGAGGCGGAGATCATTATCTCCAAGCAGCGCAACGGTCCCACGGGCATCGTCAAGATGCACTGGAACTCGGCCTTTACGCGCTTCGATGGCGTGGCGACGCACCATGAAGGCGAATAAGCGCGCCGCAGGCACGCTTGCCTTGCGTCCGCTTCCCCAGCATCGCTATCTTGATCAAAGTACCTTGACGAGAAACAGGGAAGCCTTTCATGGACGCTCTTAAACGCCTCTTCGAGCAGCACTTTCATTCGCCGGCTGAGCACGTGCTGCCGCTTCAGGGCCAGCTCGGCGGCTCGGGGCGCAATATCATCAGGCTGGCTGGCTCGGGCCACACTGCCGTCGGCATTCTCTACTCCGTGCGCGAAGAGAACCTTGCCTTTCTCGAGTTCTCCCGGCATTTTCGCCGTCATGGCCTGCCCGTCCCGGAAATCTACGCCGAGGATTTAGGCCACGGCGCTTACCTTGAAGAGGATCTGGGCGACACCACGCTCTTCGAATTCCTCAGCGCCAATCGTTCCGGTGACGCCATCGCGCCCGAGGTCATCGAAGCCTATCGCAAAGTGGTCGCCGAGCTGCCGCGCTTTCAGGTCGTGGCGGGCCGCGACCTCAATTACAAGGTTTGCTATCCGCGTTCCAGCTTCGACCGCCAGTCCATCGCCTGGGACCTGAACTATTTCAAGTACTACTTCCTGCGCCTTGCCGG
>JBEKAS010000221.1:0-6973 GCA_050015795.1 Occallatibacter sp. | reverse complement strand
ACATTGGCAACGATCGCGCGCTCTACGCAGCATTGATGCGCATCGGCGGCCGCACCGATCTCACCCTCGCCCAGCGCGAGACCGTGCAGAACATCTGGGCCAACTGGAGCGTGCGCCGCGCCGCCGCCGCTCTGGACAACGGTAACGCGCAACGCGCTGTGGACATTCTCGAGGCCGCCGGTCAGGCCTTCCCCAACAACCTCACCGTGCGCAAGGCCGTGGCCGGCGGATTTGCGCGCGTAGGCCGCGCCAGGGAAGCATTGGCCCTCTTCAAGACCGTCCCCATGCAGGACGCATCTGCCGGCGACTTTGAAGGCGCTGTTGGCGCCGCTCTGGCCGCCAATGACAGGGGTCAGGCCGAGGTCTGGTTGCGTCAGGCCCTCGAACGCTTCGCAACTGATCCTGCCATCCTCGCTTTGGCGGCACGTTACGAGCAGGCCCGCGGCGACAACGAGCGCGCCGCCGACTACTATCGCGCCTCCCTGGCGGCCATGCCCAAAGTCTCGCCCGTCGACCGCCTCGCCCACGTCCTCGTGTACCCGGAGCAGGACACGAGAGTCCATCGCGCCGCCACCGCGGCCGATCTCGAACACTTGCTCGATCCCGACTACGAGCCCTTCGCCAAGACCACCAAGCTTCCGCCTGCGCCCACCTATGGTCCCGATCCCTATAATCCCGCGCCGGTCGTGCTGCCACCGCCGCAACCCGCCGACACGAATCCTCCCGTGCCTCCCGCCGCTACGCCCGGCCCCGGCGCTCGAATTGAACCTGGGCCAATCGTGAAAGGGCCAATCGCGAAAGGGCACGACCTTAGTCGTGCCGAATGCATCGTGAAAGCGCGCGACTTTAATCGTGCCGAAAAAATCGCGAAAGGGCACGACTTTAGTCGTGCCGAATGCGCCTCAAGAACAACGTGGGCTTTAGCCCCTGCGCGATTTTCCGCTCGCGAAGACGCCTTTTTCCGCACCCGCCCCTCCGTGAGCGGCCCTCACCTCGCTCTAGCATCCTGGTCGCGTATGTCGACGCGTACATCGACGCGCACGCGCGGGCCCTTCGCCGCGAGCCACGCCTCGATGCGCTTCGGCCTCAACCGTCCCGCAGTCATTCAATCTGCGATTGAAGCCTTCGGCCAGGTCGCCATCGTTCCCAATCCGCCGCACTCGCTCGCCTCCGACTCGTGGAAGGGCCTCGTCTTTTCCCTCATGGCCGGCAATCGCAACGCCGAGGCGCTCGCCGAACTCGGCAAGATTCCCAGCGACGTGCGCCGCCAGCTCGAAGCCGACGTCGAATGGGTGCAGGGCATCGCCAGCCTCTACTTCGTCGTCGGCGACATCCCGCACGCCACGCTCTATCTCCATCGCGTCGAAAACTACCTCCTCGTGCATCGCACGCCTGTGCCTGCCAGCCTTGAAGTGCAGCACGCCTGGCTGCTCTACAACCTCAAGGACGACTTCGCGCTCTATCCGCTTCTCCAGCGGATCGATGCCCGTCAGGATCTGACCGCCGATCTGCGCCAGCAGGTGGAAACTCTTTGGGCCGAATGGGCCGTGCGCCGCGCCGATGATGCCTTGCAAAGCGGCCATTTCGTGCGTGGCGTTGAGATTCTGCAAGCCGCATCCCAGGATTATCCGGACAACATGACCGTCCGTCTCGCAGTCGCGGGAGCCTACGCGCGCGTGGGCCGTTCGCAGGAAGCCGTTACCCTCTTCAAGTCGCTCAACATGAACGAGGCCAGTGTCGGCGACTTCCAGGGGGCCGTCTCGGCCGCCGTCTCCGCCACCGACATGGCCCAGGCTGAAGCCTGGCTGCGCATTGCATTGGGCAAGTATCCCAACGATCCCATCGTCCTCGGCCTTGCCGCCCGCTTTGAGCAGGCTCGCGGCAACAACGAACGCGCCAGCGCCTTCTGGCGCGCCGCCATCGCCGCCATGCCGCCCGCCTCTGGCGTCAAGAGCCTTGACTACGGTCTCGTCATGCCGCCGGGCACCACCTACCACACTCCCAGCCGCGGCGACACGAAACATCTCCTCGATCCGCATCTTGACCCGCGTCTCGATCCGGCCCCGACCGTCGAGCAGCTCGCGCCCCTGCCTTCCTACAAGCCGCAGACCACCACTCAGGCTCCCGTCTTCGCGCCCAGCCGGCCGGCAAACGCACCGCTTCCGCAGGCGACTGCGCCCTCTACTGAGCCGCTTCCGCTTCCGCCCAGCGCAGGCAGGGAACCGTTGACCGGCAGAGTTCAACTGCCGCCCACTGAAGAAACCATCAACACCACGGACGGCGCCGGAAACTCGCGCATGCCGCCGCTGGCATCAAAGAACGCCGCGCCGCAAACCTCGCCCGCCAATCCCCGCATTTCGTCGCAGCCCATGGGTCCCGCGGCTGCCCAAACGCAAGCCCTGATCGCCGACCAGACAGATAGTCAGCTCACCCAAGGCTCGGCAACACTCATTCACAACGTGCCCAATGCGCCAGTCGCACCCATGCCCCCCGTGCAGTCGACGCCCATCGCGCAAGCGCCGACTTCAAACAGTGCCGGGCAGGGCGCCTACAACACGGCGCAGTACACACCCTCCGCGCAGGAAGCTGCTACGGGCGCCTACTCCGCGCCGCCGCAGCAGACGCAGCAGCAACAGCCTCAAGCCACGCCGCCACCGCCTCCGGGCAAGCCGCAAGCCAGCGCAACCACGCACCACAAGCGGAAGAAGAGTCAGCAGGCACAGACTCCTGGCAACGCTTCCGGCACCAGCAATCCGCCGCCCGAAGCCGCTGCTCCACCCAGAGAATCCGCTCCTTCCGCTGGGGGCCAGCAACCCGTTCCCGCGCCTCAGGAGACTGCGCCTGAAAGCACCACATCCACCGGTCTCAGCGACGAAGAGCTCGAGCAGCGCAATCTGCCGCCGCTGCGCGGCCCCTGGATTCGCATCCAGCGCCAGGACAATCAGCTCAGCCCGCGCGACCTGGCTGAGCAGCAGTTGCAGGCCATCGAGAGCGGCTACAGCGGCTGGCTCGGCGGCAGCACCGTGCTCAACTACCGCACCGGCGCTCTCGGTTACAGCCAGCTGGCCGCCATTGAAGCCCCCTTTGAAGCCTCTGCTCATCTCGGCTATAGCGCGCGCATCACCGCAATCGCCCGGCCCGTCTTCCTCGACTCCGGTCAGGCTGACGGCACAGCCGTCATCTCCGTTCTCGAATCCACCGTCTCGGGGGCCGCGCTCACTGCCATTCCCGAGCCCATCGGCACGCTCACCGCCACCAACGTCACGCCGCCCGCGCAGCAAAATGCGGTCGGCATTGGCGGCGAGCTGCAACTGGCCTTTCCCCACTTCGCTATCGCAGGCGGCTACACGCCCTACAACTTCCTGGTTTCAACTTTCACCGGTCGCATGATGTGGAAGCCCGGCAATGGACCATTCACCTTCTCGCTCACTCGCGACTCGGTCAAGGATTCGCAGCTCTCCTACGCGGGTCTCCGCGACCCGGCCGGCAACACGCTGAGCACGCAAGGTCAAATCTGGGGCGGCGTGGTTTACGACCAGGGTCAGGTGCAGTTCGCGCGCGGCGATGCGCAGTCCGGCTTCTACTTCAACGTCGGCGGCCAGTACATCACCGGCTACCACGTCCTCAACAACAATCGCATCGACGGCAACGGCGGCGCCTGGTGGCGTGTCTTCACTTCGCCCGAGTACGGCACCCTGAGCGTGGGCGCCAACTTCTTCGCCATGCACTACCAGAACAACCAGAACGCCTTCACGCACGGCATGGGCGGTTACTTCAGTCCGCAGGGCTACTTCCTGGGCAACATGCCCTTCACCTGGTCAGGCCACTACATCAATCGCTGGCACTACAACATCATGGGTGCGGTCGGCGCGCAGGCGTTTCAAGAGGATTCCGCGCCGCTCTGGCCTTTGGCCGTCGACAAGCCGCTTGAGATCGCGCAAAACAACCCCATGCTGCCCAATGTCACGACCGTGAGCGGCAACTACGATGTCCGCAGCCAGGTGGCCTATCAGTTCAGCCCGCACTGGTTCGTCGGCGGCTATCTCGCCGCCAATAACTCCCGCGATTACACCTACACCTCGGTCGGCTTCTTCGTCCGCTTCATGTTCCGTGAGCAACCCTCCACAGCCACCACCCCCACCGGCCTCTTCCCATGGGACGGCATCCGCCCCTTCACTGTGCCGTAGTCACAAGCCCCCGATTGGTGGCTACTGCAGCGTCAGCGTTCCGCCGCCGTAGTCCTCGTTGCAACGGCTGCCGCTGAGAGAGAAGCCGTAGCTAATAGCAAGCGTCTTTCCATCCGGGGAAAGCATGGCGAGCAAGCCAAGCGTTTCGCTCGACGACGGGCTCAGGCTGGCGTTGAAGTAGTTCCCAATATAGCTGGTGTTGATTGGCGTCGCCGCGGACGATATGCAGGAATAGCCTGTCACGTTCCCCGTTCCTGCGAGGCCGAGGTATCCGGAGGAGTTCGGCGCGCTGCTCTGGCCGAGAATTGCCGAAACCGTGAAGCTCTGCCCTGTGACTTGCGAAGTGAGCGTGCCGGAGTAGGTTCCGTCGAGCGCCGGATATTCGACCCCGGTAATGGTTCCCTGCGTGTTGCAGGCGCCGCCCAGCGTAAAGCTGCCGTTCGATAGGGTCGATCCGCTCACCGCGCCCGTCATGGCGAAGACCGGGTTTCCGGCCGCGGCGGTGACCAGCTTCAGGTTGCCGCTGGCATCGACTGTGCCGCTGAGTGCCACGCCGGAGAAAAAGCCAATGGGGCTCCCGCAGCAGCCGTCCGCGGAGCAAACATTGTCAGTTGCTGCAGGGCCGAATGCAATGCCCGACACGCTTCCCGAACTAGCCGTCAGATACACCGCAATGGGAGCGATTCCGCCCGACGTGAGGCTGGCAGTCAGCTCCCAGTTTCCCGTAATATTCGCGGGAGAGGGTGCCGGTATGGAATGAACATTTGAATTTCCTCCGCAGCCCGTGATGCCGGCCGCGAACGCACTGCAAGCGATTGCCGCAATGAAGCAGCACATGCCTCGCGCATGAGTCCGAGTGGTCATTGTGCATACCCCAGTTTCCTGATGTTTTTTGGAGCGCCTGCGAACTTAGACGAAAGAGCCGCTCTCAGGTTTAGGTCCACAGGTCTCGACCCCGCCAAATCAGCGCTATTCCAGTTTGCCTTTGGCCCCCGGGTTTGCTTGTTCCCTCGGTCCGTGCTTTTACCCCCGCTTGAGCGGCCTCTGCATCGGCACCACCTGCACCGTCACATCGCGCACCTCCGAAAGAAACCGGTTCAGCACCGAGCCGCCCCATAAAATGTCCCAGCGCGAGCGCGCCGATTGCCCAAACACCACGTGGCTGATGTTCTCCTGCTGCGCGAACCGGATCAGCGCGTCAGAAACATTCCGGTCGGTGAGCGAAACCACCTGCGCGCCCAGATCGCGCGCCATGCGTTGATACTCTTCCAGCCGGTGAAAGGCCTCCGGGTCGCCGTGGCCCTTGTCGTCGGGACGGCTCACGTACACCGCGTACCAATTGCTCGCCAGCCGGCCGGCGATACGCGCGCCGATGCGCAGCAGCCGCTCTGTCCCCGGCCGCGCGCTTATGCACACCATCACCTTCTCGGGAATCGGCGCCTGTTCCAGCCCCTGCGTGCGCCGATACTCCGCCGCGCGGTTGCCCACCTGTTCCGCGGTGGTGCGCAGCGCCAGTTCGCGCAGCATATTCAGGTTGCCCTTGCGGAAGAAGTTGGCCAGTGACTGCTCCACCTTTTCCGGCGCGTAAATCTTTCCCTGCCGCAGACGGTCGCGCAGTTGGTCCACCGTCACATCAACGTTCACCACTTCGTCGGCGCGCTTGAAGAAGCTGTCAGGAACGGTCTCGCGAATGGTCGTGTTCGCCGAACGGTTCACGGCGTCGTTCAGCGTTTCCAGGTGCTGGATGTTCACCGCGGTCATCACGTTGAAGCCCGCATCGAGCAGCTCCAGCACGTCTTCATACCGCTTGCGATTCTTGCTGCCGGGCACGTTGCTGTGGGCCAGCTCGTCCACCACCACGGTATGCGGGTGGCGCGCAATGATCGCGTCCACGTCCATCTCTTTCAGATTCACGCCGCGGTAGGGAATCTCTTTCTGCGGAATCACTTCGAGATCGCGGATGCGCGCCTCGGTTTCCTTTCGCCCGTGCGCCTCCACCAGCCCGATCACCACGTCCACGTCCTGCTGATGCTTCATGTTGTAAGCGTCGTTCAGCATGTCGTAGGTTTTGCCTACGCCGGGCGCGGCGCCAATGTAGATGCGCAGCTTCGCGGGTTCCTGGGTCGCTTCGAGCTTGATCTCGGCCATCGCTCTAGCCCACCTCGACAGGATGACGCTCTTCTTCAGACACAGCTACGGGAAGCGTGAACCGGAATGTCGATCCGTGGCCCAGCCGGCTCTCCACGGCAATCTGCCCGCCCAGCGACTCCACCAGCCGCCGCACCAGCGCCAGGCCAAGCCCCGAGCCTTTCTCTGAGAAGGGATTGAAGCGATCGAAGATGGCGCTCAACCGTTCGGCCTCGATACCGCGCCCCGTGTCGCGCACGCTGAACTGCACAAAATTCTTGATCTCTTCTGCCGCCAGAAGTACTTCACCCTCGTCCGGCGTGTAGCGCACGGCGTTCGAAAGCAGGTTGTCGAGAATCGAACGCAGCGCACGCCGGTCGGCGAGCACCATGGCCAGATCGGCGTACGCCTTTACGTCGAGCCGGATATGTTTCTTTTGAGCCTCGTCGCAGTAGCGGTCGCGCGTCTCATTCAAAGCTTGTAGCGGGCTGATCCGCTCCAGCTTCATTTCGCGCTTGCCGGTATCGATTTCCGCCACCTCGATCAGGTCGCTCATCAAGTCGTCCAGGTTCTCGGCGTCCTTGCTGGCAGAGGCCACCAGTTCGGTCTGCAGCGGCGTCATCTCGCCGCTGAAGCCCTGGGCCAGCGCATAAAGTCCG
>JBEKAS010000220.1:0-7051 GCA_050015795.1 Occallatibacter sp. | reverse complement strand
CACCGCAGTTTTCTCTTGCCCAGTTGCAAGGTCGATCTCTCGCGCTATCACCCCCGCGCCTGCCTGCAGTACTACATTCATCGCTGTCTCGGTCCTTGCGTTGAAGGCCTGACCACGCCCGAAGCCTATAAGGAAGCCGTCCGCGACGCGCAACTGTTTCTTGAAGGCCGCCACGCCGAGCTCGAGCGCACCCTCACCGCGCGCATGATGGCCGCAGCCGCAGCCGAGCAGTTCGAAGCCGCCGCGCGCCTTCGCGACCAGCTCTCCACCGTGCATCAGTTGCAGGAGAAGCAGCGCATCGCCACTGCTGAACTTGACGATGACGCCGACGTCTTCGGTTACCACTTCGAAGACGGCTCCCTCGCCGTCAATCTCTTCCACATGCGCAACGGCAAGATCGTCGACCGCCGCGAGTTTTTTTGGGAAGACCTGCAAGTGCAGGGATTAGGAATCAGGGAACAGGAAACAGAAGACAGCGTGGAGGGGGAGGTGGCCGGGGATAAGGAAAACAAGCTGGCGTTGAACGCGGGCGCAGTTTTCAGCGCCCTCCTCAAGCAGCTCTACATCGACCAGCACTACGTCCCGCGTACCATCCTCGTGCCGGTCGACTTTGACGACCGCGAGACCCTCTCAGCATTACTCACCGAGCGCACCGGGCACAAAATCGAAATCGCCGTGCCGCAACGCGGCGACAAAAAATCATTAGTCGACCTCGCCGGACAAAACGCGCGTCAGTCCTACACGCAGCGATTCCGCGTGCTCGAGCCTTCGCGCAAAGCTATCCAGGAGGCACTCGCCGACGTGCTCATGCTTCCCGAGCTTCCCCGCCGCATCGAGTGCTTCGATATCTCGCACATCCAGGGCGCGGAAACCGTGGCTTCCATGGTGGTCTGGCAAGACGGCAAGATGAACAAGTCGGCCTATCGCAAGTTCAAAGTGAAGACCGTCGCCGGTGTTGACGACTTCGCCGCCATGCGCGAAGTGGTGGAGCGCCGCTATCGCCGCGTCAAGGACGAAGACCAAGTAATGCCGTCACTCGTCCTCGTCGATGGCGGCCTGGGCCAGTTGCACGCCGCGGCCGAAGCCCTCGAGTTGCTGGGTTTTACTTCGCAGCCGCTCGCCTCCATCGCCAAGAAAGAAGAAATCATCTACCTCTATGGCAATGAGGACGAGCCCATCGTCCTCGACCGCCGCAGTCCCGTGCTTCATCTTGTCCAACTGATTCGCGATGAGAGCCATCGTTTCGCCGTGGGCTATCACCGCCAACGCCGGGCTATGCGGGATAGAGATTCCGAGCTGCTGAACATTCCCGGCGTCGGTGCGCAGACTCGCCAGCGCCTGCTCACGCACTTCGGCAGTCTGCGCGACGTGCAACAAGCCACAGCCGAATCCCTTGCGGCCGTGGTCTCCCGCAAAACCGCCGAAACCATCTGGCGGCATTTTCACGAGACACAGCCGGCATCGACTTCCATTCCTGACCGATAGGCGCATTTCATGCGAGGGCAGCTTACTCGGCCCGCACCAGCTCCCGCTTTTCAACCACGATCCGCTTGCTGCATGCGTAGCAGTAAAACGCGTTCATTGGCCCTACGCTCGAGATCTTCACCCCGCACCACGGGCAACTTCCCCGCACCGCGCTGATGGCGATGAACGGACCTATGATCGGTGCGCAAATGCCCGCGACAATCATGGGGATTCCCAGCACCATCCACGGCCCCACCATTAGGCAGATCAATGTTCCGTAGATGATCAGCACTGGCGCCATGATCAGACCCAGGACCAGCCCGCTGATTCCGCCCTTCACTGGCGCCTTCTCGTGCTCCGGGTGAGCCTTGGCAATCTCCCCGGTCCCGTGCGCGTTCTCAGCTCCGCAAAGGGGGCAGAACTTCCACGGGCTTTCGAGGCGCGTTCCGCACTTTCGACAGGTTTCGCTCATCTTGCGACCCCTCCTTTAAAGGCATAGGCCCCACTGCGCTGAGAAAGTGTAGGCCCGCCCAAACACCGTTGCCCGTGATCCCCATCACCCCCAGCCCATCCGCCCGGAATGCCCGCCCTGGCTGGTCTATGATGTTCCCTTGGCCGCGTACAAGCCCGTTGCTCGCGCGCCGATTCAGTCACTCTCGATCCTCGCCGCCGGAGGTTCCTGCTCCATGACCGTTGCCGCATGCCCCAAGCTTTGTCACTTTGTCCTTTGCGCCGCAAGCTTCACCCTCGTTCTCATCTTTGCCGCGAGCTTCCACGCGCAAATGGTTTCGCCGTCCATCGACCAGCCCGGCCAGCCGTTTTCCTATTTCTCCAAGCCCACCGACGAGATCGGCGTCATGGGCGCAGAAGCCGCCACGGAAATCACGCCCGAAGGCTACCTGCGCGCCGGTTTCGGCGAACTCATGTTCTTCGCCGGCCCCGAACTCGATCCCACCAGCGTCCGCATCCGCACGCTCGAGCAGGGTCATTTGCCCATCGTCCATTACGAATTCGCGCGCGACGGCATCGTCTACAGCTTCACCCTCTTCGCGGCCACGCTCGACGGAAGCGAGAGCGGACCTCTCGTCAATTTCATCCGCGTGGAGATGAAGAACGCTTCGCACCAGCCCACGCGCGCCGTCTTCGCCACCGGCATCCGCTATGACGCGCTCTCAACCACCGGCTTGCCGCACGGCGACAACCGCTTCCTGCGCCCCGCGGAAGGCAAATTCCCCGGAGCCTACCGCCAGATTGGCGAGCCCTTCAACCGCCAATGGGCAAACTCCTTTGACGCCGAGCATTTCTTCCGCGACGGCCGCCTGCTCTACAGCTTCCCTCTGGGCTACGTCGCGCGCGGCTTCACTCTTCGCGATAGTACCCGCGACATGCACCCGCCCGACCTCGACAAGCCCGCCCACCTCTTCGTCGAGCCGGAAACACCGGTCGGCATCGTCACCTACTCAACGCTGCTCCCGCCCGCCGCACAGCGCACGTTGGACTTCAAGATGCCGGTCGTTCCCACGGCCGATCCGCAGATCCTCTCCGACCTCGATCAGGCCGGTTTCGATGCCGCCAAGGCGCAGATCATCGCGTATTGGAACAACATCCTTTCCACCGGTATGCAGATCGCGCTGCCTGAGCCCAAAGCCGTCGACACCTTCTCGACCAACCTCATTTACGACCTCATCGCCATCGACCACATCGGCCCCGACTATATTCAGACCGTCAACAAGCTCCACTACCATGCCTTCTGGGTGCGCGACGGCGCCGACATCGTGCACAGCTACGACGTCACCGGCTACCCGCAAATTGCGCGCGAGTGCCTCGACTTCTTCGCCAAATCGCAAAAGCCCGACGGCAACTTCCTCTCGCAAGCGCAGCAATACGACGGCTGGGGTGAAGCCGTGTGGGCTTATGGACAGCACTACCGCATCACGCACGATAAGGCCTTCGCCACATGGGCACTCCCGCAGATCGACCGCGCCGTCGACTGGCTCCATCAGGCCCGCGCCGCCGACCCGCTGCACATCGTTCCTGCCAGCGACGTACGCGACAACGAGTACATTCCCGGCCATCTCACTGGCTACAACTTTCTCGCGCTCGACGGCCTTCGCCTCGCCATCCAGATGGCCATCGAAACCAACCACGCCGATCTCGCGCAGAAATGGCAGGCCGAATATGACAGCCTTCATCAGGCGTTTTTCAAGGTTCTCGACGCGCAGGCCGTCGCGCACAACGGCTACATTCCGCCGGTCCTCGACGGTCAGCCGGGCGGCTACGATTGGGGCAACCTTCTCTCCGTTGTCCCCGAGCCCACGCTCGATCCCCACGATCCTCGCGTGACGGCAACTCTCCGCGCTACGCAGGCCAAGTATGCCGAAGGCATCATGACCTACGCCGATGGCGAGTTCCTGCATCACTACCTCACCATCAAAAACACCATGACCGAGACCATCCGCGGCGATCAAGAGCAGGCCTTGAATGAGTTCTACGCCATCCTGCTCCACACCAGCTCCACCAACGCCGGCTTCGAGTTCAAGATTCGTCCATGGGGCGATCGCAACTTCGGCGACAACCTCGCGCCCCACGGCTGGTTCGCGGCCGAGTATCGCACCCTTCTGCGCACCATGCTGGTGCGCGAAGAGGGCAACCAGCTCCATCTGCTTTCTGTGGTCTCACCAGCGTGGATCGGGAAAGGGAAAACCATCGCCGTCCGCCAGGCGCCCACGAATTTCGGCACAGTCGCCTTCACGCTCGAACAGCCACAAGCCGGCGCCGCTACATTGCATCTCAACACCGCGTTCACAACCCCGCCCGCGGCCATCGTCGTGCATCTCCCGTGGTTTGTAGATCTCAAATCCGCTTCGGTTGACGGCAAGCCGGTCGATCCCGCGCAGGGCGCACTCACAATCCCTGCCGGCTCGCGCAATCTCGTGCTGCACTGGACCGTTAAGCCCAACACGTCGCAGCTCAGCTACGACCGCGCCGTCTCCGCGTACAAAGCCGAGTACACGCGCCGTTTCGAGGCGCTCATGCACGGCGAGTCCGCGCCAAAGCCTTGACGCAGGCGCGGCCCCGACAATGCATGGGATAGAAGGGGATGGGATGGAAGGCTTACGCCGCGGCCGGCACCAACGCTGGTCCGCTTGCACCCGGCACAGGTCCGCCTGTACCCAGCCGGTGTTCCACCAGAGCAAGCAGGTCCCTCGGCCGCACAGGCTTGCTTAGCAGCGTAAAATCATACGGCGCGCAATGGCGCGACCTGATCAGCTCAGGCGTTGACGCCTGCCCCGAGCAGAGCAGAATCTTGCAATCCGGGTACACACGCTTGATCGTGATGGCCAGTTGAACCCCGCTCATTCCGGGCAGCACCACGTCGGTGATGACGAGCTCGGGTGGCGTAAGCAACGCTCTTTGCAGTGCGCCATTCCCGTCGTATGCGGCCTCGGTCGCATAGCCGTTGCGGCGCAGGATTTCAGCCAGCGTATCGGCAGTCACCGATTCCTCGTCCACAACCAGAATCCTGGCAGCTCTCCCGCTGATCCTGGAACGACTTCCGCTTTTGTAAGAAAGTGACGCCCTGCCGGCCGGCGTTACTGAGGGGGAGACTATTCGGTCCATCGACAATTCTCCTCACTGCCAGCTTTCACTTTGCACGTCGCATTCCACACCGGGCGATTCCGAGAATCTCAGGGAATTCTAGGACAAATTTCCGGCTTTGCCGGCCTTTGGAACCACCCATCCCGGTATCCGTTCCCGCATGTGGTGAAATTTTTACCCTATTGTGTGGTTTTTACCTGGCGGCAAACAGGCAATTCCCGCCGCGCGTCGCGCTGGAAACCTGGCCGCAAACCCTGATACGATTGCCTTCACCCCACAGGTTTTCGCACCCACTGGAATGCGGAATGGACACCGTGCGTATCGACAAATGGCTCTGGGCGGCGCGCTTCTTCAAAACGCGCGCCATGGCCTCGCGCGCCTGCGATCTGGGCCGGATCGAGTCGAATGGCTTCCGCGCCAAGCCCGCGCGCGACGTCCGCCCCGGCGACCGCCTGCAGATCGAAAACGATGCCGGCCGCTTTGAAATCGATGTGCTGGGCGTCAGCCACATCCGCGGCCCGGCATCGGTGGCGCAAACCCTCTATCGCGAGACCGAAGCCAGCCGCGAAGCGCGGCTGCGCGTTGCGGCAGAGCGCAAAGCCATGCAGCAGTCCGCGCCCCTGCCCGTGCACCGGCCCACCAAGCGCGATCGGCGGCGCATCATCCAATTCCGCGGGCGCGCATAACGGGCGCCAAAGCAAAAGGCCCGGGCACCATGCCCGAGCCTCGCTTGTTTCCGAATTTTGGTACCGGTTACGCCAGCAGGCTCTTCACCTTCTCCTCAATCACGTTCTGCGGCACGTAGCCCACAATTTGGTCGGCTACCTTGCCACCCTTGAAAAATAAGAGCGCCGGAATGCCGCGGATTCCGAAACGCGACGGCGTCGCGCCATTTTGATCCACGTTCACTTTGGCCACCTTCAACTTGCCCGCGTACGCCGCAGCTACGCTATCCACGATCGGCGCAATCGCCTTGCACGGACCGCACCACACGGCCCAGAAATCCACCAGAACCGGCTGCTCGCTGCGCAGCACTTCCTGGTCAAAATTCGCGTCGTTCACTTCCAAGACACCTTGCCCAGCCATGATCCTCCTTGCGAGTCCCCATCGGTGATTGTACAGGAAACCGTACACGTATCCGATGCGGGGGGACCGCCCAAAGTCGCAAGCCCGGGTGAGCAGCAGCTTCGCTGCACCTGCCGCTAATATCCAGCGCGTCCGGGCAGTTTTTGCCGTCCCGCCGGTCCACAAAAGTGATTTCGATGTGCAAAGAGAAGCGCCCGGATCCATACAGGATCGCGGGCGCTAGAGCAGCCCTCCCCCAGAACTGCTCACGCAGCGAATGTAGTTGCATAATCGATAAATGGCAAGCAAACTTAGGTAATGTGTTGGGTAATCAAGGAAGAGGTGACTATCGACCTCAGCAACCATCTTAACTTACTGATAACGCACAGTCTAGCCACAGAATCCGCACAAATTCGTCGGCGAACTTATTTATTTTCAATAGCTTGACTGGCTCCGACCCGCGAAAACCTGCAGATTGTCAGCTCCGCCGCAACGCGATTTTCCGTCGCTTTCCCAATAGCGGACGTTGCTGCCTGCAAGCTCTTTTCGCCCTCGACAACCACCAGAACCGCCGGGCCCGCACCACTTAGGGCAACACCCAGAATCCCGTCTTTGCCGACCAGAGGGAGCAAAAGCGGCAGCATCGGGCAGAACGGCGCACGGTACGGCTGGTGAATCCTGTCCTGCATCGCGAGGCGCAGCAGATCGCCCCGCGCCTGGGCAAAGGCCAGCCCAAGCACAGCCGCCGATTGCAGATTCGCCACCACGTCTTCCATCGCGTAGGTAGCCGGCAGCACAGCGCGAGCTTTGCTGGTGGCCAGCGGCTCGGCCGGCAGCGCCACAATCGCACGCCACGTCTCCGGCGGATCGACACGCGCCACGTGCACGCTTCTTCCCTCGCACACTGCGCTCACAAATCCCC
>JBEKAS010000219.1:0-7083 GCA_050015795.1 Occallatibacter sp. | reverse complement strand
AGGGTTGGCGAGGTTGATTTTCTACGGAGGTGCGGCTTGTGTGAGCGGAAAAGCAGCCGCAGATCCTTCGACTTGTTTGGCGTGCAATCGTGCCGATTGCACGCCAAACTACGCTCAGGATGACAACTTCATCATGGTGCGAACTTCTGACTCATCACATTAGCTAATGGCTACTGGCTTTCAACGTAGAAGAGGCCGGGGAGAACCTCGCCGGCTTTGCCTTCGACGACATGAGTGAAGGCAGAGGCGTTGAGCGGAGGCTCAGGACCGATGTAGACGGTACGGGCGCCGGTCTGGCGGGCCCAGTGGACGAAGTTGGCCGCGGGGTAGACCGAGCCGGAGGTGCCGATGACGAGCATCAAAGTGGATTCTGCGATTTCGCGCTCGATGCGCGTCATTTCGAGGGGGATTTCGCCGAAGAACACAATGTGAGGGCGCAGACGGCCTCCGCAAGGGCAGCGGCCGACGGCGTCCAGGCTCGCGTAGACGGCGCGATCTTCGACAGGCGGGCGGCCGCACTCGCGCTCACAGCGGGATTTCGCAAGCTCTCCGTGCATGTGGACGAGATTCATGCTGCCGGCGCGCTCATGCAGGTCGTCCACATTCTGCGTGCAGAGAAAAAAGCGGCCCCCTCCACGCGATTCGAGCTGCGCTTCGAGCTCGGCCAGTGCGATGTGCGCGGGATTGGGCGCGGCCTTTGCGCAGTCGGCGCGGCGCTTGGAATAAAACTCCCAGACAAGCGCCGGGTTGCGCCGCAAAGCCTCGGGCGTACAGATTTCTTCCACGTTGTGTCCGGCCCATAAACCGTCGGACGCGCGAAAGGTGGGCAATCCGCTCTCCGCGCTGATGCCTGCGCCAGTGAGGACGAAGACGCGGTCAGTGGTGGTGATGGTGATCGACATGGAAGTTGCCAGGTTTCAGGTTTCAGGTGTCAGTGATCAGAAAAACTGTTGCGCGAGCCAGCAAACAAGCCAATCTTAACGGCGCGCTACCCGAAGCCGAACTGCTAAGCGCAAAAACTGTTCCCTGATCCCTGTTCCCTGCTTTTTACGGCACCAGCAGAACCTTGCCTGTGGTTCTGCGCTCTTCGAGGTCGATTTGGGCCTGGGCGGATTCAGCGAGCGGGTAGGTGTGCTCGGTGCGGAGCTTGAGTTCGCCTTTGGCCGCCCAGTTGAGCACGTCGCTCGAGCGCCACTCCAGCTCGGCGCGCGTCGCAATGTAATGCCAGAGCGTGGGCCGGGTGAGAAAGAGCGAGCCTTTGCTGTTGAGCAGGGTGGGATCGAAGGGCGGAACGGGGCCGCTGGAGGCGCCGAAGAGCGCGAGCAGACCGCGTGGGTGGAGACAGTTGAGACTACCATCGAAGGTGGTTTTGCCCACCGAGTCGTAGACCACGTCGACGCCCTTGCCGCCGGTGAGGCGCTTGACCTCGACTTCGAAATCTTTTTCGGTGTAGAGAATCACGTCGGAGGCGCCGGCCTCGCGCGAGAGCTCGGCCTTGGCCTTGGTGGAAACCGTGGTGATGACGCGCGCTCCGATGCGCGCCGCCATTTGCGTGAGGAGCAAGCCTACGCCGCCGGCTCCGGCATGCACCAACGCGGTATCGCCGGCTTTGAGCGGATAGGTGGAGAAGGCGAGATAATGTGCCGTCATGCCTTGCAACATGGCCGCAGCCGCCTGCTCCATGCTGAGGCCTTGCGGAATTTTGACGAGCTGCGCGGCGGGAACCAGAGCGTACTCGGCGTAGCTGCCGATAGCGGCGCAGGTGACGACCGCATCGCCGGCGGCAAATCCCGTGACGCCGGGGCCGAGCTCCTCGACCGTGCCGGCGGCTTCGCTGCCGGGGATCATGGGCAATGCGGTCTTGTAGACGCCCTTGCGGAAGTATATTTCGATGAAGTTGACGCCTATAGCCTCAATGCGAATCAGGATCTGACCCGGTCCCGGCTCAGGAATGGGCAGATCGGCCAGTTGCAAGACTTCGGGTCCGCCAGTTGAATGAAATTGGATGGCTTTCATGACTGCGATAAGGATGAACCCTGGGGGCGGATGAAAGCAAGGGAACAAATAACAGGGAACAAGGGACCGAGGGACCAA
Source organism: Occallatibacter sp. (assembly GCA_050015795.1). Lineage (GTDB taxonomy): Bacteria > Acidobacteriota > Terriglobia > Terriglobales > Acidobacteriaceae > Telmatobacter. The sequence goes on along the minus strand of JBEKAS010000219.1, from coordinate 4,989 downwards.
GGGACCGAGAAGGCGGCACTGCGGGGCTACGGGACTGAGGGGCAGGCTGTCAGCTTTTAGCTGTTAGCTGTTCACTTCCCGCTGATGGCTTGGTTTCTTTTTCCCTTGTTCCTTCGTTCCCTTGTTCCCTGTCTTACAGTATGCCGTCCCGGCGCTCGGAGAGCAGGCTCTGCTCGTCGGCGGAGACGAGGCGGACCAGGCGATCGACCGAGTAGGATGCGGGGCGCTGGCTGCTGTAATAGTGGCGTACCTGCAGCTCGCCGAGCAGACCGAGGGCCAGCAACTGGATGCCGGCCACGATGAGCACCGAAGCGATGACGAACATGGGACCGTGGAGGTGCATCATGTCCATCTGGGGATTGAAGAGCTTCATGCCCAGGAGGGTGAGAGCCATGACGCTTCCGGTGAACATGCCCAGGATGCCGAAGCCACCGAAGAAATGCAGGGGCCGGCTCATGTAACGGAGCAGGAAGCGAATGGTCATCAGGTCGAAGAGGACGCGGAAGGTGCGTCCCAGGCCATAGTGGCTCTTGCCGCGCTCGCGATTCACGTTGCGGATGGGAATTTCGCAGATGGAGGCGCCGTACCAGCTGGCGAGGGCGGGAATGAAGCGGTGCATCTCGCCGTAGAGCGGAATGTTCTGGATGACTTCGCGGCGATAGGCCTTGAAGGTAGTGCCGAAGTCGTGGATGGGCACGCCGGAAAGGCGGGCCATGATCCAGTTGGCGCAGGCGGAAGGAATGCGGCGCAGGAAGATATTGTCGATGCGGACCCTGCGCCATCCGGAGACAACGTCGTAGCCCTCGTCGAGCTTTTCTAGAAATGCGGGAATATCGTTGGGATCGTGCTGCAGGTCGCCGTCCATGGCCAGGACGAACTCGCCGGTGGCGTGGTCAAAGCCTGCAGCCAGGGCCGAAGTCTGGCCGAAGTTGCGGCGCAGCTTGACGATCAATACGCGACTGTCGACGGCGGCAATCTCCTCGAGAAGCTTGTAGGTCCGGTCCGTCGAACCGTCTTCCACCAAGATCAACTCAAAAGAGTCGCCCACCTGCTCCATGACCTGCTTGAGGCGTGCGTAGAGAATCGTCACATTCTCTTCTTCATTGTGAAATGGCACAACAATGGAGTATTTCGCCATAATTGATCCTTTAGACGCCAAATCGCCGCGCTGAGAATAATGAACAGCCTGAAAAAATCCCCAGGGCGGCGCGAGCGCCCAACCCTAAATGCCCGCCTCCCCAAAGCAGCCCACGAGAGCTGAAATCCCCAAGGAGCTAGCGTTCGAGTTCGTCGAGCATAGCCTGCATCTCGCTAAGGGCGTGGCTGTTACCGCTGCGTGCGGCACAACCGATCCCGGCCTTCAACCGCTCGATCGCCTCGTTCTTTCTGTCCGCGCCCACCAAGGTTTGCGCGGACATGAAATAGCCAGCAGTGTAATCCGGATCGCTGGTCAGAAGTGTATCGAACTCCGCCAATGCAGCCGCAATTTCACCACGGTTCGCCAATTCTATGGCGATTCCGTAGCGGGCAAAACTGTTTCTTGGGTCCAGAGCCAGAATTTCTTTCAGTCCTGCGATCTTATCCATCGTGCTCGCATCCGGCTCCGCTGTATTCGAACGGGCCGCGGGGAATTTGCGTAAATGGCAGGGATTGCCGAAACTGGAACAGGATGCGACAACGCATTCAGTGGCCAAGCTCTGCCGATGGTTCTATTGTAGCTGGCCGGAGAAGGAAATTGCGGGAAGAGCAGGCGAAGAGAAACGGAGCGGAGGCGCGATGAGCAGCCAGGAGAACCATCCCATGGTGCGGACGGTAGCGAGCACGCAATCGGAGATGACGGAGATCATCCTGCCCAACGACACCAATATGTTGGGCAACCTGCTGGGCGGGCGGCTCATGCACTTTATCGATGTGACGGGCGCCATGGCAGCCTACCGGCACGCGCGCACCCACGTGGTAACGGCGTCGATGGATCACATCGATTTCATCCAGCCGGTGCGGTTGGGCGACCTGGTGACGCTGAAGTCGAGCGTGAACCGGGCGTTCACCAGCTCCATGGAAGTGGGCGTGAAGGTGTGGGCGGAGAATACGCGGACCGGCACGGTATCGCACGTGGCCAGCGCCTACCTGGTGTTTGTGGCCGTGGACGAGCACGGGCGGCTGCAGAAGGTTCCGCAGCTGAAGCCGGAGACGCCGGACGAGATCCGGCGGCATGAGGACGCGCTGCGGCGGCGCGAGCACCGCGAAAGTGAATACGCGCGGAGGAAAGAAGCGAAGCTGGTGACCGCGTCGTTGAAGGATGCCGGCGCCATCGAGCCGTAGGAACCAATAAGCGGAGCTAGCGAAGTCAGCGGAGCTAGACCCGTTCAGCCGAGCGTACGCGCGCTCCTGTAAAATTTGAATAGGTCATCCTGCCGACGCGATTACATGGGCGGCGGGGAAATTGGCAGAAGCCAAAGAAACAACCGCAGATCCTTCGACTCGTCCTCGCGTTGCTCGTCCTCGCTCAGGATGACAGCATTAATTCACCTGCGAGCTGCGGTATTTAAGTTACGAGCTTTTGAGACAACTAACTTGAGAAGGAGTTCTTCGATATGGCGCATGGACATGCCATGCCGGCGCCTGTAGCATTGCCCGGCGTATCCAAGATTGTTGCCATAGGATCGGGCAAGGGCGGCGTCGGCAAAACCACGGTGGCCGTGAACCTGGCCATCGCGCTTTCCAGGCTGGGGCAGCGTGTGGGGCTGATGGACGCCGACGTGTACGGGCCGAATGTGCCGCTGATGATGGGATCGTCGCAGGCGCCCAAGGTGGGGCCAGGCAACATGATCGAGCCCAACCTGACGCACGGGATCAAGACCATTTCGATCGGGTACATTTCGCCGGGCGACAAGCCGCTGGTGATGCGAGGCCCGATGCTGCACCAGATCGTCCGGCAGTTCTTGCAGCAGGTGAACTGGGGAGAGCTGGATTACCTGGTGGTGGATCTGCCGCCGGGCACCGGCGACGTGGCCATCTCGCTGGTGCAAACCGTTCCGCTCACTGGAGCAGTGGTGGTGTCGACGCCCAGCGACGTGAGCCTGGAGGACGCGCGCAAGGCGCTGGAAATGTTTGCCCAGGTGAACGTGGACGTGCTGGGGATCGTGGAGAACATGAGCCACTTTACCTGCCCGCACTGTCAACAGGAGATCGACATCTTCTCGCGGGGCGGCGCGGAGCGCACGGCGAAACAGTTTGGCGTGCCATTTCTGGGAGCCATCGAACTGATCCCGTCAATCCGCGAGGGCGGTGATCGCGGCATGCCGGTGGCGCTGGCCGGACCGAAGAGTCCACAGGCAGCGGCATTCTATTCGATTGCAGAGAAAGTGATGGAGCAGGCAGAAAAATCGGCCGCTGCGGCGACGGATGTGATTGAGATCAAGTAGTTGTCGGAGATGCGCGGTGGTTTAGATTCTGTGATGCGGGCTCGCCACTAAGTTCTTTCACATCCCGATTCCGAGGGAAAGGAGAGCTTGAAATCGAAATCCCGAATTCACAGTGAGAGTTCTTTCATGCGCCGCAAGCCACCCATCTATCGACGATGAGTGGTCCTCAATCACCGACCTTTGGCGGCCCGCCCGCCTGCTCGTTGTGCGACACTTTTCCTTTTCTACGAATAGCGAAAGTCCCAGCAATAATACATAGGACAACTGTGCCACCTATTCCGAGCGCCACGGGGCGACTCAGTACGCCCTCCTCACCCTTTCGCGATTGTGGGCCGCTGGCCGGGCCCGTCGCATCGCCGGAATTGCCGGTATTTGAACCCAATTCACCTGAGACTGTCCCCGTCAAACCATAATTAGGAACGACGTAAGAATTTCCAATCTTTATCTCTCCGTTAACAACATCCAACCCGTTGTCATCAGGCAGTTCCAGTTCGTACGCAAGAGGCCCTTTTGTCGTGGACTCGACTATGTTGTTAGCCGCAATTGCCTTAACAACGTAAGCTCTGGTGGAACCGTCTGCGGAATCCGCCACAGTCGTTAATTCTAAGTAAGTAAGGTAGATCTTATAAGTATCTTTCGGCCCGAATATCGTATACGTCATCGGAGGACCATCGCTCTTAAGGACCAGGCTTCCATGATTCATTGGTCGCGCGTTCGCATCGGGTCCTTGTCCGCCTTGTACCTTCTCAGGCCCTTCGTTAGTGTCTGCTTGATACGCTATAAGCTCTAGAACAGCGTGACTACCGGGCTCCTCGATCGCTACGGCCTTTGCATACTCGCTTCGGCCAACTGGTGTTGCCGCCTTATTAAGCACTCCTCCCCTATCACCATGCTGAGTTGCCAACGCAGGCAAGTTCCGAGCGGACAATCCCATAATTGCTAGCGCGATGAACGTCGAAGATGGGAGCCGACAGAGATGCTTATGCGACAAACGAGGCGCAATATTCAGATGAGGTAGATTCAACCTGAGTCTCATGGCGAAAGGATACGCTATCTTTCAGGCCAAGCAACCCGATCTGCCGATGGACAGAGGCGATATGTAAGACAAAGGGCGGGGCGTGCGCCCCGCTTTTCTTGTTGCCGAATTGCAGTTTAGCGCCAGTGGCCTTCGACCAGGACATATTGACCATGGCGGTGTTCCCAGCGGTGGGCGACCCAGCGTTGACCCCTATGGGGCGGTTGCTCGTAGTGGCCGGGCGTCCAGACATAATGGTCGCCTTCGTAGCGGTGATAGCCGTTTTGCCATACGTATCCCTCCCCGGGAGGTGGGCCGCGCCGCTCGTACACTGGCGGGGGTGGCCCGACGCGAATCACGACCTGCGCAAACGATGCCGCAGGGATCAGGGTAAAAGCGAGCAACAGTGCCAATGCAATTTTCTTCACGAGAATCAAGTCCTCCAGCGGTTGGGTGCTTGTGAATTACCGCGCAGGTTCCAGGTACTGCGGAAATGAGCGTTGCGCGGTGTATTCGTTGCGCGCCCATTGAGACCCGCATTCATATCCT
>JBEKAS010000218.1:0-7087 GCA_050015795.1 Occallatibacter sp. | reverse complement strand
TCTGTTCTGAACCACATTTGGATTCATTGACGGACACATTCATTCATTTCCACTTCCGCACGATGAAATAAAAGTTGAGGTTCCCCGGAAAGTCAAGTTGCCTTCCCGCGCGCCTGGGGAAGCTTGCGTTTGCGCTCGCAGGGGAGAGCGATGAACACGGTGCGCATTGGCGATGCGGTAAGAAGCCTTCACGGAGTGAGGGAATTGCGATGATCCGGCAGGCCATCTCGTGCGATATTTGCGCCGCGGAGAAGCGGCAAACCAACCATTGGTTTGTCGCCTACGAGCAAGGTGGAGAACTGCGCGTGAGCGGATGGACTTCGCGCCACCGGCTGCGGCCGGACTCAAAGCATCTCTGCGGGCAAACTTGTCTGCACAAGCTGGTTGACGAGTTCATGGCTAAATCCATTGCCGTGCGCGCACAGCGCCGCGACGAAGCCGTTGAAGCTGATGCGGAACCAACGGTGCTGGCCGATACCAGCCTGGCAGCTGCGGCTGCGGCAGCAGAGGCTGCGGCAGCAGAGGCAGCTGCAGAAATGGAATCTTCGGCGCGCCTTTTAGCCGCGCCCGCGCCGGTCCCGCCCAAGCCGGCCTATCGTCCCCTGCCGGAGCTCGTGACCATGCCGTCGCGGCAGCCGTCTCATGAGTTTCCGCCGCTCCCTGCCGACACCTTGCGCTATGCCTCGCGCCGCTGGCACGCCGAAGCCTGGGAGCGGGAGCGGGAACGCGAACTGCGCGCCATCGAGAATCATCCAGACATTGCGGCACGCCGCCGCACCAGTGCGTGAACTGCATCATCCAAGGAAACTTTTATGTGGTTTGATCTGATTTTGATCCTTGTTGCCACGACTCCTCTGATGTTCACAAGGCCAGCCGCATGCGGGACCTGCCGCCGGCAATGAATTGAGGATCGAAGGGATGAACTAATTCGACGGCGTCTGCCCTGCGAGCAGCGCCAGCAGCCCCGCTTCGTCTATCACGGGGATGTTGAGCTCACGCGCCCTGTCAAGCTTGGAGCCTGCCTCTTCGCCGGCCACCACGTAGCTGGTCTTCTTACTCACCGAGCCCGCGGTCTTGCCGCCTGCAGCTTCGATCTTTTGTTTGGCCTCGTCGCGCGTCAGCGTGGGCAGTGTGCCTGTCAGAACAAAAGTCAGGCCCGCAAGTTGCGCGGTGCGCAGCTTCTTCTCCGCCGTCATGTCGACGCCCGCGACTTTGAGGCTTTTGACGAGGGCTTGATTGGCGGCTGTCGAAAAGAACTCTAGAATCGCCTGCGAGATGCGCGGGCCAACCTCTTCCACGCGTTCCAGTTCTTCGGCATTCGCGTTCATTAGATCGTCGATGGAGCCGAACTCCTGCGCCAGCAGCTCGGCGGTGCGCTCGCCGACAAAGCGAATGCCGAGGCCCATGAGTACGCGCGCCAGTCCCGCCCGCTTCGAGCCTGCAATTTCGGCCAGCAAGGTGCGCGCCGACTTTTCGGCGAAGCGGTCGAGGCCGACGAGTTGCTCTTCCGTCAGCGCATAGAGATCGGCCACGCTGCGCACCAGCCCGCGATCGAACAACTGCTGCACCACCGCCTCGCCCAGCCCCTCGATGTTCATCACCTCGCGGCGGCCGAAGTGCAGCAGAGTCTCACGCAGCTTTGCGGGGCAGTTGGCATTCACGCAGCGATAGTCGACCTCGCCCTCGGCACGAACCACCGGGCTGTGGCATTCGGGGCAAACCAAAGGGAAGACAAAACGAAGTTTCCCGCGCGGGTGATCGGCGTCTTCAATCACCTCGACAACTTTGGGAATCACGTCGCCGCCGCGCTCGACTTTTACCCAATCTTCGAGCTTCAGCCCCAGCCGCTCGATGAAGTCTGCATTGTGCAGCGTGGCGCGGCTCACCGTGGTGCCGCCGATAAAGACCGGCGCGAGTTCCGCCACCGGAGTGAGCTTGCCGGTGCGGCCCACCTGCACGGTAATGTCTTTCACCTGCGTCACGCCCGCCTTGGCCGTGAACTTGTACGCGATGGCCCAGCGCGGCGCGCGGCCTGTATAGCCCAGGCGTTGCTGCGTGGCGTGCGCATCCACTTTGAGAACCACGCCATCGATCTCGTAACCGAGTGAAGCGCGCTGGCTCTCGGCGTTGTCGATGAACTTCATCATCTCGTCGACGGTGCTCACGAGCCGTCGATGCGGATTCACACGAAAGCCGAGGGCTGTCAGCGCATCAAGCGTAGCCGTCTGGCCCGCGGCGAAGTATTCGCCATCGACGAGCAGGAAGTACGCGAAGAAAACCAGCCGCCGGTTAGCGACGATGGAGGGCTCAAGCGTGCGCAGCGTTCCCGCGGCGGAGTTGCGTGGATTGACGAAGGCCGGCAACCCATCGCGCTCGCGCTCCTCGTTCAAGCGCTGGAAGGCGTCTTCGGGCATCACCACTTCGCCGCGCACTTCAAGTGCCTGTCCCTGCGGGAGGCGCAGCTTTTGAAGCTTTGCGGCAGAGAGAGAAAGCGGCACGCTGCGAATGGTGCGGATGTTCGAGGTGACGTCTTCACCGGTCTGGCCGTCGCCGCGCGTGAGGCCTATCGTAAGCTGCGCATTGTCGTCCGGGCCGGGCTGGTAGACGAGCGCCACGCTCAGTCCATCGAGTTTAAGTTCGGCCGTGTATTCCACGGGCAGCGTGCCGGCCAACTCGTGCACGCGGCGATCCCAGTCGGCCAGCTCTTCGGTGTTGTACGCGTTATCGAGCGAGAGCATGGGCCGCGAGTGCTGCGCCTTCTTGAAGCCCTCGGCGGGTTTGCCGCCCACGCGTTGCGTCGGCGAGTCGGGCGCGATCAGCTCGGGATGCGCCGCTTCCAATTTCTTTAATTCGTTCATCAACGCGTCGTACTCGGCATCGCTGATCTCGGGCCTGTCGAGAACGTAGTAGAGATGCTCATGGCGGCGCAGTTCCTGGCGCAGCTTTTCGATCTTGCGTGCGACGTCGCGCTTGAGGGCCGGCTCGTTCATAGCTATGGATTATAGTGAGCGGAGCTAGTACTGAGACCGCGTGATTTGGTAACGGTTGGAGCGTAGCGCCGGTCTCCAGACCGGCTGTCGTGCGGGTCTCCAGACCCGCACTCGTCCGAGGATCATCACGAAATCACGCGGTCAGGGCACTAGCTCCGCTTACTTTTCCTTCAGCCCACGGAACTTGAGCATCGGCTCGATGCTGGGCTGGCCGCCCAACCATGCAGCATACATCTTTTCCAGGTCCTCGGTATTGCCGCGCGAGAGCACCATCTGCCGAAAACGGTCGCCGTTGGCGCGCGTCATGCCGCCGTGATTCAGGAACCACTGGAAGGCGTCGTCGTCGAGCATCTCGCTCCACGAATATGCGTAGTAACCGGCCGCGTAGCCGTTGGCCCAGATGTGCAGGAAGTAACTGGAGCGGTAGCGCGGCGGCACATAGCTGAGGTCGAGATGCGTCCGATGGAGCGCCTGAGTCTCGAAGGCGTCAGGATTCTGAAGGGGCGCGCTCGAAGGCAGAGTGTGCCACTCAAGATCGAGCTCGGACGCGGCGAGAATCTCCGTGAAATCGTAGCCCTCGTTGAAGGTCTTCGACTTCACGATCTTCGCCATGAGCTCGCCGGGCATGGGCGCACCGGTTTTGTAGTGGCGCGCGTAGTGCTGAAAGACCGCGGGGTAGCTGGCCCAGTGCTCGTTGAACTGCGAAGGGAATTCGACAAAGTCGCGCGGCACCTGCGTGCCCGACAGGCTGGGATACACGGTGTTGGCGAACATGCCGTGCAGCGCGTGGCCGAACTCATGGAACATGGTGGTAACGTCGTCGAAGCTGAGCAGCGCGGGCTGGCCCGGCGCGGGCTTCTCGAAGTTAGCCACGTTGAAGACCACCGGCAACTGACCCAGCAGCTTCGACTCGCCGACCAGCACGTCCATCCACGCTCCGCCATTTTTGTTGTCGCGCTTGAAATAATCGCAGTACCACAAGGCCAGCGGCGTGCCGTTGGCGTCGAAGACCTCGAAGACGCGCACGTCCTGCTGGTAAACGGGAATATCCTTGCGTTCTTTGAAGGTGAGGCCGTAGAGCTGGTGCGCGGCGTAGAAGACGCCGTTCTCGAGCACGTTGTTGAGCTCGAAATAGGGCTTGATCTCCGACTGGTCCAGGTCGTATTTCGCCTTACGCACCTGCTCGGAGTAGAACTCCCAATCCCAGGGCTCGACCGTGAACCCGCCGTGCTGCGCGTCAATCAGGGCCTGAATGTCTTTGGCCTCGCCGGTCGCTCTGGCCGTGGAGGCCGGCACCAGCGCATCGAGAAAATGCTTCGCCGCCTCCGGCGTTTTGGCCATCTGATCGGTCAGGTTCCATGCCGCGTAGTTGGGGAAGCCAAGCAGCGCGGCTTTTTCGGCGCGCAATTGCGCCAGCCTTGCAATGGTGGCTCGCGTGTCGTTGGCGTCGCCGCGCTCCGCACGGTTCCAGGAATTCTCGAAGATCGCCTGGCGCGTGGCGCGGTTGGTGAGAAACGCAAAATCCGGCTGTTGCGTGGTGTTCTGCAGCGGGATCCGCCAGCCGTGCGCCTGTGCGTCCTGCGCGGCGGCGGCGATTTGCGCCTCGCTCAGCCCGGCCAGCGCCTTTTCGTCGGTGGTGGAGAATCCGCCCGCATTGGTGGCCGCGAGCAACTGATTCTCAAACGTGTTTTCCAGCGTCGATTCTTCTTCGTTGAGCTTTTTCAGTTTGGCTTTGTCGGCGTCGGAAAGGTTGGCGCCGGCCTTCACGAATTGCTGATAGTCGTGCTCCACCAGGCGCAGCGCTTCGGGGTCGAGATGGAGCGATGCGCGCTGATCGTAGACCGCTTTCACACGCGCAAAAAGCTTCGAGTTCAGATAGATCGCGTCCTGTTGCGCGGCAAGGCGCGGGGCCTCGTAGGCCTGTACCTTCTGCAGCGCATCGTTCGTGTTCGCGCCCGTGACGCAGTTGAACACGGCCATCACCCGCGTGAGCAACTGGCCGGTGCGCTCCAGCGCGACCACCGTGTTTTCAAACGTGGGCGGCGTGGAACTGTTGGCGATGGCCTCGACCTCGTTGATCTGCATCGCCATGCCCGCGTCAATCGCCGGCTGGTAATCGCTGTCCTTGATCTTGTCGAAGGGCGGGGCCTGAAACGGCAGAGTGCTGGGCGTGTAAAAGGGGTTGTTCGGTCCGTATTCGGCGATTGCCGTCTGCGTTTGTGCGGAGGCCGACGCTGCCCCGAGCGCCATGGAAATTCCAGTTGTCAAAATGCTCCTCTTCACCCATTGAATATGAAGCATCAGCATGACGATATGGCCCCTCGTAAAGCCTGTTCATCCATTCTCGATTGTAGGCGAAGCAGGAGACCTTGCGGAGCCGCTCTCGAATGCTCAGGGGAGTGAGGGAAAGACAAATGCAGGTCCTTCGACTCCCCTTCGGCTTCGCTCAGGGTCACTCAGGATGACCGCGCGTTGTTTTTCGAGCTCTCAGACGGCACGCAAGACCCCCTACAATAGCAACATCCGGCCAGCGGCCCCGAAACCCGCGGCTGCGGTTGATTGATAATTGATAGACGGAATCCGAAGGAATCGAGAAGCAATGACACAAGCTGCAACTGCCCCAGAAGCTCGCACGCAAGCCGAAAATCTGGATCTGCTGGCCGACGTGGCCGTGAACGTGGGGCTGGGTCTCAAGCCGGGCCAGGAGCTGGTGATGACCGCGTCGCTCGATTCCGTGGCTCTGGCGCGCCGCATTACCGAGCACGCCTATCGTGCCGGCGCTTCGCTCGTGACCACGCTTTTGAACGACGAGGACTCCGCCCTTCTGCGTTACCGGCACGCGCCCGATGCCAGCTTCGATCACGCGGCCAAGTGGCTCTACGACGGCATGGCTGCGGCGTTCAAGAGCGGCGCGGCGCGGTTGGCCATTGCCGGAGCCAATCCCGCGCTCCTTTCCAACGAGGATCCGGACAAGGTGGGTCGCGCCAATCGCGCCGTCTCGCAAGCCTACCGACCCGCCCTCGAGCTCATCACGCGCCACGAGATCAACTGGACCATCGTTCCCGGCGCCACACCTCCCTGGGCTGCGGCCGTGTTTCCCAACGACACCTCCGAAGATGCCCTGCGCAAGCTGTGGGACGCTATTTTCGCGACGACGCGCATCAACACCGTGGATCCCGTAGGCGCATGGCGGACGCACGACGCCGAATTGCAGAAGCGTGCGGCCTTCATGAATGCCAAGCGCTATTTTGGCCTGCAGTACCGCGGCCCCGGCACCGATTTCCGCCTCGGCCTTGCCGACGATCATGAGTGGCTGGGCGGCGGCACCACCGCGGGCAACGGCGTCTATTGCATCGCCAACATGCCCACGGAGGAGATCTTCAGCGCCCCGCACAAGGACCGCGCCGACGGCACCGTGACCGCAACCAAGCCGCTCTCGCACCAGGGCACGATGATTGAAGGCATCCAGGTTCGCTTTGAAAAGGGTCGCATTGTGGAGGCTCACGCCACACGCGGACAGGAAGTGCTGGAGAAGCTCATCGACACTGACGAAGGTGCGCGGCGCCTGGGCGAAGTGGCGCTGGTTCCCCACTCCTCGCCTATCGCGCAAAGCGGCCTGGTATTCCTCAACACGCTTTTTGACGAGAACGCGGCATCGCACATCGCGCTCGGCCAGTCGTATTCGTCGTGCCTGCGCGACGGAGACAAGCTCACACCCGAACAACTCGCCGCCAAAGGCGCCAACGACAGCCTGATCCACGTGGACTGGATGATCGGCTCCGCGGAGCTCGATATCGACGGCATCACCGCATCCGGCGCCGCCGATCCGCTGATGCGCGGGGGCGAGTGGGCAACCACGGTCTGAAACCTGATATGGGATCGTAAGACGCATGGAACCTGTCACGCATTTCCTTACCGGCGCCTGCATCGGCCGCGCCGGATTCAATCGCAAGACGGCCTATGCCACGCTGGCCGCGGTGCTGGCCGCAGAGGCCGCCGATCTGGACGTGCTCTGGGGCTTCGCGGGCCCGGTAGAGGGCCTGAAGCATCATCGCGGCATCACGCATACGTTCTGGGCAGTTCCTGTGGTGGCAGGT
>JBEKAS010000217.1:0-7096 GCA_050015795.1 Occallatibacter sp. | reverse complement strand
GAACCGCGTTCCAGACCGATGTGGGCATGAGCGGCCCCTACGACAGCATCATCGGCGTGGAAAAAGAGTTGGTGCTGCACAAATTCCTCACGGCCATGCCGGGCAAATTCGAGGCCGCCAAGGGGAATCCCAAAATGTGCGCGGCGCTGGTCACGTGCGATCCTACAACCGGCCGCGCCTCGGCTATCCAGCGCATCATGCTGGGCGAATAACCACCATTGCATGGAGCAGTCACTGCGTTGGGCAGCCCTTTGGATGAGGGCATCACCGGCACAGAAAAAGGGCAACCCGCTGATGCGGATCGCCCTTTCAATTTCCCAGTAGCGTGTTGTTCATGGAGCCCTACGCAAGGCCCCATGACCGTGGTTAAATTACATGCCTGCGTGGTGCCCCGCAGCCGGCTTGGCGGGCGCGTGATGCACCGGCGTCGCCTTCTTCACCTCCTGCTGCACGAATCCTCCGTCAAGCACGATCTGCACCGTGGGACCTGCCGTGCCCACCCCTGGAACCTTGGTATACGTGTCGTAGGTGCCATTCAACTCGACAGCGGGTTGCAGCCCGAGAATCGAACCGCTCGCCGGAGCTTCCTTGCAGGAGAGCGGCTCCTTCAGGTTGACGATGAAATCCGCGCTGTGATTGTCCTTGGCGTCCTGCGTCACGGCCACGTTGATGACCGTCACCGAGGGCTCGATGGTGATCTTGTGCAGGTGCGCCGGCGTCGCCGTCAGCACGTCGCCCATGGCGTCGGTATCAGCCTTCACGCCGTTGGCCACAATGTAGTCCTGCGCATCCTTGATCTTCAACTCGGCGGGCGCGACGGGAACGGCGCTGCAGGCCACGGAATTGGTCAGCTTGACCACGAATTCCTTCGGCTTGGGCGAGGCGGCCGTTGTGACGGTGATCTTCAACACGGTTGCCGGGTCGGAGATTACATTACCCGGAACCGGGGTTTGCTGACCTTTGAGCAGGGCCCAGAGACTGCTGGCATCCGCGTCTACACCATTGGCCAGGATGTACTCCTTATCCTCGAGGTTCAGGTTGCGGGGGTCGCCGCTAATAAGGGCTTGATGCGCGATCTTGTCAGGAGTTGGCGCAGGCGCAATGGTGAAGTCCGCCGGTGGGAAGAGGGTCGCCTGGGCCTTGGCCTTGATGTCGTTGATCTGCTGCGTAATGGCAGCATCGCCGTCGAGGGTGCCATGATACCGCTTGTACCAGTAATCGAGCTGCTGCTCGATGGAGGGCTTGACGCTGACGGGCGCGTAGTCCCACGCCCGGGCGTAGAACCAGACGGCCTTGATTTCATCCCTCGAGTCGCCCGGTTTGGAGTAGGCAGAGGCAAGTCGCAGGGTATCCTGCAGTCCCGGACCGGGAACCGTAGTCTGTTGCGGCGTATACAGCATCAACTCGGCCGTGTACTCCTTGATGGCGCCCGCGTAGTCCTTCTTCGCGACCAGGTCGTCAAAGGCGATCGCCGAGTGGAAGATTGGATAGTAATTGCCGGTGAGCGTTTTCCAATCGGGGTCCGACATGCCTGCAGGCTTGGAAATGGTGAGGCCTTTTTGGGCCAGCGCCGCGGAGTCGTCGCAGGTCTGCGGATCGGTACTCGCTCCACTGGGGTCGAGAGCCTTGCCGCACTGGGCGTTCTTCACATAGACAGAGGCGAAGATGGCCTGAGGGTTGTTGGGATCGATCTGCAGCAGACGGCTCGCCACGTTCAGCAAATTGTCCATCTGGTTGGTCTGACCATAGCAATCCATCATCTGAGCGAGTGCGGCCGACTTGGCGGTGCTTTGCGGATAGGTTTTGAGAAAACTCTCGAGCGCCGCACATTTTTGCGCCGGATCGTTCTGGGTGGTGGCGTTTTGATAGCTGTTGAACTCGGCCGGATCCTGAATCTGGATGGTCTGGCCATGAGCGCGAAGTGCGGGCGTGGAAACAAGGCACATGCCTGCCAATGCCATCGCAGATGCAAAGACTAACTTATTCATGCAATGCTCCTGGGAACTGCCGAAATGGAAATCACAACTTGCTCATTCGCCGGCCAATGTCCAACCGTCCAACTTGGCGGCAGAGAGCTATAGCAACGGATATTACGATACCACGGGTCACAGTGCTGCGTAGGAGGATTATAGAAAGCCATCGCGCCCCTGACAAGCAAGCCGCGGAAAGGGCCCCCGGCAGTCCCACACCACGGTAACCGAATCGGCCGCGGACCAGAGCAGATGGTCCGGGAGAGGCGACTTCTGACGGCAGAAACCTTAGGGCCTGTTCTTCATTTTCGCACGCGCAGGCGTTGCCGGCGAAAATCGCGGCCCAGTGAAGCACAGGCTCTATTGCAACAGCCGCACCAGTTCTGCCTGTTCGGCCAGAAAGGCATCGTGGCCGTGGTCGCTTTCCATCTCCCTGTAATCGGCATGGGCGCCGGCCTGGCGGATGGTTTCGGCAAACTGGCGCACCTCCGCGGCAGGGAAAAGCCAGTCGGAACTGATGCCGATGAAGCTGAGCTTGGCGCGGATGCGGCCAAAAGCTTCTTCCGGCGAACTGTAGCCGCGAATCGGATCCCAGGTATCCATGGCGCGCAGAATGGCCAGGTAGGCGTTGGCGTCGAAACGGTCGATGAACCGCTTTCCCTGGTGGTCGAGATAGCCTCCGATGTCGAACCGGCCGCCAATGAGACCGCCGTAAGCCCCCTCGGCCACATAGGGATCTTCGCCGCTGCGGTCGGGATTGCGTCCGTAGCGCTCATTGAAGAGCGGAGCGGACTTGTAGCTGATCATGGCGATCTGGCGCGCCAGGGACAGCCCCTGGCGGGGCGGCCGTTGCGGCAGGTAGCGTCCGCCGGCCCACTCGGGATCGTGCTCAATGGCCTGCCGCTGCAGGTGATTGAGCGCCAGGCCCATGGCCGAAAGCGGCGTGACGCCGATAATCAGGGCGCGATCCACACGCTCGGGATGGAGAATGGTCCACTCCAGTGCCTGCATGCCGCCAATGGACCCGCCCAGCACCAGACGCAATTTGCGAATGCCGAGCGAATCGAGCAGACGCGCCTGCGCCCGCACGCTGTCGCGTACGCTCACCAGGGGAAAATCCGGCCCGTAGGTTTTGCCTGTTTCGGTGTTGACGGACCCGGGCCCCGTGGAGCCGTAGCAGGAACCCAGCATGTTGATGCAAATGACGAAGTCGTGCTCCAGCGACAGAACCGCGCCGGGAGCGAAGATTTCCGGCCACCACGAGCCCACCAGCGCCGAGCCCGAGAGTGCGTGGCAAACCAGAACGGCATTGTCGCGCGCCGCATTCAGCCGGCCGTAGACGGCGTAATGCAGCGTGGGACAGATCAAGGCATGGCCGCACTCCAGCGGCAGCGAGCCGTCCACGACGAAGTCGCCTTCGTAGGTCGGCTCTATAGTTTTGGGCGGCGAAGCGCCGCTGCGATTAAACGTGTCGGCCATCTGCTTTATTGTGCCCTATCTTGCCGCCGCAGCCTGGGTTGAGCCGGCAAATTTGTGTCCGTTCGCGGCTTCAATCGCCTGGTCGAGATCGGCGAGGATGTCGCGGATGTCCTCAATGCCGACAGAGAGCCGCACCATTTCTGGCGTGACTCCCGTGGCCGCCTGCTCTTCCGCCGAGAGCTGCTGGTGCGTGGTAGACGCCGGATGAATCACCAGCGACTTGGCATCGCCAATGTTGGCCAGCAGCGAGAACAGCTCAAGCGTGTTGATCAGCTTCTTTCCCGCATCGTAGCCGCCCCTGATTCCAAATGTGATCAACCCACTCGAGCCCTTGGGCAGATACTTCTTCGCCCGCGCGGCATAGGGGCTGGATTCGAGCCCGGGATAATTGACCCACTCCACGCCGGGATGCTGCTCCAGATGCCTGGCCACGGCCAGCGCATTCGCGGAGTGACGCTCCATGCGCAGGTGCAGCGTTTCAATGCCCTGCAACAACAGAAAGGAGTTAAACGGTGAGAGCGCCGCGCCGGTGTCGCGCAAGCCCTGCACGCGCGCCTTGAGGATGAACGCCAGCGGCCCAAAAGCCTCTGTGTAGCGCAGGCCGTGGTACGAGGGATCTGGCTCAGTGAATTCCTTGAAGCGGCCTGAAGCCGCCCAGTCGAATTTGCCGGCGTCCACAATCACGCCGCCGATGGCCGTGCCGTGGCCGCCCAGGTACTTGGTAGCCGAATTCACCACGATGTCCGCGCCCCATTCGATAGGCCGCACCAGCGCCGGTGACGCGCAAGTGTTGTCGATGATCAGCGGCAGCTTATGCTCGTGGGCGATGGCGGCGAGCTTTTCGATATCCACCACGTCGAGCTTGGGATTGCCCAGCGTCTCGGTGTAAACGGCGCGGGTCTTGTCGTTGATGGCCGCGCGCAGGCCGTCGAAGTCGTCCGCGTCCACAAAGCGCACCACGATTCCCAGCTTGGGCAGAGTGTAGTGGAAGAGGTTGTATGTGCCGCCGTAGAGCGACGTGGTCGAAACGATCTCTTCGCCCGCGCGCGCCAGCGTAACGATGGTCAGCGTCTCCGCCGCCTGGCCTGAGGCCGTGGCCAAACCCGCCGCGCCGCCTTCGAGCGCGGCCACGCGCTTCTCAAAAACGTCGGTCGTCGGGTTCATGATGCGCGTGTAGATGTTGCCGAACTCCTTGAGCGCGAAAAGGCGGCCGGCGTGGTCCGCGTCCTGGAACAGGTACGAGGTGGTCTGATAGATGGGCACGGCGCGCGCGCCGGTGGCGGGGTCGGGCGATTGGCCGGCGTGCACGGCCTGGGTGGCAAGCTGGTACTGCTTCGGTTCAGACATGAGAGTCTCCTTCTCGGTTCGTAGATTTGTAGATTCATTGCTGGGGAACGGCACGGGGAGCCGCGGGCCACAATGAAAACGGCCCGCATCCGCGTTGGGACCCGGGCCGCTCGACTTCAGAATCGGTTGCGATGTTACCGCATTCGCCGCTCAAAGGTCGCACGGACGGGTCCACGTGGCATACACATGGCCATGACCTCGGTTCCGTATTCCCTTGAGTTCAGCATGTTGGCAGTATCAGGGGCGGGCTGCGCGAGTGTCAAGCTGAGAGTTTCCCTTGGTCCCCTGTTCCCTAATCCCTTCGTCCCTCGTCCTCCGGCTTCCACACATACGCGCCTGGCTGCGGCAGGCCCACGTGCGCCAGCACGCGGTAGGCGAATTGACGAGCCATCTCTTCTGAGCCGGCGGGGTGGTTGTAGAACGAGGGAATGCAGGGGAAGATGGTGGCGCCGGCCTCGGCGGCCAGCGTCATATTGCGCAGGTGGATGCGGTTGAAGGGCGTCTCTCTCACACACAAGATGAGCGGACGCCGTTCCTTGAGCGTTACGTCAGCGGCGCGGGCGATGAGCGAGTTGGCCAGGCCGAGCGCAATGGCCGCGAGCGTGCCCATCGAGCACGGCAGCACGATCATGCCATCTGACGGATGACTGCCGCTGGCGATGGGCGCGCCGATATCGGCGTCGGCGTGCTGGATGGTCTTCTTCGGGTCCGCGCCGAGCAGTTTCTCGAGCAGATTCGTCCGACCGGAGAGGTTGAGTTCTTCGGCGAGCACACGGAGCGAGTTTTCCGACGCGACAAAGTGGACCTTCGCCACGCGCTCATCGGCTTCAAGCGCGCGCAGCAGTTCTCGGCCGAGAATTGCGCCCGAGGCTCCGGTGATGGCGACGGTGAAGTTCAACTTCTAGCTCCTAGCTGCCAGTCCTTCAGTGCAGCTTTGGGTTTCGTGCTTTCCCGAGTCCCAAAAGCGGGCTCTGGGGAACCCGGCGAATGAGCGTTATGGACCCATCCTCCTTCGCCTACTTGCCATTTCTCCTCTGTGCACCATCTTTCGAGCAGCTAATCGCGAGGGGTGCAAGTAGAATGCAGCGGAACGGCCCCATCGTAGGGAGCCCCTAAATAATAGAGAACCCCAGGGTCGACATCGTCAGGATTCCACATAATTTCACCGAGGGCATTGTCTGTGCCAATCTGCGACCTTGCATACGCGAGCGGTGTTTTCCCATCGTTGTCGCGGATATTGGCATTCGCCCCCTTTTCGAGTAACAACTCCGTGATTGCGCTAGAAGTAATCGCGTAATGCAACGGCGTCCGTCCTCTGCTGTCCCGGGCGTTTAAGTCCGCTCGGTTGGCCAACAGCAAATTCACCACCTCGCAATACGCAGAAATGCCCCCAGAGCTTAGCTTCCCGCGCCCCCCTGCGGCCAGGTGCAAGGGTGTCTGGCCTTCATTGTTCCTCGCATCAACTCTGGCTTGTCTTGCAAGTAACAACTGAACGATTTCGACGTGTCCCCCGAGCGCTGATTCGTGCAGCGGGGTATCTCCAAAGTCGTCTCGGGGGGACGCATCAACGTTCTCGTTCAACAGCAGCGCGGCAATTTCCTCGTGCCCTCCCGCCGCAGCCAAGGCAAGTGGCGTCCGGGCGAAATCCAACCTGTATGATCTCCACCCAGGGTGCCTCTTGAGTGTTTCAATAACTTCCGATTTGTTACCTGAGCTTAACGCATTCTCAAATTCGCCAACTTCGAATTTGTGGCTCCAAATTATGAAAACAGTAGAGCAAAAGGTAAATAGGATGAAGAATACGACTATCCACACTCTTACAATTTTCTTTACCTCTCGCTTGGCGCGAGCAAACTCCGGGTCATTCGTGCGAAGATCCCCATAATTCGACCACCACTGGTAGGCTTTAACTGGAGCCCAAAGTACTTCAGGAATCATCTTGATTACACGCACTTCGCCGCACGCCTGATCGATTCTTCTCATGCTCTCCGAAGCTGCTTCTGCCGCACGCAGATCAACTGCGGTAAGACACGAGGGGCAGCGGTCATCCGATGTGGTCACTTTTGCCCGGCATTTCGGACACTGAAATACTGGCTTAGGCTGAGCAATTGAAAGACTGAGGGGCTCCTTTGCCATCGCTTCCTGCCCTCGCTTTCTTCATACATTTGAGCAGCAACACTGTGCAACGTCCTTCCGGACTCTGTGGTCTGTTTGCGGAAGCTGAGGGCCTCGCGTCTGAGGCGAGAGAAATCACAATTTACACTCCCAGCACGCGCTTGAAGATCGCATCCACATTCCCC
>JBEKAS010000216.1:0-7124 GCA_050015795.1 Occallatibacter sp. | reverse complement strand
GCCTGATCGAGACAGCGCGTGCCATTGAAACCAGCGCGAAAGCCAACAACGCGCCCTTCGAGCTCGTTACCTATCCCGGAGCCGACCACGACTTCATCAAGGGAGGAAGAAACTACAATCCCACCGCGTATGAAGATGCGCTCAATCGCACTGCGGTCAAATTGAACGCAGCCTTCGCCGGCCAAGACAGCACGTCAGTTGGCGCCGGGCAGAGTTCCGACAAATAGGCCGGTTTTTGATGCCGTAAGGCAGGCCCTGCGCGTTGGAACCAAGCCAGGGAGCTATGGAATCCCGGCTTACTTCCCCGGCTTGGCGGGAGCGCTGACCGGGGCAGAATGCGTGCCTTCAAGCACGGAGTGCGGGCCGGTGGAGCGCACAAAAAGAACTACGAGGCTAATGGACGTGCACATGAAGATGATGGCCGACCACGTGGTGAGGCGGGTGAGCACGTTGGCGGCGGCACGGGGGCCAAAGGCGGTTTGCGAACCCTGGCCGCCGAAGGCGCCGGCAAGATCGGCCGAGCGGCCCTGCTGCAGCAGGACGACGCCAATCAGGAAGAAACACACAATCACGTGCAGGACAATCACAAAGTAGAAGAGAATCTGCATTCTTAGCTGCTTTCCAAACGGCTCCGGCTCTGAGGGTATGGGTCGCGCCGGTCCAGGTGCGAGAATCTTTGGTGCGGAAGACGGGACTTGAACCCGTATGCCTTTTGGGCGCCACCCCCTCAAGATGGTGTGTCTGCCAATTTCACCACTTCCGCGCTGCTCTCAAGTATACCAAATGCAGAATTCAAGAAATCGGCCGTGGCATCTCGCTCAGGATGGCAGGTTTAAATCCAGCAGGCGCTCCATCCAGTGGGCGAGGGCCTGCTCGTCGGGAGAGCCCACCGACTGGGCTGCGTGCACATTTCTGCGTTCCTGGGGAGCGCGATTCTGGCTGAGTTTGAATTTGCCTTCGATGCGCGCGATGGGAATGCGAAAGCCCATGATGCCGGCGAGCATGGTGCGGCGAAATCCTTCAGGCAGCCCGCGCCATTGATTCAAATAGGAAGGATCATGCGCGGTGATGAGATCGGCGAGAAGGGCCTCTTTGCCTGGATCGTCCTCCACGAGCGCGAGGGTGCCGCGGGCGTGCACGGCAATGTAATTCCACGTAGGCACGGAGAGAGGCTCTGTATAGAGAGTTGGCGAAACATAGCTGTGCGGTCCCGCAAAGACGACAAGCGTTTCACGTCCGGCGAGCGCCTGCCAATGGGGATTGGCCCTGGCGAAATGGCCTTCGAGAGTACCGTGCTCGCCCGCGTCTTTCACGATCAGCGGAAGATGAGTTGCCATGGCCCCCGCCTGCTCGCCCGATGCTGGGCCGAAAAGCGTCGCGAACGAATAGGCTCGCATGGCTTCAAGCAGGAGGGCTCGATCTTGAACCTGGTTGAATCTGGGTGTATACATCCGGGACCGGCTTCCGTTTGCAGCGTGTTCCAATAGCCAGCATACCAACTGACCATGGCGCGTAGTGGTGGCCAGTAGCGGGTCAGTTTCACGAAAACCGTCCCGCAGAGGCTAAAGCCTGCGTACATTCTGTGGCCTTTTCGGCACGAGTAAACTCGTGCCCTTTCAAGACATTTTCAAAATGAACTACTACCGGCAAACTATGCGTCGAGGCTCTTACGCTGCTGGTATACACTCATCGCAAGACTATGCGCGCCATTGCGTCGATACCCCTCCTTTTCGCAGCCGTTTCGACTCTGGCCGGAAGCCAGAGTTGGTGCCAGGGTGCCGTCCACACAACTTCTTCCATGACCAAATCGAAATCACCCACTCCACAAGAAGTGCACCGCTCCGCGATCGTGATCGACACGCACGTGGACACGCCACAACGATTCGTGGACGAGCACTTCGACCTCGGCGATCCGCTGAAGGGCGGTAACTTCAACCTCGACACGGCGCGCAAGGGAAACCTTGGCGCGGAGTTCTTCTCCATCTGGGTCGATCCGAACGTGTACAAGGACCACTATGCGCGGCGCACGCTGGTACTGATCGATGCCGTGAAGCAGCAGGTGGCCAAACATTCTGACCAGATGGAGTTTGTGACGTCGGCCGAGGGGATTGAGCAGGCGCACCGCGATCACAAGCTGGCGGCGCTGATGGGCATCGAGGGCGGGCACTCCATCGAGGACTCGCTGGCCCTGCTGCGCCAGTTTTACGCACTGGGCGTGCGTTACATGACGCTGACGTGGAGCAATTCGAACGGCTGGGCCGACAGCTCGGGCGATGCCGACGACGCCAGCGTGCCGCACACTGAGCAGGGATTGAGCGAGTTCGGCAAAGACGTGGTGTACGAGATGAATCGGCTGGGCATGATGGTGGACGTGTCGCACGTCTCCGACAAGACGTTCTATCGGACTCTGAATATTTCGCGGGCGCCGGTGATTGCCTCGCACTCTTCGGCGCGGGCGCTGTGCGATGCACCGCGCAACATGACAGACGACATGCTGCGCGCGAT
The DNA here is from genome assembly GCA_050015795.1 of Occallatibacter sp. Lineage (GTDB taxonomy): Bacteria > Acidobacteriota > Terriglobia > Terriglobales > Acidobacteriaceae > Telmatobacter. Next base: position 4,619 of record JBEKAS010000216.1, on the reverse strand, counting down.
CGCTCGCTACGGCGGGCCGGACTCGAAAGGCGGAGTGGTGATGGTGAACTTCTACTCCGCGTTTCTGTCGCAGAAGTACCGCGACGCGATGAAGGCGATGCAGCCTGAAGTCGACAAGGCGGTCGCCGAATTGAAGGCTAAGGCCAAGGCCGAGGGACGCGATAAGACGCCAGAGGGGCGCGCCGCGCTGCAGGACGAGATTGACAAACTGCAGCGGTCGTACGCCGACCGCATTCCGCGGCCTCCGCTTTCCGTACTGATCGACCACATCGACCACATAGCCAAGGTGGCGGGCGTAGATCACGTGGGATTGGGATCGGACTTCGATGGCATTCAGGGGCAATTACCCGAAGGAATCGATTCCCCCGCCGATTTGCCGAAGATTACCGAGGCGCTGATGGCGCGCGGCTACTCGCCTGAGGATTGCCGGAAGATTTTGGGCGGCAATTTATTGCGTGTCTTCCGCGAAGTGGAGCAGGTTTCAAAGCAGTTGCAGGCGGAGGAGCGGCCGAGGATTACAGAGAAGCAGCCGTTCGAGAAGCCGGCGAAATAATAGCTGGATCGCAAGAGCTGTTGGAAGCTCGATCACGACCGCGCGGGGCCTGCCGGGCCCTCCGAAATGAGCGGCGGAAACCGTCGCCCCACCCTGGCACTTTATACTGATTCTTCGCTCAATTCCCTTCCCGGAGAATGACAGATGAATATTTTGTATCGGCGATTTGCCGTTTTTACGGCGGCGGCATCGTTGCTTTTTGTGGGGTCAGCCTGCGCGCAGGATGATAAGCCCGCGGCGAAGCCCGCGACGGCGGACAAGACCGCGGAGGCAACGCAGCCGGCCGACTCGACCACGCAAGGCGCAATCGACGTGGGCGGGCAACACATCGCCTACACCGCGATTGCAGGGACCATCACGGTGGGCTCGACCGATGAGCAGGACGCGCAGCTGGGGCCGGACGGAAAACCGCAGCCGGGAAGCGAACTGTTGCTGGACGCGCCGGACAAAGCGAAGGATGCGCCTCCGGTGGCACGGATGTTCTACGTGGCGTACTTCAAGACAGGCGCCAAGGCCGAGGACCGACCGGTTACGTTTTTCTATAACGGCGGACCCGGCAGCTCCACGGTGTGGCTGCACATGGGATCGCTGGGACCGAAGCACGTAGTGACGGCGGGCGACACGCACCTGCCGGCCGCGCCCTACACCATGGTGGACAATCCGAACAGCCTGCTCGATGTGAGCGACCTAGTGTTTATCGACATGCCCGGAACCGGGTTCGGGCGGCTGATGGGCAAGGACGCGGAGAAGACTTTCTGGGGTATCGACGGCGACGCCGGTGCGTTTGCGCGTTTCATTGAGCGGTTCGATACCAAATACTCGCGGTGGAACTCGCCGAAGTTCATCTTTGGCGAGAGCTACGGGACGACACGCTCGGCGGTGCTGGCCGATCTGATGGAGAACAAGTACGACACCGACCTGAATGGCGTGATCCTGCTTTCGCAGATCTTCAACTTCACCACCGACATCGATGTGCCGGGCGCGAATCCGGGCGTGGACCTGCCCTATGTGCTGGGACTGCCGACGTACGCAGCTACGGCCTTCTATCACAAGAAACTTCCTACGCAGCCTGCCGCGCTGGAGCCGTTCCTGAGTGAGGTGGAACAGTTTGCCATGGGGCCGTACGCGCATGCGCTGGCGCTGGGCACGGATGTGGGAGCTGACGAAAAGCAGCAGGTAGCAGAAAAGCTGCACGAGTACACGGGATTGCCGGTGGCCTATCTGCTCAAGGCGAATTTGCGCGTGAGCGGCCCGGAATTCGAGAAGACGCTGCAGGACGATTCCGATATGACGACGGGACGCCTGGATACGCGATTCTCCGGGCCGAACCTGAATCCACTGAGCGAAAATGCAGAGTACGACCCGCAGAGCTCGGCGATTTCGTCCGCGTATGTGTCGCTGTTCAACGACTACGTGCGCCGCGACCTGAAATATGGCGACGGATTGACGTATGTGCCGGAGATCTACGATGAGGGCGTGGGGCATTGGGACTTCAAGCACAACGGCAACCCGGTGAGCGTGAACGTGGCTCCGGACCTGGCGGAGGCGATGAAGACCAATTCGCGGCTGAAGGTCATGGTGAACGGCGGCTACTATGACCTGGCGACGCCGTTCTTTGCCGCGCAGTACGAGGACAAGCATCTGCCGATTCCGCAGTCGCTGGCCAAGAATATCGAGTACGACTGGTACGAGTCTGGACACATGGTCTACGTGCGCGATGAGTGCGTGAAGCAGTTGCACGACCGCGTGGCGGCGTTCATCACGAGTACCGATGCCGCGGCGAAGTGAGAGGAACAGGGAATAGGGAGTAGGAGTTCGGAACTAGCGTCCAGAGGCGGATTCTGATTCCGAGGCGCCTGAGAGGGATTTGGCGTAGACAAAGGCGCCGCGATGCCGCGCATAGTAGTGCTCTTCCTTGCCCCGGCGTGCGTAGCCGCGGCTTTCATAGAGACTGATGGCCGCGACGTTCTCGATATCCACATGCAGAGCGATGATGTGCGCTCCGGCCGCGCGGGCGGATTCTTCTGCGCGGACGAGCAGCTCAGCACCGATGCCGCGGCCGCGGAAGGCGGGATGCACTTCGAGAGTCTGGATGTAGGCGACTGATTCGTTCTGCCCCGCCGGCCATTCGACGATGGAGAATCCGATCAGCTCGATCTTCGGTTCTGGGCCGTCTTCCGCGATTCAGGTTGCCGAATTGGGGCTTTCAATCAACTGGCGCATGTAGCTGCGGCCAAAGCGAAAGGTCGGCGCGAAGCAGAGCTCCTCGACCGCGTAGAGGGCGGGAAAGTCGGCCGGCTTGAAAGGACGGTACCGCACAAGGAGACCTTACAGGATGGAGGGAGAATGACTGGGTTCGTGCTTTCCCACCCTTTCCGCGATGAGACCGCGGAAAGGATGGGGCACGGAAACAAAATGCAGGTCCTTCGACTCGTCCCGGCGCGCCGGGACTCGCTCAGGATGACCGTGAGTATTTTCCAACCTAACGACTGCTACACCTTGACTTCGAGGTCGGCGATCACGTCGAAGAAGCGCTGATCGAGACGGCGGTTGCTGGCGATGGCTTCCTTGATGGGAATGTCGGTGATGTCCAAGCCGCGGAGGACGGCGATGCGGCCCCACTTCTGCTCGTGCACCATGTCGATGGCGTGCAGGCCGTAGCGCTGGCCGAGCACGCGGTCGTAGGCCGTGGGAACACCGCCGCGTTGGGTGTGGCCGAGGTTGACGGAGCGGGTTTCATAGCCGGTCTTCTTCTCGATGAGTTCGGCCAGGGCTTCGCCGATGCCCGAGAGCCGCGCGTGGCCAAATGAATCTACTTGATTCGACCCGATGACCTGACCGATTTCCGGCAGATGGCAGCCCTCGGCAACCACCACGACGCCGTAGTGCTTGCCGTGGTCGTAGTTCGACTTGAGCAGAGCGCAGACGTGGTCGATGTCGATGTCTTTCTCAGGAACGAGGACGACGTGCGCGCCGCCGGCAGTACCCGCGGCGTAGGCGATCCAGCCGGCATCGCGGCCCATCACTTCAATCACGACCACGCGATTGTGCGAGTCGGCAGTGGTGTGGATGCGGTCGACAGCCTCTGTGGCGATGGAAACGGCCGTGTCGTAGCCGAAGGTGGCGTCGGTGCCGCTGATGTCGTTGTCGATGGTCTTGGGAACGCCCACTGCCTTGACGCCGTGTTCGGCGAGGAAGAGCGTGACGGATTGCGTGTCGTCGCCGCCGAGAGCGATGAGGGCGTCGATCTTGTTGGCCTTGAGCACTTCCTGCGCCTTCTCGATACCGCCGGGAATCTTCTTCACGTTGGTGCGCGAGGAGTGCAGGATGGTACCGCCCTTCAGCTGAATGCCGTCGGTGTTTCCCAGAGTAAGCGGAATGAAATTGTTATCGAGAACGCCGCGCCAGCCATTCAAAAATCCGATGAATTCGTCACCGTAGTGGTTGATGCCTTTCCGGACTGCCGCATAAATGACCGCATTCAATCCGGGGCAATCGCCGCCGCCGGTCAATAAAGCAACTCGCATCGTTAATTCTCCTCGTAGTCATGCCTCGGCCGTTTCAGCCGGGTCTGAAATCTTCTGCGTGCAGTGCAGCCGGAGGCGGGGAGATCGCCGGCCTTCACGCCTTAGATAGTGTATCGCGACCCTGTCAACGGAATTGTGATTGAGGTTACAGTGTTAAGTGCGAGTGTGAGTGTGAGTATGGTCGCACCTTCCCGGCGCACTCGCACTCACACTCACACTGCACACTCCTCTTTGGTCCCTGCTTCCTCGCTCCCTCGTTCCGTGCTTCAATAAGGTATGCCTGCAAACGGGGCCCCGTTTCTGCTTGCGTTCATCGGCCTGGTCGTCGTTGTGCTGCTGGTGTTGTTGCAGCTGACACGGCTGGGATACCTGATTCGCGCCACCATTCCGGACAGACCGCGGCAGCGCATGTTCATCGCTTCGGTTTCGTTCCTGATTACGTTCGCGGGCGTGCGCATTCTGGTGCACCGGATCGCGAGCCACGAGGGGCGTATGCAGTGGGTGACCGTGCATGGGATGCATATTCACCACCTGGTGTG
>JBEKAS010000215.1:0-7135 GCA_050015795.1 Occallatibacter sp. | reverse complement strand
TTCTGCTCGGCGGCCTGGCAGTCATCCTGCTCGGCCTGTTTCCCTTCCTCGGACGCGCCTACTTTCCGCGCACCGATCCCGGCCAGCTCGTCATCAACGTGCGCATGCCCAGCGGCACGCGCCTTGAAGTGAGCGACCAATACGTTGCCCGCGTGGAAGACGTCATCCGCAGTGTGGTCAAGCCCAAAGATCTCGACATGATCGTCTCCAACATCGGCGTCTTTCCCGACCTCTCCGCCATCTTCACCTCCAACGCCTCAATGGACACCGCCTTCGTGCAAGCCAGCCTGAAGGAGGGTCACAGCATCGGCAGTTACGAGTACATGCGCCGCGTGCAACAGAAGCTTTCCGAGGAGATGCCGGAGCTTTCCGCGTACATTCAGGTCGGCGGCCTGGTCGACGGCGTCATCAACCAGGGATTGCCCGCGCCCATCGACATCCAGGTGGGATCGAATGACATGGAAGGCGCCTTCACCATCGCGCAAAGCCTCGCCGCCCAGATTCGCACCATGCCCAACGTGAGCGGCGTCTTCATCCCCCAGAACCTCGACTTTCCCGGCATCCAGTTGAACATCGACCGCGAGAGAGCAAGCCTCATCGGGCTCACTACCAAGGACGTGGTCGACAACGTCATCACAGCGATGACTTCCGATGGCCAGGTTGCGCCGAGTTACTGGATCGACCCTAAAAGCGGCAACAACTACATGGTCACCGTGCAGTATTCGAATCGCTTTCTGAACCACATGTCGATGGAGGACTTCCGGAGCATTCCCCTGCGCGGCGAACGGCCCGCAGGCTACAGCCCCGATCAGGAGGGCCGCGCGGCCTCGGCCATGCCACAGGATTTCGATAGCGGCGACCACACTACCGGCTATACCCCGCTCAGTTCAGTGGCCGACATTCAATTGATCAACACGCCGACCGAAGTCGATCACTACCAGATTCGCCGCGTGATCGACATTTATGTCGCCACCAATACCGAAGCTCTGCAGAGCGTGGGCGCACGAATCGACAAGCTGCTGGCCTCCACCAAGACCGATCGCGACACAACGCTTAATGTGCGCGGCGCGGTGGAGAACATGAACCAGGCCTTCAAAGAGTTCGGCCTCGGGCTAGTCATCGCCGTCCTCATGGTCTACCTGATTCTGATGGCGCAGTTCCGCTCCTTCATCGATCCCTTCATCATCCTCATGGCCATACCGCCAGGACTTGCCGGGGTGGTTCTGATTCTGCTCTTCACCGGCTCCACGCTCAACATCATGTCGCTGATGGGCGTGATCATGATGACCGGCATCGTGGTCTCAAACAGCATTCTCATCGTGGAGTTCGCCGGCATTCTGCACAAGCAGGGGCAACCGCTGCTTGAAGCTGTCGTGCACTCCTGCAAAATTCGCCTGCGTCCGATCCTCATGACCTCGCTGGCCACGCTCTTGGGCATGATTCCCATGGCCATCGGTCTCGAAGCCGGCAGCGAGCAGTACGCTCCGCTGGCTCGCGCCGTCATCGGCGGACTCGCCGCTTCAGTGGTCGTCACCGTGTTCCTCGTTCCCGCCGTGTATCTGCTCATCCGCGGACGGCGCAGCGCAACAACTGCCTTCACGGAGGGCACGGACCATGAATAAGTCGAATCGTCCGACATCTTCCCCGGCCGTCTACGCCGCTCTTCTCTGTGCAGTGCTTCTGGCCCAGCCAATGGACGTGCACGCGCAACAAGACTCACTCCCTAGCGCGCCAACCACGCACCTCATCGTCGCTCTGCAGTCTGATTCCACGCCGCAAACGGCGACGCCTGGCACGGCGCAAAGCTCAACCTCAGCCGCCGGCCCCTCGCTCACGCTCGCACAGGCAGAGCAGAAGGCTATTCGCAACAATCCGAATATCACCGTGGCGCGGCTGCTGGCTCTGGCCCAGGCGCAGGTGACGCGCGAGGCGCGCTCGGCCGAATTCCCCACCATAATCGGCGATCTCACGGCCGTGGGCGCGCACCTGAACAGCCGTATCACCGCAGGCGCGCTCAGTAACTCGTCGGTCTACGACCGCGCTGCGGGGGGACTCACGGTGAGCCAGTTGATTACCGACTTCGGACGCACACATAATCTCGTCTTGAGTGCGCAATCCAACTCCAGAGCGCAACTTGAAGGCGAGCGCGCCACGGAGCTCGACATCACGCTCACCGTCGATCAGGCGTTTTATCAGGCGCTCACTGCGCAGGCGGTGCTCAAGGTGGCACAGCAAACCGTGGCCCAGCGCCAGGCCACTGCCGATCAGGTCTCCGCGCTCACCAAGGCCAAGATCCGCTCCGATCTCGACCTGAGCTTTGCCGAGGTACAGCTCTCGCAGGCCAAGCTGCTTCTGCTCGACGCCGAAAACAACACCCAGGCGGCGATGGCTACGCTCAACAACGTCCTCGGCTCCGAGCAGGATCGGCAATACACGCTGGTCGACGAGACCAACGGCAATCCTGCGCCCGCGCCGGACGACGCCGAGGCTCTGGTCCAGAGCGCCTTTCAGACGCGTCCCGATCTCGCGGCCCTCAACGACAAATCCATCGCCGCCCGCCAGTTCAGCACCGCACAACGCGACTTGATGCTGCCCACAGTGTCGGCCCTCGGCGCTGTAGGCGGAACGCCGGTGCGTTCCGACCAGATTGAATCCTCGTGGTACGGTACTGCCGGCGCCAACATCAGCATTCCCGTCTTCAACGGCTTTCTCTATAATGCCGAGGCGAAGGAAGCGAAGCTGCGCGCCCAGGCGGCGCAGGAAGACGTGCGCAATCTGCGCGACACCATCGCGCGCGACGTGCGCACCGCGGTGTTGAATGCGCAAACCGCTTATCAGCGCATCACCGTGACTCAGCAGTTGCTCGACCAGGCCAACTTTGCGCTCGACCTGGCCTCGGCACGTTACAAGATCGGCTTGAGCGGCATCGTCGAGATCAGCGAGGCGCAGCTCAACCAGACGCAGGCTGAAATCGACAACGCCGATGCCCGCTATTCCTATCAGACCGCGTTAGCCGTGGTGCGATACGAGATTGGCCAATAGCCGAAGGCGCGTTGATCTATGCCTACGAGATGCGCACGCTCTTGCCACGCGAAAGCAGCATAAAGGGTTACGAGCGAAAAACACTACGAGCAGATTAGCGTGTTTACCTTTGGAGCACCATATGCAAAGAGCAAAGTTCATCGCAACCTAGGTTTATCAGAAGAGCCATTGGCGTCGTAGGGATTTGTACCAAGCCGAGACGCGAATCGAGCGTCGAGTGGGGCGAATTCCGGGATTCCTGGCGAGTCACCGCCCATCCGGACAGAACTCGAAAAACGGTGCCGTGTCCGGATTGGCGACGTCCATGTTAGTCATTTGTCAAGAGGAGACACGAAGCCTTAGGGCGCGCTCGCGAGCCGGAATTCGATTGAGGGGCCTGCGGCTGGTGCAGTGCTCCGCAAGAATTCGATCCGACCACAAGAAGCTTATTTTCTCAGAGATATCAGTCGCTGCTTCGGAGTTCAAAACGATCCCCGCTGAAAGCCTTAACAGTTAAGAGTCTCGGCTATAACCCGTTTGGGAGCTTGAGACAAGCATAGCTATCTATAAGATAATAAATTGCTTACTTGCGCGTCTAATTTAGCGAGGCAAAGTGCTCAGATCTTAACCGATTGAATAGAAAAGAGTTATATTTATGGCGGAGAGGGAGGGATTCGAACCCCCGATACCCTTTCGGGTATGCCGGTTTTCAAGACCGGAGCCATCAACCGCTCGGCCACCTCTCCGCAGTCCGCCGGTCCTCTTTGATTGTACGTCGAATCGTGCTCATTGATAGAACCGCATCCGGCCCACCTCATCCGGATGGCGCGCACAGAAAAGTCCGCGCGCACGGCACTTCGCAATTACGGCTGCGGCAGCACCAGAACCTCCACGCCGGAGGCAGCGTCCTTCTGGTGAAAAATCTGTTCCGTAGCTTTCTTGAAATCCTCCGGCTTGGCATAGGGAATGTCGGTAAAGGTTTGCGGATTGCGATCGGTGAGCGGGAACCACGAGCTTTCGACCTGCACCATGATGCGATGGCCGCGGCGGAACGTGTGGTAGAGATCGGGCATCGTAAAATCGATGGCGGTTTGCTTGCCGGGCGTGAGCGGCTCCGGCTTTTCCCAGCTGGAACGGAACTTGGCGCGGAAGGGCTCGCCGCGCAGCAACTGCTGGTAGCCGCCCAGGTGCAGCGGCGGCGCACCCAGGATGCGCTTGTTGCCGTTGAGCGAAGGGTCGGAATCGGGGTAATCGTCGGGATATACGTCGATGAGCTTCACGTCGAAGTCGGAGTCCGTGCCCGAGCTCGCGACCTTGAGATGCGGCGAGACCGGTCCGGCGATGGTCACATCCTCGGTGAGCAATTCGGTTTCGTAAGTAACGACGTCGGGCCGTGAGCTGGCGAAGCGTTGGTCGTCGACCATGTAGCGCTGCGGCACGGTATCCGTGGTATAGCCCACGAAGGGTACCGGGTGGTTGGGATCGCTCAGGTACTCGTCCTCGCTCTGGGCTTCGCTCGGAGGATCGAAGCTGAGCTTGCCGCCGGCGTTAAAGTAGAGCGTCTTTGCCGTGGCGGCCTTGGGCGGCCACTCATCGTAGCGGCGCCACACGTTGCTTCCGGTTTCAAACACGATGGCCGCGGGTAGCGTCTTGCCTCCGCCCTTCAAATAATGCTCGAAGAACGGAAACTGGATGTTGGCGCGGAAGTACTCTGAGGTTTTGGCGTTGAACTGCACATCGCCCAGATGATCGCCGTCGCTGCGCGCCCATCCGCCATGCACCCAGGGGCCCTCCACCAAAGTGATTGGCGTATCGGGATTCAATTTGCGGATAGCGTTAAAGGTGCGGTACGGGCCCTCGAGGTCTTCGGCGTCGAACCAGCCGCCGACCACCAGCACCGCGCACTTCACGTTCTTCATGTGCCGCGACAGGTCGCGCATCTGCCAGTAGTCGTCGTAGGTGTCGTGTTTGTACTGGTCGTCCCACAACATGGTGGGACTTTTCATGAACTTGTCCAGGTTCGCCACGTTGCCGGCCTCGAGGTAGAACTTGTACGTGTCTGTGGTGCCGAAGCTGAAGGAGGCGCCGTCGGGCGAGGCCATCGGATTCTGCTGCGCGTGAAAAAACGGCGCATAAAAACCAAAGCCGGCCGCGAGCATGAATGCCCCGCCGTGGTAGGAGTCGTCGCCCAAAAAGAGATCGGTCATGGGCGCTTGCGGGCTGGCCGCAGCGATGGCCGGATGCGAGTCGATGATCGACGCCGAAGTGTAGAACCCCGGATACGAAATGCCCCAGATGCCCACCTTGCCGTTGTTGTTGGGCACGTGCTTCAGCAGAAACTCGATGGTGTCGTAGGTATCGGAAGATTCGTCCACATCCTGCGCAGATTTTTTCTCGTCGATGGCCGGATGCATCTCCACAAACGTCCCTTCGCTCATCCAGCGGCCGCGCACATCCTGGTAGACAAAGATGTAGCCGGATTTCTCGAACTCATCCGAGGGCCCAAGGCGCGCGGGATAGCGGTCTTCGCCGTAGGGAGCCACGCTGTAGGGCGTGCGGTCCATCAAAAACGGGTACGGCCCCGGATCGGCGGGGAATGCCGAGGTCTTGGGCACATAGACGGCGGTAAACAGCCGCACGCCGTCGCGCATGGCAACGCGGTACTCATATTTCGTGTAATGGGCGCGGACGAAGTCTTCGCTTGCAGGCTGCGACGCAGGTTGCTGCGCGCGGGCAAAAGGCAGAGCCAGAATCGTTACAGCCATGACGGCGAAAGCGGAGCGTTGCGAGCGAAGCATGGTTGGGCAAAATCTCCTGAGTCAACAGAGTAACGCAACCAGGACGACCGGAATTCGATCTCCAGGCGGCGGTTCCCTGCCCGTCGCGCCGCCTTATTCGTCCGTCTCTTTCTCTTCAGCCGGCGCCTTTCCCGGCGTGGTCAGCGGCTTGGTGATGTCGTCCAGGTAGGCCGGCGTGCCCTCCACGCGTTCGAGGACCGGGAAGCGCTCTCCGTCGTGATAGTCGATGTCGGTCATGGAAACGAAGGAGTCGGCCTGCACGATAAGATGAATCGGCTCGGTGCTTCCCTTGGCCTCACGTATGGCTGAACGCAGCGCCTCCGCCGAATAGACTTGCCCGTTGATCGCGATGATTTTCTCGCCGGGCGCCAGGCTTGCTTTGTCGGCGGGGCCGTTCCAGCGCACATCGGAGATGGTTCCGTCGCCGCCCACGCGCAATCCGATCGAGAACCAGCAGTTCGTGCCTCCAAAGCGCCCGCCCGGAACGCCGGCCATGGTGCGCTGGGTTGCACTCGGCTTGTCCTTGTAGACCAGCTTGTAGCCGCCCTGCTCGATACCGGCCAGGTCCGCATGCGGATTGATCTTGTCGATGCGGTCGTCGAGAAACGTCGCCCAATCGTAGGCAACAACAGCGTTCAAGTCCTGCACCAGCTCGTTGAAATCGTAGGTGACGATCAGTGGACCCGTGTTTCCGCCCTTGCCCAGAAAGATCTTCTCAAAGTCGTTCAGCGATTTCTGGTCTTGCGTCAATTTGCGGATGAGCGTGTCGGCATCGAGCCACAGCAGCTCGCCCTCCTGGTAGTAATCCTGCCCGCGCCGCCAGTTCATCCACGGCGTATAGAAACGCACCACGCTCGCTGCGATGGCCGTGTCTTCCGTGGAACGCCACTCGCGGCCCGGAGTGTAGTCCAGGATCGCCGCTGTCTCTGCCAGCCTGTCGCGATACTGCGCCTGCGTTTCGAAGCCCGCGCGCGCGGCCAGCACATCGCCAAGGTATTCCGTCATTCCTTCGTACACCCACAGCAATGCTCCCTGCTGCGCCGTGGCGAAGTCCGGCTGGTACAGTCCTACGGGCCGGCGATACTTGCCATTCCATGAGTGCGTGAACTCGTGCGGCAGCAGATCAGCCTCCCGCAACTCGTGCGTGTCGTCGGCAAACCCCTTCTCGCCTACGCCATTGTCTGACGATTGGCCGTGCTCCAGTCCCATGCCTCCCGCCACATCCGAAAGCGTCAGCAGAAAGTGGTAGACGTGATAATGATGCGAACCATAGAGCGCATCGGCCTCGCGCACCAGGTTGCTCATCGATGCCAGCA
>JBEKAS010000214.1:0-10731 GCA_050015795.1 Occallatibacter sp. | reverse complement strand
CGCGAGCAGGATCAGGCGCATTCTTCTTCAGCAGATCGCAAAGACAGAAAGCGCACTTGCAAGCCAGCCAGCTCCCGTCACGGCCTCGGGGTCTGAAGTATTCGTCGAATAGTCAACCCACACACGACTGACCCTCAGCGCTTCACCGATAAACACGTCCAAATGGGCTTTGGACGCGTGTTCTAGCGCCATTTTGCGGTATTTTTCGCGTGTTTTAGGTGCTTTTTGCGTGCAAATTCGCGCCTGTAGGCGAGCTTTCAGCTGTCAGCTGGAAACTGCTTCTCCGATCACCTGGTCAGACCCGGTCGTTCTCGCGGACTGACTTTTTTTAATAAGATAATATCTTGACAATTGCCTCACTCTTCAATAACTTGTACACTCATCGGCCCTGAAATTGGCTCTTCCCCTAGTGCCGGGCTATCCTGGCTTGCCGATGCGACATGAACAGCCGGGAAGTTGTGCCATTCCCTGAGTGGCAGTTTGCCGGTTTTCTCGGCGAGTGGTAGTACTTTGCCGAGCGGCTGGGCGCTTGCCCGGTGCAAAACGGAGATTCCCGTTCAACTGCGGACTATTCCCCAGTGTGTTCAGTCAAGATCCAATGGCTTAGCTAGTGCTGATCCAGTCCGCGGAAATCTGTGCTTCAAGGGCTCGGTTTAGCCCGTTCAACGATAGCTCCGACCCTTAGGAGTTCTGGCAATATGACGAAGCAGTTGGCAGGTTCGGCGTGCAATGTGCGTTTCGCGGGCATGTCTGTTTCTTCTAGGAGTTCCGGCGACCGGAACTTGAGCGCTTTCATCGAAACTTCGCGGCCGCGTCTTGCGTGGGCACGAGGCGTTGTCTCGTTTGGAGCGGCGCTCATGTTGCTCGGTGCTTTTTGCGCCCCAGCAAAGGCGCAGACCCTCGCGCCCAATTGGTATGAGCAGTCGCCGTTGGCCAGCCCTCCCGAGCGCTATATCCACGCCATGACCTACGATGGGGCGCATGGCCAAGTGGTCTTGTTCGGAGGATTTGGTGAAGGCGGCTATCTCAACGACACGTGGTTGTGGAACGGGATGACCTGGGCGCAGGCGAATCCGTCGAACAGTCCGTCTCCGCGTGCTGCCCATGCCATGGTCTACGACGCGGCGCACGGCCAGGTGGTCTTGTTCGGAGGACTCAATGGAGCCGCCAATAGCTGGGCCAACGATACGTGGGTTTGGAACGGGACGAACTGGATTCAGCAGTCTCCTGCGAACAGCCCCTCCGCGCGCGATGCCGATGTCATGGTATACGATGCGGCGCAGGGCTATGTGCTTTTGTTCGGCGGTAGTGCCGGCGGATTCGCTCAAAACGATACGTGGGTTTGGAATGGGAGTAATTGGGCGCAGCAGTCTCCTGCAAACAGCCCCTCCGCGCGTACGGATTACTCCATGGTCTACGATGCGGCGCACGGCCAGGTGGTTCTGTTCGGAGGGCTCAATGGCGGCTATTTGAGCGATACGTGGGTGTGGAATGGGACCAACTGGATTCAGCAGAGCCCTGCGAACACTCCGCCCGCGCGTTACGCCCAAGGCATGGCCTACGATGCCGCGCTTGGCGAAGTGGTGATGTGGGGCGGTGAAGGCAGCAGCGGCTATCTCAACGACACCTGGGTATGGAACGGGAGCAACTGGACACAACAGACGACTGCGAGCAGTCCGGCCGGGCGCGTTGCTCCAAACGCCATCACTTACGATGCGGCGAACGATCAGCTGCTCTTGTTCGGCGGATATGGCTCTGGCGGACAGTTCAGCGACACATGGAGTTGGGGCACGTCGCAGAACTTCGGCAATGTCAACGTTTGCCCGTCGGGACAGGCCACCCCGGTGCCGTGCAGTAAAACTTTGACGCTCACTTACAACATTTCGACAACCAACGATTTCGGCGTGCCCAAGGTGGTAACGCAGGGCATTACCGGCCTCGACTTCCAGCAAGGCAGCGGCAGCACCTGCACGGGCGCCATCACCGCGGGCAGTTCCTGCACAGTCAATGTCACCTTCGCCCCGAAGGCGCCTGGACTGCGCCGGGGCGCGGTGGAACTATTCGACAGCAGCGGGAACCTACTGACGACTACGCTGATCTATGGCAATGGCCAGGGACCGGTGACTGCGTTTGGCCCCGGCACGCAGACCACGGTGAACACCGGCAGCAACTCTCTCACTCTGCCGAATGGCGTGGCAGTGGACGCGGCGGGTGACATCTTCATTGCGGACGGTGGTGCCGGATATAACGGAAAGGTTGTGGAGGTTCCGGCGAGCGGCACTCCGACTACGGTGGGATCTGGACTGGATTACCCTCAAGGTTTGGCGGTGGACGGAGCCGGCGATCTCTTCATTGCGGACAACAACTTGCAAAGGGTGGTGGAGGTTACGCCTGCCGGCGTCCAGACCGAGATGAGCTTCGGTCTGTCCGCTCAGCTGGGAGTGGCGGTGGATGGAGCGGGCGATCTGTTTGTCAGCGATTTCAACGCCCAAGTGGTCCTCGAGGCTCCGCCCGGTTGCACCAGCAGCGCGTGCACGTCCGTGGTTTATAGTGCGGAGTCGGGGTTTCATCCGATCGGTTTGGCGGTGGATGGAGCGGGTGATCTGTTTGTCGCTGATTTCCCCGATTCCCCGCCCGGGAAGGTGGTGGAGATTCCAGCCGGTTGCACCAGCAGCGCTTGCCAGACCACGGTTGGAACTGGATGGTCCCAGCCGGAGGCCGTAGCGGTAGACGCAGCGGGCGATGTCTTCGTCGCAGATGAATTCCCACAGGTGGTGGAGGTCCCTGCCGGTTGCGCGAACAACAATAACAATTGCCAGATCACGGTAAGCGGGATCCTTGCTTACGGTGTTGCAGTAGATGCAAAGGGCGATGTCTTCTTGCCCGAAAGAAACGGTACCCAAGTGGCCGAGATCAACCAGTCTCAGCCGCCGTCGTTGAACTTCCCGACGGCGACGGACGTGGGTTCAAGCGACACCACCGACGGTGCGAGTTTGGTATCCCTGCAAAACGTGGGCAATACCACGCTCAGCTTCCCGATTCCATCTTCGGGCAACAACCCCAGCATCGGGCCCGACTTCTCCGTGTATAGCAACGGTACGGGCGACTGCCCGCTCACAACCGCGTCATCGTCCTCACCGGGCACGCTGGCAGTAGGGGGCAAGTGCGTCTATTCCGTCACTTTTGCTCCGATGACAGCGGGGAGCCTCAGTGAATCCCTGGTGCTTACAGACGACAACCTGAACGCCATTTCTCCTTCTCCGGCGGCGACGCAGGCCATTGGCCTCACCGGCACGGGCTTGGCGACCAACTACACGTTCACTGTGAGCATTGCTGGCAGCGGGAGTGGCACGCTGTCCGGCACGAACTGTTCGACGGGAAGCTATTCGCCAGGGACCACCGTAACGTGCACGGAGACACCGGCTGTCGGCTCGCAATTCACCGGCTGGAGCGGAGGGACCTGCAGCGGCACCGGTAGCTGCTCATTTTCGCTAAGCGGGAATTCAACTGTTGTCGCGAACTTCTCATTGCCCTACCCGCTGACGTTGACAGAGGTGGGCACGGGCACGGGGACGGTGACCGACAACCAGTCCCAGATCAGCTGCAGCAGAGCCAACGGAGCCACGACAGGGACGTGTTCGGGGATCTATCTGAGCGGAAGCCTGGTGACGCTAACGGCGAATGCGACTGGGACTTCGATATTCGCAGGCTGGGGTGGAGACTGCGCGAGCGCAGGCGCCAGCGCGACGTGCAACGTGACGATCAACTCGCCGCTGAATGTTAGCGCGACCTTTGTCGCACCGGGGCCAACTCAGCCGGGGGCTCTCGAGCCCATTACTGCGGGCGTTGTCTACGGACAGGGCGGCAGCTTTAGCAGCGGCACCGCGAATAATGGCGGAACAACCGCTAACAGCCTGGGCGCTCTCGGTGGAGTCGTCGCGGACGCCGGCGGCAATCTCTACGTGGCCGACGATCAGAACGACAGAGTACTGTTCTTTCCCAGCGGCAGCACGACCGCAACGCGCGTCTACGGACAGAACGGCAGCTTCACGTCCTCGGGCCCCAATAATGGCGGAGTCAGCGCTAATAGTCTATCGACTCCGCAGGGGTTAGCCCTGGACGGCAGCGGGAATCTTTATGTCGCCGACGAATACAACAATCGCGTGCTGTTCTATCCCGCTGGCAGCACCACCGCCACGCGCGTCTATGGGCAGGGCGGCAGCTTCACTACCAACGCTGCGAACTACAACGGGGTCAGCGCGAACGGCCTGTTCAGTCCCTACGGATTGGCTGTGGATGCCAGCGGCGATCTGTACGTGAGCGACTACGGAAATAGCCGCGCGCTGTACTATCCGGCCGGCAGCACCACTGCCACGCGAGTTTACGGGCAGAATGGTAGCTTTACCAGCAACAATGTGAACAATGGCGGAATCAGCGCCAACAGCTTGAACCAGCCGACGGGAGTCGCGCTCGACAGCAGCGGCGATCTCTACGTGGCAGACATTTACAACAATCGCGTGTTGTTCTTTCCCTACAACAGCACAACGGCCACGGGGGTCTACGGGCAAAACGGCAGCTTCTCTTCCGGCGCTGCGAACAACGGAGGGGTGAGCGCCAGCAGTCTCAATAATCCGATGTATCCCGCCCTCGACAGCGCCGGGGATCTCTACGTGGTCGACCGCTCGAACAACCGAATGTTGTTCTATCCCTTCGGCAGCACCACAGCGACGCGAGTCTATGGACAGTTGGGTAGCTTCACGAGCACCAGCGCGAACAACGGCGGGATCACCGCCAACAGCTTTTCGCAACCGTGGGCTGTCGCTCTGGACAATAGCGGCAATGTCTATGTGACCGACTACTCAAACAATCGTGTCCTCGAATATGGACCCTTTGGCAACGTCAATGTCTGTCCTTCTGGCCAGGGCGCCCCTGCGCCCTGCAGCGGCACCTTCACGATGAGCTACTCCGCAGCGGCAAACACCAACATTGGCGCGACCCAGGTAGTGACACAAGGAGTTACGGGCCTCGACTTCGCGCTCGCGGGCGGCGGCACTTGTTCGGGCGCGATCTCCGCGGGTAATTCCTGCACCTTGAACGTCAACTTCATTCCGCTCGTGCCTGGACTGCGCACGGGTGCGGTGAATCTGTACGACAACAGCGGCAACCTGCTGGCGACCGAGCCGGTCTATGGAATTGGCCAGGCGCCGGAAGCGATATTCGGCCCGGGCGTCCAGACCGTTGAGCCCACTACCGGCCTACACTACAACGTCGGTTTGGCGGTCGATGCATCGGGCAACCTCTACATCGCGGATTACGTCGCCGCCAAGGTGGTAAAGGTCACGCCCGGGGGCGTGCAGTCGACGGTGCTATCCGCTTACACCTCCGCCCCTGGGCAGACCCCAGCCCCAATCGGCGTGGCGGTCGATGGAGCGGGCGATCTCTTCATCGATGACCTCTACCTTCCGTATGCGGTAAAGGTCACGCCCAGCGGTGTCCAGTCTACAGTGGGCAGCGGACTGAACTACCCGATCGGTATAGCGCTTGATGGAGCGGGCGACGTCTTCATCGGGGATCAAAACAACGCCCGTGTCGTCGAGGTTGCGCCTGACGGGGTTCAGACAACGGTTCCCGCCACTGGCCTCCAGCTACCGTGGGGCGTGGCGCTGGATGCGGCGGGCGACGTCTTCATCGCCGATGGCGGCCAGAATGGGGACCCGCCCAAGGTGGTGGAGTATTCGCCCAGCAGCGGCCAAACCACGACGGTGCCCGTCACCGGACTGAGTCAACCGTACGACCTGGCGGTGGATGCCGCGGGCGATCTTTTCATCGCTGATGCGCCGAATAGCCGAGTGGTGGAGATTCCGGCCGGTGGCGGCTCCCAGACCACGGTGGGCACCGGACTCGGTTACCCGAGCGGCGTGACAGTGGATGCCGCGGGCGATGTCTTCATCGGAGATCAAGGCTCCGGGCAGGTCTTTGAAGTCAACCGGTCACAACTGCCATCGTTGAGCTTTGCTGTAACGGCCGTCAGCAACACCAGCGTGGACAGCCCGCAGCTGATCTCCCTTCAAAACATCGGCAACCAGCCGCTGACCGGCACTCTCGCCCTGACCCTGGGCACGAACTTCATCGAGAACGCAGGTTCCACCTGCAGCGGCAGCGGATTCTCGCTGATTCCGGGCGCATCCTGTTATGAGAGCTTCAGCTTTACACCGCAAAGTACGGGCCTGCTCTCGGGCGCGGCGGATTTTAGTGATAACACCCTGAACCTTGCTCCTGCCGTAGTTCTGCAGGCTGTGAACCTCAACGGGAGCAGCAGCGCCAGCGGGTCGTCTGCAGGTGTAGTTCCCAACGTGGTTGGAATGACGCAATCGGCGGCCACGAGCGCCCTAACCACGGCGGGCCTGACGCTGGGAACAGTGACCACGCAGTACAGCGACAGCGAGCCTGCCGGCAGCGTGATCGGCGAGAACCCAGCGGCGGGAGCGCCGGCGACTCTGGGAACGGCGGTCGCGCTGGTGACCTCTGTGGGCGCGGCGCCGACGCCAGCTCCCAACCCGCTCTCGCTACTGAATAATTACTTCGTGACCGGCGATTATGCGGCCGCGGGCGTCACTCTGCGTGGCACCGGCCACAGCGGCATGGCCACCGGAACCATCAACATTCCCGATAGCACCACGGACCCAGGCGTCAGCCAGGGCGTTCCTGACGGAGCCGACATTATCGATGGTTACCTGTACTGGGTAGCGCTGGAGAATACGCCGTCGCCCTCGGCCAATAATGGAACCTTCCTTGGCTTTCCCATCACCGGACAGCAGATTGGAACCGACACGCCCTTTACCGACGGAGCGTTGACCGGAACGCTGCGCGTTTACCGCGCCGACGTGAATACTTATTTCCCGGTGTATGCGAACGGCAGCGGTGTGCGCTATGGCTCGGGCGCCTTCACGGTTTCTTTGCCTGACAGCGGAGGAACCGGATTTCCTGTTACCGAAGGCGCGAGTCTGGTGGTGATCCGCGACGACGCAGAACGTGCTGGGAGTCTATGACGCGCGTGGCGGAGCCGGCGAAAGCACGATCCTCTCCTACGCGAGCGGAGCCTGGAACAACAGCTACGGATCCGTTTCGCTGGCGGCGCACGCCAGCCAATACAGTGCGCCTCTGAATGCCGGCACTGCCTATGGCGCGGTGATTTTCTCCACGCCCGTAACCAATAGCGATAATGACGGAATTCTCGATGCCTGGAAGTCCGGCCCAGCTGCGGGCGATTTCTTTGCAGGACGGCCGGGTTATTACGACGTGAAGACTCAATCGTGGGTGCCATTGCCGGGCGCTCAGCACGGCGAAAAAGACCTCTTCGTCCAACTCGATTACATGTGCGGCGCCGTGCTTGCAAGCGGCGCGTGCGATCCCAGCCAGGAGAACCTGTTCCCTTCGCCAGACGCCCAGGGCAACGACCCGCTGGCGATCGTCAAGAACTCATTCGCCGCGATTGGAATCGTGCTCCATCTGGAAATTGGCAACGCAGTGCCCGAAAGCACCTGCACGGATAACCCTTCCGCCAGTCCGCCGCAGTTGTGCGAGTTCCCCGGCCAGCCGGGAGTGGTCGACTGGAAGAACAGCCTGGAGATCTCCAAGGTTTGGCCGCGCAATTTTGCTTCCTGCGCAGCGGGCGGCGATTGCACGGCGCGTTTTCCGTACGGACAGAAGGATAGCTATCACTACGTTCTGTTCGGTCATTCCCTGGCGATACCGGCATGGAATACGCCTTATCAAACCCTCACGTCGATCACGGTCGCGAGCGGCGTGACGACCATCGTCACCGCCAACCGGGGTGCCCCAGGCAGTATCAACTATTGCCCGAGTCGTTTCACCATCTCAGGCGTGCAGGGAAACCCGAGTCTCAACGGCATCTATAACACCTCGTCGTGTCCCGACGGAAATACCATCATTTTGTCGACTCCCGGCGTCCCCAACTGGACTTATCCCAACAGCACATTGCCTGAGCCGGAAATCGGCCTGACTTCCGGTACGGTGACCAGCATCTCCGGCTACTCCGACCTGGGCGGGCAGGATTCAGCTGTGACCCTGGGCCTTTGGGAGACGGCTCCGAATCAGAACATGGCCGCGCGCGCCAACGTCATCGCCGGCACCTTTTTCCATGAGGTCGGACACACGGTTGGCTTGACCCACGGCGGACGCTACTACGACACGTCCGGAAGTTACATCCCGACCTACGAAGCCAATTGCAAGCCGAATTTTCAGAGCACCATGAACTACCTTTTCCAACTGGATGGCGTGGGACCGACTGCATCCGTTGCCTTCTCGAACCAGACGCTGGCCACGCTGCTCCCCGGCTCGTTGGGCTCGGTGACTCAGCTTACGGACGGCATGGGCAATCCCGCCACGTTCCCCACTTCGGCCTGGTTCACGCCCAACCAGCCCAGCTCCGGGCAGAGCCCTGCCACGATGCATTGCGACGGCACTCCGCTCAACGGGGATACGGGATATCGCATCAATGGATCGATTGCACCCATCCCGGCTGTGGATGCGTGGTCAACTGGGCAGAACATCACTTTCGATAGCATCACGACGAACGATGGCGTGACCGAAATCGAGGGCATGCCGTATACGCAGTTGCGGGGATACAACGACGTGGCCAACATCGACCTGCGTCAGGTTGGCGCCACTGGCGGCGAAGTCGCGTCCCTGGCGAGCGTGCTTTCATTTGCATCCCCTGCGGCGCCGGTAAACATTGCCCCGGGCGGAAACGTGACACTGGGCGCTGGCGGTACCGTGGCGCTGGGCAGCGGAGGCACCGCCACCCTGGGCAGCGGCGCAAACGCGACCCTGAGCAGCGGCGGCACCATCGCCCTGGGCAGCGGTGGAAGCGTGACGCTCAACAACGGGGGCGTCGCGACCCTGCCCGCGGGCGGCGGCACGATAGTGCTGGGCAGCGGTGGTACGGTAGCGCTGGGCAGCGGCGGTGTCGTCACCCTGAGCAGTGCCGGCACGATTACCCTGGGTAGCGGCGGCACGGTTGCGCTGGGCAGCGGTGGCACAGTCACGCTGGGCAGCGGCGGGACTATTGCTTTAGGCAGCGGCGGCACAGTAACGATTCCCTCAACCGGGGGCAGCTACACAATTCCCGATAGCGGCGGGACGATCACGCTGGGCAGCGGCGGCACAGTTGCCCTTGGCAGCGGCGGCACGGTCGCCCTTGGCAGCGGTGGCACCATCGCGCTGGGTAGCGGCGGCACGGTTGCTCTGGGCAGCGGTGGCACTGTTGCCCTTGGCAGTGGCGGCACCATTGCGCTGGGTAGTGGCGGCACTATTGCCCTGGGCAGCGGCGGAAACGTCACGCTGAGCAGCGGCGGGACCGTCACGCTGGGCAGCGGCGGGACTATTGCTTTAGGGAGCGGCGGCACGGTTGCTCTGGGCAGCGGCGGCACTGTGGCGCTGGGCAGCGGGGGCAGTGTCACCATCGGCAGCGGCGGAACGGCCACGCTGGGCAGTGGCGGAACGGTGGCGCTGGGTAGCGGCGGCACCGTCGCCCTAGGTAGCGGCGGCAGTATTACGCTCAGCGCCGGCGGCACCATTGCCCTCGGCAGCGGCGGAACCATTGCACTGGGCAGCGGCGGTACCATCACCCTCGGTAGCGGCGGCACGATCGCGCTGGGCAGCGGCGGTATCACTCTGAGCGGCGGCGGCACCATTGCCCTTGGAAGCGGAGGTACGGTAGCGCTGGGCAGTGGCGGCACGGTGGCCCTTGGCAGCGGCGGCGTCGTAGCTCTGGGCAGTGGCGGCGTCATCGCTCTGGGCAGCGGTGGTACGGTAGCACTGGGCAGCGGCGGCACCATCGCTCTGGGCAGCGGCGGCACCGTAGCCCTGGGCAGCGGCGGCGCAACCACCAACGAGTTGGATTACGATACCGCCAACTCGATTGTTCGCCCACCGGTATCACCCAGCGAAACGCCGATGATGATGCCCGCGGGGCAGCAGCAGGTCGTGGTGAATTGGACTGCGCCGATCTTCGGAGTTGTTCAAACTTACTCCGTCTATCGCAGCTCCGATGGAGCAACCCCGATTTTGATTGGCAGCGTCAGCGGAGTGAATGGAAATCCGCCGGCGACTACGTTTACCGACACAAACCCCGATCTGACCTCAACGACCGTGATCTACACCATTGTGACCACTCTCGTTCCGGACACGAACGGCAGTCAGCGGTCGAGTCCACCTTCGCCGCCGGCAGTGCTTAAGAACAACCAGACCATCGTCATTCCTCAGCCTTGGCCGAGTTCTGCTCTGATTTCAAGTTCGCCGGTCACGCTTTACGCGACAGCCGAGTCCAACAACATGGCGAATATGTTGCAGGTCAGCTTCAGCGCTTCCGGCAACTGTTCGATCAGCAGCCAGTCGATCGACGCGAACTATGTTTCCTCAGCCATCATCACGCTGACCAGCACGGGAAGCTGCACCGTCACTGCATCGCAGACAGGCTCAGGTTCCTACAACGCGGCCGATTCTGTTTCAGGCACATTCTCGATTCTGCCCGCTAGCTCCAACGTGCAATCGCAAACCATCACCTTCCCTCAATTGCAGAATGTGCAGTACGGCGGCACGTTCTCGTTCAGCGCGACGGCCTCCTCCGGGCAGATCGTCGCATTCTCAGCCTCCGGGCCATGCACAACCAGCGGCACCACGACCGGGGTCGGCTTGTGCACGATTACC
>JBEKAS010000213.1:0-7169 GCA_050015795.1 Occallatibacter sp. | reverse complement strand
CTCCACCGGCAATTTCCTGAGCTGGTGCCGGGCGCCTTTCGCCTGTTCGCCAATCTCCTCAGCGCCGGCGCGCCCTCCGCAAGCGCTTCCTCGGCATCCCAGCCCTCGAATCACTGAGTTTTTGCGGGTAATTTCCACAGGTGGGCAGCCGTACTGAGTCGCGATTTTTAATAGTGCATAAATTTTTCTAACTTTCCCTCTGCTGCGCGAAGATCGATCACTAAAATGTGAAATCTGCGTGAATTCGTCAAATTTTCATCGAACTCTGCGAGTCTTGGATGCGGAACGATGGGCAGCAATTTCGCCGTCGCGAAATTCCTTCTCCTCGCGCTCTCATCGTCGTGTGGTTCTGCGCCGATGAGGATAATGCAGATTTTTCTCATTCATTGATGTGTCCGCGATGCAGAAGACTCGCGCGAGGCGAATGCATGCGGACGCGGCCAAAATTCCGGAAAGATTCCAAACGAACAGAGAGGCCCAAATGAAACGCACACTCTACGCGGCTGCCGCGGCCATTCTGGCAGCCAGTCTCGTTGTTGCCCACGCTCAAACCAGCAGTACTCCCTCGACCAGCCACTCCGCGCCGGCGGCGAAAAAGCATGCGCCGGTCAAGAAACCCGCCGCCCCGCCGGCGCCCTCGGTCGCAGACCAGATTCAGGCTCTGCGCACCGAGATGCAGACCCAGATCGACAGCCTGAGGAGCGATCTCTCCGCGAAGGATGCGCAGTTGCGTCAGGCGCAGCAGGATGCCGCCGATGCGCGCGCCGCGGCCAACAAGGCTGAAGCCGACGCCCAGGCGCAGCAGCAGACCTTCACTCAGAACACTGATGCCGTCACCACCCTGCAAAGCACGGTAAGCGATCTGAAGACCAACCAGCTGTCGCTCGCCACCACGGTCTCTGACGAAACCACCACCCTCAAAAAGGCCATCGGCAGTCCTGATGCGATCAACTACAAGGGCGTGACGATTTCGCCGGCGGGCAGCTTCATTGAAGCTGCAACCGTTTGGCGTCAGGACGCCACCGGCGACGACATCAACACCGGCGCCAGCAGCGTTCCGCTGCAGAACGCCGACGGCGCGGGAATGAGCGAGTTTTTCGGCAGCGCTCGTCAGTCGCGTGTTGCCTTGAAGTTTTCGGGCAAGATCGCCAGCATGACAATGACCGGTTACTACGAGGCGGACTGGTTGAGCTCCGGCACAACCTCGAACAACAACCAATCGAACAGCTATACCATGCGCCAGCGCGAACTCTGGGCCGACGCCAAGACCACCAGTGGCTGGGACTTCTCCGGCGGCACCGGCTGGTCGCTGACTGCGGAAACCGCCTCAGGCCTGACCCGCGGAACCCAAATTCTGCCGGCCACTATCGACGCGCAGTACGATGCGGGTTTCGTTTGGGCTCGCCAGGAAAGCTTTCGCGTGGTCAAGAACATCGGGACAAAAGCCTGGGCCGGCATGTCGGTTGAGAACCCACAGCTTCTGAACCCGGCTGGTTCGGGCATACCCTCGAACTACATCACAAGTGTTACCGGCACCGGCGGCGGACTTTACGACAACCAGGCTAACTACTCCCTGAACATTGCGCCGGACCTCGTCGCCAAGCTCGCTGTCGAGCCCGGCTGGGGACACTGGGAAGCCTTCGGCATCGGCCGTTTCTTCCGCGATCGCATCTATCCCACCACCGGCTCCCCCTACAACGATATGGAACCGGCTGGCGGCATCGGCGGCGGCTTCCGTGGCCCCTTTGCCAACAAGAAGCTCACCATCGGCCTCAAGGGCCTCTATGGCGTGGGCGTCGGCCGTTATGGCAACTCGACGATTGCCGATGCAACGGTTCGTCCCAACGGCATACTGGAACCTCTCAAGGCCTTCTCCGCGCTCAGCACGGTGGAAGCGAATCCCACGCCGCGCCTGAACGTCTACCTCAACTATGGCGGCGACTACGTCTATCGTGACTTCGTCGTCAGCGGCACCAACTCCGGCGGCAACACCTATGCCGGCTATGGTGTCGGCGGCCCGAGCCTCGGCACCTCCATCGCCAACGCTCCGGCCATGACCGGCTGCTTGACCGAGGCTCAGCTTTCCGGTTCCAATGGCGGCGGCACGGGCAACCAGACCGCTCCAGCAAACTGCGGCGGCAACACCAAGGACGTGACGGAATTCGTTGCAGGCTACTGGTACAACATCTACAGCGGCCCCAAGGGCCGCCTGCGCCAGGGCATCACGTATGAAAACATCCGCCGCGATATCTGGTCCGGCAACGGCGGCACCGCCGCCCAAAACCCCGGCGGCGGCGCGCACGGCGACGACAACATGTTCTTCACCTCGTTCCGCTACTACCTGCCGTAACCTCCGGCCTTCAGTCCAGGCCTGAAACAAAAGGGGCAATTCGCATCGCGCGGATTGCCCCTTTCTTTTCACGCCTTCTGTAATGCTCTTCGTTTTATCCCTGCGGGCTCGCCTCCGCAAGATAAAACTGATCCCTGATCCCTGTTCCCTGATCCCTGCTCTCCTACTCCGCCGCTTCCTGAGCTTTGGTCTGCGCCACGGTCCACTCCGGCGCGCCCACCTTGAAGCGCGCAAACCGCCGCACCGTGATGTTCTCGCCCAGCTTGCCCACCTTCTGCGCAATCAGTTCCTTTACGCTGATGGCCTGGTCCTTGATGAATGGCTGCTCCAGCAGGCAAACCTCTTCATAGAACTTCGCCATCTTGCCGTCCAAAATCTTCTCGATCACGGGAGCCGGCTTGCCCGTCGCCGCCGCCTGTGCGCGATAGATCTCCTTCTCGCGCTCCAGGTCCTCCGAGGTCACGTCTTCGGGCTTTACGTAGCTCGGATCGCTGGCCGCAATGTGCATCGCCACGTCCTTCAGCAGCTCCTGGAAGTCCTCGGTCTTGGCCACAAAGTCGCTCTCGCAGTCGAGTTCCAGCAGCACGGCAATCTTGCCGCCGGCGTGAACATATGCGCCCACCGAGCCCTCATTGGTCACGCGCGCGGCCTTCCTCTGCGCCGACGCCATGCCGCGCTTGCGCAGCACAATCACCGCGGCTTCCTTGTCGCCCTTGGCCTCCTGCAGCGCCTTCAGGCAGTCGCCCATGGGCGCGCCCGTCATCTCGCGCAGCGCTTTCACCTGTTTCGCATCAATCTTCTCGCTCACTGTCGTCATCTCTCTTTGTTTTTCCCCGGTCGCAGCCGGCCCCGCGAACGCGTCGCGGATATGAATTCAACCTCAAACTTTACGCCCGCCATGTTTCCGGCATAAGAAAAGCGTGGCCGACCATCGAAGCGGCCACGCTCCACACCGTAGCGCCGGTCTCCTCCGGGGCCCCCGACGAGCGCGCTTCTTGCTTGTTGGGGTGGTAGACCGGCTGTCGTGCGGGCGTCCACGCCCGCACTCCTCAGCGAACCCGGCCAAATCACGAAGTCCAGATTCTAAACGCCGGCTTCGGCAGCCTCAACCTCATCCGCCAAAACCGCCACGCCCGCAGGCGCCTTGCGAATGCCGCCGCCCAGCGCCGCTTCCAGGTCGACCTCTTCCACCAGCGCAGCCTCTGCCGCCTCGCCGCTCTCTTCCGCGGCCGTGGCTTCCACAGCCTCTTCCTGGAAGGCCTTGTCGCCCAGCAGGTTCACGCCCTCGGCCGCCGAGTCGGCAATCTTCGAGGTAAACAGGCGAATGGCGCGCAATGCGTCGTCGTTGCCCGGAATCACGTAATCCACCACCGTGGGATCGCAGTTGGTATCCACCACCGCCACCACGGGAATGCCCAGCTTGCGCGCTTCCTTCACCGCAATCGTCTCGTTGTTCGAGTCCACCACGAACAGCGCGTCGGGCAGCCGCTTCATGCTCTTGATGCCGGCCAAATTTGCCTGCAAATGCTTGCGCTCCCGCTCCAGCTTGATCACTTCTTTCTTGGTCAGCAGCTCATAGCGGCCGTCGGTGGCCATCTCGTCCAGTTCCTGCAGGCGCTTCACGCTCTTCTGCACCGTCACCCAGTTGGTGAGCAGCCCGCCCAGCCAGCGCTGGTTGATGTAGGGCATACCCGCGCGTGTGGCTTCTTCTGAAATTGCATCCTGGGCCTGGCGCTTGGTGCCCACAAACAGAATCGTCTTCCCGCTGCCGCACAGCTCAACCACAAACTTCGACGCATCCTTGAACAGCTTGAGCGTCTTCTGCAGGTCGATAATGTAAATTCCGTTGCGCTCCCCGAAGATGTATTCCTTCATCTTTGGATTCCAGCGCTTGGTCTGATGCCCGAAGTGAACACCTGCTTCGAGCAGTTCCTTCATGGTGATGGTTGCCAATGTCCCTCCTATGTGGACTGCATCCAGGCAGGTCCAACCGTGGCCCGGATTGATTCCCCTCGCGGGGAGATTTGTGAAACCAGCTTCTAGCCGCTAGCTTCTAGCCTCTAGCTTGTCCCAGCCGGAACCCACCTTCACGGGAGTTCCAAAACCGCCGGATCAAGCAAGAAAAAGCTAGAAGCTAGGAGCTAGCAGCTAAAAGCTAGCAAGCGCGTTAGCGCTTGCTGAACTGGAACCGCTTTCTCGCGCCCTTCTGGCCATACTTCTTGCGTTCCTTCTGGCGCGCATCGCGAGTCATCAGGCCTTCGGCCTTGAGCAGCTTGCGCAGCTCAGGGTTGAACTCAACCAAAGCGCGGGCAATGCCCATCTTTACGGCATCGGCCTGCGCACTCACGCCGCCGCCGCTCACCGTGGTCAGCACGTCGAAGCTCGCCGCCAGTTCCGCCACCAACAGCGTGCGCTTGGCCGAAACCCTTTGCTGCTCGGTCACAAAGTGCTCTTCGAACTTCTTGCCGTTGACCTTCCACTCGCCCGTGCCGGGACGCAGAAACACCCGCGCGATCGCACTCTTGCGCCGCCCCGTCCCGTAATACTGCACCAGATCTGCCATTCGTTTCCTCTTAGCTCTCAGCCGTCAGGCTTGTCTTCCCTAGTCCCTTAGTCCCTGTCTTTACAGCGCCACCGGCATCTGCGCCCCATGTGGGTGCTTGTCGCCGCGGTACACCTTCAACTTCGTTGCCATTTGCCGGCCCATCTTGCTCTTCGGCAGCATGCCCTTGATGGCCTCTTCCAGCACCTTCTCCGGCTTGCGGTTGATCAGCCGCGCAAACGATTCCTCGCGCAGCCCGCCCGGAAAGCCCGTGTAGCGCCGGTAAAGCTTCTTCTGGTCCTTCAGCCCCGTCAACCGGATCTTCTCCGCGTTGATCACGATCACATGGTCGCCCATGTCGATGTACGGCACGTACTGGGGATTCAGTTTGCCGCTCAGCACGCTGGCGGCCTTGGTGGCCAGTCGGCCCAGCGTCTGGCCGCTCGCATCCACCACATACCATTTGCGGCTGATATCCTTGCCGCTCGGAACAAAGGTCGACATCTCTATTCTTCCCTCGAAAAAATCTCTGGGCTATAAAACCCTGGGCGCTGGGTGCCCCCGGTCCCTCGCATTTGGGGACCGGGGAAACCACAAACTCGCGCAAACCACATCCGCCCATGCAAAACGCACGGGCCCAAAAATCTACCCACTGCCAAACAAATCTGTTCGGGTGAGAAGTTGCCGGAGTCAGCCCCCTCGGGAGCCCTGGCTACATCGGACCGCATTCCCTCGGTCCCGCAGCCAATTGCCTGTTCCATCGGAGCCCCTCAATCCACTTCCAGGGCATCCCTCAGACCGGTCCGGGTGAGCACACCGAGACCCCAGGCGCAACACCGCGCAAGGTCTATAGAATACTGAAAAATAGGCCCCAAGTCAACGAAAAGCCCCCGGTGGACCCTGTGGATCGAGGCAAACTCCCGCCCGCCCCGCGCAACCCTCCCGGAACCCGCACGAAGTGTCAGGCCACAGCCTCAAAGCCTGCTGAGAAACTCGGCCGGAGGGAGTCTTGTATCAGGGCACAGCCCCAAAAACCGCTGAGAGACTTGGTCAGGGAGAGTCTTGTATCAGGGCATGAGTTTACTCATGCCGCAACAGGCGCAAGAAGAACGGGGCTTTAGCTTTCAGCTTGAGTGGGCCCGATCATCGGACAAGAAACCGCCGTCTTCCCGTAGGGAAGACACGAAAACCGCCCCGGATGGAGCGCAGCGCAATCCGGGGACAGCGTCGCGGGTGATGTTTGCGCGCCCCGTGGGGCCGTGCCGAGGCTTTTTATCACCATCGAACCGCGTTCATGCAATTGCCCTGCAGCTGACGCAAGCAGGCTTACAAGCTAACAGCTAGAAGCTCGTAGCTAGCAGCTGTTGTTGTATACTCGCAGAGCCATGCAAGTCTTCGTCATTCTTCCCGCCGCGGGAATGGGAACCCGCATGGCGGGTCCGCAGCCCAAGCAGTTCCTCACCCTCGATGGTGTGCCCATCCTCATTCACTCGTTGCGCGCCTTTGCCGCGGCGCCGCGCGTCACGTCGATCTACGTGGCCGTGCGCAAGCCGGAGATGGAGCGCGCCGCGATGCAAGTGGCCGAGTATGGCTTCTCAGACCGCGTGTATGTGGTGGAGGGCGGCGAAAGGCGCCAGGAATCCGTGGCCAACGCGCTCAAGGCCCTGCCCGCCGAGGCGGACGACATTGTCCTCGTCCACGACGCCGTGCGCCCGCTTATCGACGCGGCTACCATCGAGCGCACCATCGACGCAGTGGCCGAATACGGCGCGGCGATCGTCGGCATGCCCGCCGTCGATACGATCAAACAAGTCGAGCGCACCGCGCACGGAGCGCTCGTCACCGCAACCATTCCGCGCGAATTCGTGGTGCAGGCGCAAACGCCGCAGGGCTTCCGCTACGGCCTGCTCGCGCGCGCCTTTGCTGAGGCCGCCGCCGACGGCTTTGTGGGCACCGACGAGGCCTCGCTGCTGGAACGCGCCGGAATTCCCGTAGCCGTGGTGCACGGTTCTCAGGTTAATCTGAAGATTACGCAGCCAGGCGACCTGGAACTGGCCGAGTTCTATTTGAAGCAGCAGAGTTTGCGGAGTTAGCGGTGCTAGCGACGACCGGGGAACGCCGTACCGCCGCGGTGATGCGGGAAGCACAAATACATTGCCCCACGCAGGCGATTGAACATGGGAAAGACGGACATACGCGTCGGTTTTGGCTATGACTCGCACGAGTTCAAGTCCGGCGTGCCGCTGCGCATTGGCGGCATGACGCTGGACCACCCCG
>JBEKAS010000212.1:0-7216 GCA_050015795.1 Occallatibacter sp. | reverse complement strand
TGGGTTCAGCTTCGACGCGAAATCCGGGCAGTTTCTCGTCCCACCAGGCAAGTGTTGAAGCCTTCAGCGGAATTTGAACGGTCTTGGTTTCACCGGGCTTGACGGCAACGCGCTGAAATCCCTTCAACTCTTCGCGGGGACGCTCCACTTTCGATTTCAGGTGCTTCACGTACATCTGCGCTACATCATCGCCCGCGCGGCTGCCGGTATTCGTCACATCAACGCTCACGGTGACGGTGCCGTCCTTAGCCAGTTCGGATGAACTAGTGCGGAGATTGGAGTACTTGAAGGTGGTGTAGCTGAGGCCATAGCCGAAAGGATAGAGTGGCTCACCTTTGAAGTACAAGTAAGTGCGGCCGTCGCGAATGTTGTAGTCCATCATCGGGGGCAACTGATCGAGGGACTTGGGCCACGTTTCCACGAGATGCCCACCGGGGTTGTAGTCACCAAAGAGAGTTTGCGCCAGGGCCGTTCCCTCGTCCTGCGAGGAGTGGGCCATGTGCAGGATAGCGGGAACGTGAGTCTGCGACCAGTTGATGGCAAAGGGAAAGCTCGAAATCAAGATGACCACGGTCTTGGGATTGACGGCATATACCTGCTTGACCAGTTGCTCCTGTTCGAGAGTGATGCTTTCGCGGTCGCGTCCTTCGCGCCCGTCGCTCGGCACGGTGCAGGCAAGGGTTCCGCCGCCGTCCACTGTGTCGTGCCAATCGTGTGCCATGTCCGGACCGCAGGTGGGATCGTTGCCGATGACTACCACTGCGACGTCGGATGCTTTGGCCGCGTTAATAGCGGAGTTACCCAACTCATCGGCAGCGTAGTTGACTTTGACGCCTGGTCCCACGGCCTCCGTGATTCCCTGGAGCGGCGTAACCGCATACGGAGGGGTGCCGCCGTACCAGTCCCAGTGGACTGAGTCGGCAAGAGGGCCGATGACTGCGATCGACTTGATGGCATTCTTCTTGAGAGGCAGAAATGCATTCTCATTTTTGAGTAGCACGACCGATTCAAGCGCCATTTGTTTCGAGACGGCACGATCCTTCTCGGTGTTCCAGGGCTCAGGTGCATCCTTGATCTTCGCGTAAGGAACCATCTCCGGCGGATCCAGTAATCCCAGACGGATCGTCACTCTGAACTTGGGACGGAGCAATGCGTCGATCTCTGGTTCGGTGATGGAACCGTCTTTCAGCGCTGCCTTGGTTTCGTCCTGGAACCTGTCTAGGAACTGGTTGATGCCTGCTTTCAGGCACGCAACCACCGCGGCCTTCTGATCGGGAAAGAGATGGCGTGGATCGACAAGGAGGTGAACCGCTCCCCCGTCGCTCGACATAACCGCTGCGCCCCATTGGTCGCGGACGACGCTCTTGAGAATCGGGTTAACGGCCATTACGGTGCCATTCCAGGCGTTGTATGAGGCCATGACGCCTCGAGCGCCACCATCCTGAAACCCCATCCGGAAAGGCACCGAATAGTATTCCCAGAACAGCCGCTGATCGAAGTCGGATGAAGAACTGGTGCGGAGATTCTCGTTGCTGTTGGCGAGAAAATGCTTGAGCAGCGGAGCGGCCTGCCAATACTTCGGATCGTCCCCCTCCAGACCCCTGGCGAAGGCCGTCACCATGGTTCCGTTGAAGAAAGGGTCTTCGCCGTACACTTCTTCGCCGCGTCCCCATCGCGGGTCGCGTGCCAGGTCGGCCTGTGGTCCCCAGAGCATGAGGATCTGACGGTTGTACTTCTCGGTCTGAGTAATGAAGCGGGCTTCATAGCCCTCCACACCCCCGGCCTGACGGACCAGATCCGGATCCCACGACTCACCCATGCCCGGAGGCTGCGGGAATTGCGTCGTCGTAATGGGCAGGCGCTTGCCTCTGGCTTCACGTTGGACGACTCCGTGAATGCCTTCGGAGCTGCCGTAGCTCATCACACCAAGCCGGGGCACGCCGGTGTTCGTGCTCAGGCAATTGATCTTCTCGTCGATGGTCATAAGCGAAAGCAGGTTGTCGATCCGCTTTTCCATCGACAACGACGGATCGTTGAACGGATATGTTGGTTGCTGGGCAAAACCTGGGGTAAGCGCCCAAGCGAGCCCGGAAACTAGTAGACAGAGATGAGTGGCAAGGTGGTTTTTGATCATGGCGGATACCTCATCACCTTTCTCAGCAAAGTGCCCGACGTGGCGATACTGCGCTTGGCGCGATAGTGAATTCAAAACGCAGAAACGTCTTCACTTGCACCATCTCCAACTTGCGACGAATCAAATTAGTAATCGAGAAAGCGCGAAGACATCGGAATTCTCACCCTATGGAACTCTATAGAGTTGAACCCGCACGATTGTGCTCGGATTCAGCACCAGAATCTCTCCCTGTGCATCATCGTCGCCTTCGATCCAACGGGTAAGTTCCCACTTTCCGTCCACAAATCTGCCTATCTGCACAATACCCAGCCCTACATTGGGAGGTCCAGGCGTGTTCGGCGTGAAGTCGACGCGCATGCCTCCTCCGCCGAAGTAGTACTCATCGGGACCGGCGGAAATCACAACTGCTGCTGCTTCCAGCGGCGCCAGAGGTTCTTCCGGCTGTCCTCCGGGTTGCCTGGGTGGAGGAGGAGACGCCACGACTCCGCCTTTGGCCTGTGGGGCCAGACGCGTGATGCGGCCCGTGTAGGTAAATGTCAGGTTGTAATTGCCCAGTTTGACCTGCTTGGGCGGGCCACCCAGGACCATCCGCACCGCAGTCATGGTACCGGTCCCTTGGTGCGCCAGAATCATCGGCGCCAAATCGTTGAGCATTTCATACGTGGCCGCAAGGTCCGGGGGAATCGGTCTTCCCCCGTCAACGCCAAACGGAGAAAAGCCGATCGTATTGAACCTGCCGACCGCCATAATCAAATTCGCCGCATCGGTTCCCGTCTCCGGAATAAAGAGCGGATTACCGTTCCTGCTAAATCGCTCGCAAACTTCATCAAAATACGGCAGGTAAAGATCCGGCGCAAGGATATCCACGTCCGGAGCTCCGGCACGCCAGATGTCGTGCACCTGAGGCAATGGACCGCCGCTCGGATAAGTTCCGGGCCAGGCGTGATTCGGCTGCTGCAGCCACGCGTTCACGTACATTGGAATGTCATAGCTTGCCTTGCCCGCCTGGACCACCTTTTCTACATAGCGCGCATAGTTCCACGCCATAAAGATCTCGTCCGAAGGCCAGTGGAGTTGCCTCCAGCTGACTTCATGTTCATCGGCGCTCATCGGCGGGCTCCTCGTTTGAATCGGAATCTCCACGTCAGCCGGCTTGCCCGGACCGAAGACCTCTTCCCACGTGCCCGCGCTCTTGTAACCGTTTGTCGCCCAGACCGAACGGAACTCAGGAATGAGCGTATCCCTGTGCGCTTCGAGGTAACTCATCAGCTCTGCCGGCACCGGCGCGCCAAACGCGCGGTTCGCCGCAGGAGACCGGTCTCGCGAATCCCGCAACACGCCTACTTCGTTCTCCACCTGCATCATGATTACAGTGTGCCGGGCGCCATCGACTTCCTTCATATGCCGCATCAACGCCGCAAACGCGGCAGCGTCCGCATCCCGTGTGGCGTCGCTAAACGTGCTGAGCAGTTCCAGGGGGCCCGAGATCGAAACGGTGCTGCCATTACCGATCTGAATGCGCGGAAAGCGAGTGTAATCCTTCTTCACCCAGTACGGCGCAAAACTGGAGGTGCCGTTCTTCCAGGAGCCGAACCAGAGAATGACAAGGTGCATGTGGTTCTCTCTGGCCTTGGCGATCACGCCGTCCACCTGGGTGTAATTGAAGTGCCCTTCTTCCGGCTCAAACTGCGCCCAGGAGACGCCGACAAGCGCGGTGTTCAGATTACCCGAGACAAGCTTTGGCCAGATCGGCTCCATCAAGGGGAGACTGGTTGCTGCGTTGTTGGTGAGTTCTCCCGCAAGAGCCAGAAACGGCTTGCCATCCACGATCAGCTGCGTTGCAGTGCCCTGTTGCCGCAAATATGGCGCGCCATTGTCTGTTTGTGCCGCGGCCGAAAGCGTCAAGGCAGCGCCACACACAAGCAGGCTTAACGCGAATGTCGCAGTCATTTTTATTCGCATTTACCGCTCCTGTTTGATTCTTCGACACAGCCAGCCGTCATGCGTGCCGCCTCCTGTCCGTCTTCATCTTGCCGATGTTGCCCGGGGTGCTGACGCTGCGGCCGGGAAAGAGAATAGAAACTTTCTCGACTGCTCTAATAAGTGCCCAGCGTGACACGCAGTACAGTGGGTTCCTCACCAAAGCGTAGGCCATAGTCCGTTGCATCCCCATTCTGGCTGCGCAGCAGCTTGAAGACTCCATTCTCGTAAACTCCCTGCTCGACGCGCATGAACTGCCGGTGCTGCCATTTGCCATCAATCAGGGCGGAGGGAATCTGCCCGGCTCCGTCCACGATGTGCTCAGTCTTCTGTTGCTTCTCGGTGCCGGCCGGAAAGAAGTCGACGGTGCAGAAATATCCGGCCACCAGAAACTGGTTCTCCCCAAGCTGCGCCACCAGAGCGCGTCCCTCGGGGATTGTGTTCCATGCGGTGGTGGCGGGACCAAAGCGGGCCGAGCCGTATTTCACGACAGCCTTCCAGGTTCCGAAGCGCATCGTCTGCCTGGGATCGCCTTGGTCTTCGCCCTTGGTGTGTACCGGCTCTGCCACGGCCTGGAGATTGCCCTCGAAATTGAGGCGGGCAATCTCGCGCTGCATTGGCCACACCAACGTGAAGTTCCTTGCCAGAGAAGGCTCGGGGCGATTTCCTGACTCAGAGTATCCGATGCCCTGAAGACCGAGAACCGTGAAGAAATAACGGGTAAAGTCTCCACTGTCCGGGTCACACCCGGGACAGCCACTCTCCGGGAGGAAGAGTGGGTTGTCGTCGCGGTGATAGAGATCCAGTACTTTCAAATACGCGACGGGGTCGCCCTGATAATCGTCGGGCCCCAGAAGATCGATGGCGGGGGCCGCTGCTTTCCAGATGGGAATCACATTGTCTGCAGGGCCGCCGCTCTCGTAACTGCCGGGAACGCCCGGTTCTCCGGGAGGGCCTGGATGGAACGGGTTGCGCAAAGCGTCGTTGACGTCCATGGGCAGCGGATAGACCGCCTTTCCCGCGGCCGCGACCTCACCCACGTATTTCGCTGTCGCCCAGGCGTTGAAGTACTCGTCCGCATCGGGACCGAAGGCCTGCTGCCAGTTCGGCGATTGGGAGGTTAACTGCACCCGCATGGCTTTGAGGATCTCGGGCGGCACCGGCGTCTCGAAGTACTTCTGCGCGGCCGGCGAGAAATCGCGGACGCTCTTCCAGTTGCCGGTTTCATTCTCCACCTGAACCATGATGACGGTGCGCTGCGGGTCGGCTTCTTTCAGATGCCCCATGACTGCCGCGAACGCTCGCTTATCCGCTTCGAGCGACGCGGTGGCGAACGGCGATGGCGAATCCACCGCCTCGCCTTCCCTGTTGACCGAGTGAAAGTAGCGCACGGGATCCGACAACATCCAGTCGGGCATGTAGTGCTGGCTGCCGTTCTTCCAGGTGGCGAACCAGAGCAGGATGAGACGCATGTTATGCTCGCGAGCCGCGGTCAGGAGCCTGTCGATCGACGAAAAATCAAACTCTCCCGGCCGCTCTTCGATCTGATCCCAGTAAATCGGCACTTCAACCGTGTTGGCATGCAGATACTCCATATCGGCCCAGTCTTTGGGCTGCGGCGGCCAGGAACTCTCTAAACCCAGGTCCTGATCCTCGATGCTCAGAATCAGAAATGGAGCATCGTCCACGAAGAGAGCGAAGCGTCCATCCTTTTGCACAATGCGGGGAATCGGACGCTCCTGCTCCTTAACCAGGACCTGGGCATAGATCGGAGCGACGAACAGTGTAGCCGCTAGAGCAGCCAGAACAGCAGCAGTTCCTTTCATCCTTAGCAATCCCCTTCTTCGGCAGGAGAAAACTCCCTAAATTTCTCGTTGCGGAAGTGCGAACCAAGGGCACTGAGGGGGCTGTATGCACGCTCGCCAGACAAAACGTCTTGCCCTCCGAGAAGGGATCAGAATACCGGTCGCCCTCAAATACGACTCACCGTCCCCGGACCACCTCCACAACGTCACTTCCGGTCCACGCCTTCGTTCCGGTCTGCGTCAGTTTTTTGGTGGCATCATCCCAGTGCAAGTGGGTAATCTGGAAATCCCCTCTCTCGTACGCATAGGTTTGCCCGTCGTCGCTATAGAGCGTGAAGTCGCCATTGGCTCCGGAATAGACCTTCACATGGGCAATGCTCTGCGTTTCATGCGTGCTCTCAATAGCGCTCCCCAGCGGCACAATCGAACCCGCTCTTACAAAAAGCGGGATTTTATCGATCGGCGCGCTCGCCTGGATGGTCCGGCCGCCCTCATACCGCTTGTCGGTCCAGTAG
The DNA here is from genome assembly GCA_050015795.1 of Occallatibacter sp. Classification (GTDB taxonomy): domain Bacteria; phylum Acidobacteriota; class Terriglobia; order Terriglobales; family Acidobacteriaceae; genus Telmatobacter. The sequence continues at coordinate 782 of JBEKAS010000212.1, read as the reverse complement.
TCGTACCATGCCGTACCGGCGGGCAGATAGACGCTTGTCGTCGTTTGCCCTTGAGCGGTTATCGGTGCGACTAAGAACGCCGGACCGAACATATACTCATCGCCAATCTCCGCCACCTTCGGGTCGTCTGGAAAGTCCATGAACAGAGCGCGCATGAACGGAGCTCCGGTGGTATGCGTGAAGTACCCGAGCGAGTAGATATAGGGCATCAGCTCGTAGCGCATCCGGAGATATTTCTCGAGGATCGGCTCGGCCTGTTTGCCGTAAGACCACACTTCGTTGCGTGGCCGTGTGCCATGGGTTCTGAAGGTCGGCAAAAAGACCCCATACTCGTACCACCGGACGTATAACTCCGGATAATCGTCATAGCTACCGACTTCGTCGCGTGCATCGGAGGGATCGATCAGCGGCGGATGCGCGGGTACGTGCGTTATCGGCAAACCCTGCCACCCGCCGATATCGTTTCCCCAATACGCGATTCCTGAAGCGGCTACGTCGAGACCGGTGGGAATCTGCCGCCGCAACGCGTCCCAGCTGGGGGAGATATCGGAGGACCAGAAGATGGCGCCGTTATGCTGTGCGCCGGTATAGGCATCGCGAGCGAGGATCAGCGCCCGCTGGTCAGGCATATCCTTGCGCATCCCGTCATAAAACGCCGCTGTGTGGAACAGCGGGTACACGTTGAAATACTCCGTGCCCGGTCCGATCTTGAAATAACTGCCATCCGGCGGCAGGTCGGGCTCGGTCTCGTCGGCCCAGAAATAGTTGAAGCCCTTGCTCGC
>JBEKAS010000211.1:0-7349 GCA_050015795.1 Occallatibacter sp. | reverse complement strand
AGCGTGGTGGCCGCCAACTGCTCCAGTTGCCACGGTGTGCACGATATTCTGCCCTCGAGCGATCCGCGATCGACCATCAATCCCGCCAATCTCGACGCTACGTGCGGCAAGTGCCACAAGGGTGTGACGCAAAAATTTACGCGCACTCCGGTCCACCTCGCCACGGGCACCCGCGCCAACGACATCGATTCCGTGGCCGTGCGCTGGGTGCGGTGGATTTACATCGTCCTCATTCTGGTCGTTATCGGCGTCATGTTCCTGCATAACGCCATCATCTGGCGCAGCAAAGCGGTGGCGCGGCGGCGCATGATGAATCCGTTCATGACGCGCATGACGGTGAACCAGCGATGGCAGCACCTGATTCTGCTCTCCAGCTTCATCGTGCTGGTCATCACCGGCTTTGCGCTCAAGTTCCCCGAGACGTGGTTCGCGCACACACTGGGCATGGGCGAAAACCTGCGCGGCATCATTCATCGCATCGCGGGCTGCATCCTCATTGCCGCGGGCATTTATCACGTCTTTTATCTGGCCATGGCGCGCGAAGGCCGGCGGCTTCTACGAGATATTGCCCCGCGGCCCCGTGATCTCTTCGATGCCTGGGGCACCATGCGCTACTACCTCGGCCTGAGTGCGGAGAAGCCCAAGTTCGGCCGCTTCTCGTACGCGGAGAAGGCCGAATACTGGGCGCTGGTGTGGGGCACGGCGCTCATGGGCCTCACTGGCATCATGATCTGGGCCAAGGTCTGGGTCGGCGATCTGCTGGCGCGCTGGTGGGTGGATGTGGCTACGGCGGTGCACTTCTACGAGGCGATCCTGGCCACGCTGGCCATCGTCGTCTGGCACTTCTACCAGGTCTTTTTAGATCCAGATGTGTATCCCATGAACTGGGCCTGGTGGGACGGCAAGATGCCGGTGGAGAATTACAAACACGAGCACGAGCTGGATGCGGAATCGCTGAAGACAGCGGACGGCCAGAGATCGGATTCCGAGCCGGACACGAAATAAGCACGAGCAAATTCCGCCTGGCCTGTGCTACGCTTCGACCATCTGTGGCCAATTTCGAAAAAGCACCGGCAGAGGTCCAGGAAATCCTATCCAAGCCGATTCGGCAACTCGGCTTGAAGGTGGAAGGCTCTCCCCTCGAGCGTTTTGTCCAGCAACTGTACAAGGAGCTGGACGCCAAGGGGCTGCATCGCTTCCACCCCAAGTGCTACCTCACCGATGAGTGGGGCTGCCCCAACATGGAGCCCGTTATCGGAATCCCGTTCTACCTCGCCGATCCCAAACTGCAACGCCTTGAAGCGGAGATGAACGACATTGAAGATGCACGGCAGATCATGATGTACCTACGCCACGAGGCCGGTCACGCCTTCAATTACGCCTATGCGCTTTACAAAACCAACGAATGGCGCAACCTCTTCGGGCCATTCCGGCGGCCTTACCGGGACAATTACAAACCCGTTGCGTTCTCGCGCCAGTTTGTGCGGCACATGGAAGGCTGGTACGCGCAAAAGCATCCCGACGAAGACTTTGCTGAGACCTTCGCGGTCTGGCTGACGCCTCGCTCCAACTGGCGCAAGAGGTACCAGGGCTGGAGCGCGATGAAGAAGCTGCTCTACATGGATCGTATCGGACGCAAGTTCGGCGATGCCGATCCTGTGGTCGCACGCGGCGATACGGATATTACCGTCGAAGAAATGGAAGTGACGGTGGGCGAATTCTATCGCGGCGGACTCGAGCAGCAGCTCAGTCCCGGCGAGCTTCCTCTCGATACGGATCTGCGCGACATCTTCAACATATCCAGGCGCCGCAGGAAGAATGTTCGTCCCGCGGTCGACCTGCTGCGCGAGAACCGCAAGGTCCTCGTCGACAAGGTGAATTATTGGACCGGCGTGCGGCGTCCGCTGGTCAAGGTGCTGGTGGAAACCATCGAAGCAAAAGTGAACGACCTGGGCCTGCGTGCCGACATAAAATGTGAACGGGAATACCTGACTGAAGTCGCCGTATACGCGACCGCGCTCGCGATGAACTATATGACTCGCGGCAAGTTCATTTCGCCCTGAGTCGTGATTTGATGGGCTCTACGCATCCGGGCCCCTGGGCGGCAGATGCGAGTCATAGCGAAAGAGCGCAGAGGCATCATGGCAAACCTCAAAGTAACGATCCTGCACGATGTCTGGGAAGAGGGCCCTCCTGAGCCTGAACCGGAGCCGGCCAAGGCGCCGCGCGGCAAAAAAGGCAAACGCCGCAGGAAGAAAAAAGATCCGCTACACGACCGCGAAGAGATCTTCGAGGCGTTGACAAAGCTTGGGCACGAACCTTCGTACCACGTTCTCGATGGCAAGAACCAATCGCTGCTTGCGCTGGCAAGATGCGGCGCCGACCTGGTCTTCAATCTCACTGAGTCCTACGCGGGCGACGACACCATGGACATGAACATCGCCGCCTATCTCGATCTGCTGCACATTCCGTATACCGGCGGCGGCGCGCAGGCTCTTTATCTGGCCCAAGACAAGTCGATTGCAAAAAAGATTTTCGACTTTCACAAGGTTAAGACCCCGGACTTCGCAATCTCCTACAAGGGCCGCACCGAACACGCGCACGATATCGAGTTTCCTCTGATCGTCAAGCCTGTGTCCGAAGACGGATCCATCGGCATCGACAGCGGCTCCGTCGTCGACAGCGTGAAAGAGTTGATGGAGCGCATCCACTACATCCACGAGGAATTCGACAGCCCGGCGCTCATTGAGGAATATATCGAAGGCCGGGAAATTTACGCCGCCATTCTCGGCAACGATAATGCGGAGGTGCTGCCGCTGATCGAACTCGACCTCTCCAGGCTTCCGAAGGGAGCGCCGCGGATCGCCGGTCAGGACGTGAAGTTCGATCAGGAGACCGAGGCTTTCAAGGTGACAAAGTCCGCGCCGGCCGAAGACCTCGATGAGGAGACCACGAAAAAACTTCAGGACACCGCGCTCGCCGCCTATCGCGCACTCAAGCTGCGTGACTACGGCCGCATCGATATGCGGTTGAACAAGAAAGGGCAGGTGTACGTCATCGAAGCCAACCCCAACCCATGGCTGGCCAGCGCCGCCGAATTCACCATGGCAGCCCGGAAGGCCGGCTACTCTTACACCGACATGATCGAAAAGATCGTGGAATTGGCCCGGGCACGCTCCAATTCGTGACGCCTTCCGGATCGGAAGGCGGTGCAAACTTCTCCATCCGGAACCCTGATGGAGCCTTCTATGCTTTGGCTGCGGAATGCACGAGCCAATGATGATTGTTCAAGCCAAGACCGGCGTAATGACCAGGAACGCGGGCCGATTGCGGCACGATGTAATCAAACCGCCGTCACAATCGACTGCGCCCACTCCATCGCTGTCCAGTGCGACTGTGCAACGAACTCCTGGTCAATACCGAGCTGGGAGGACAAGGCGGCCATCCTGGGCCAGACGCCGGCTTCAACGGCAAGCATGAGATCGTATACCGGAGAAAGCGGACCCGCACCTTCGAGAAGAACGATCCGGGAGCCTTCATCGATGGGCAGCCCCTCCAGCACCTCGCGCATGGGGATTTCCAGAATCGCATCCATCAACGACAACAGCCCAACCTGAAACAGGTTCGAACCTCCACTCCCCACTTTGGCGCCGATCAATTCAGCGAAACGCGCGCGCACCAGGGCCGCGAGCGCCAGATCGGATGGCTTGTTCCGCGACAGCTCGAGCATGCCGCTGAGCTGGCACCAGCGGCGTATTTCCTTCTCGCCCAGGATGGTCAACGCCTGGCCTACGGTCCTGACCTCGCCCCGCAAACCGAAGATGGCCGAGCTCAGGTAGCGCAGCAGGCGATAGTAGAGCATGGGATCGGACTTGATGATTTCCTCAATCTCTTTCCAGTCGAGATCGGGCCTGGAGATTGCCGACAGCAATCGCAGGTACACGGTGCGATTGGATTGCGCGCCGCGCGCGCGTATCATCTCCGGTTTGCGAAAGAAAAATCCCTCAAAGTAGCTGAACCCCTCGGCCTTGCAGAACTCGAAATCTTCTCTGGTCTCCACTTTCTCAGCGATCAGCCGCGGGCCGCGGCCGCGATAGCAGTTGGTGATGGCTGCGATATCGGCCAGCGTACACATTCTGATGTCGACCTTGAGAAAATCCGCGATTTCCTCGAGCTCCCTCCGGGGATCGTCGGCCCGGAAATTGCTGAGCGCTATCTTGCAGCCAGACTCTTTCAGCTGCTTGCATGCGCGCACCACCTCGGCGTCGGTAGTAACGGTATCGGGAATCTCCGCAATCACTTTATCGGCGGGAAGCAAGGCCAGATATTGCCGGACGAGAATGTCGCGCGTGGTAACGATGAATGCCGGGAGATTGTTGCAGAGAGTATTGAAGCCGATCAGGCTTGACATATCAATCACGCCCCGGCTTGCGACATCGCCTTCAACCGAGGGGAAATAGTTGTTGACATCGGAGCGAAACAGCAGCTTGTAGCCGAACACTTTCTCGCCCGTGGAAAGGATGGGCATACGCGCAGCAAAGCGAGCGGGCCTTGGGTCCTTTGCATCGAAATCGAACAACGCCATGGAATCCCCTATGCGTCGTATCGGTTGAAAAGGCGAGTATCTTTAGCGCCGCCGCCCCGGATGTCGGAGGGCGCCCCAAAAGGCTGCAAAATTAACGGTGGGCTTGAGGCAGGGTTTTACTGCTTGGCATTGAACCGTCTCGGATCAGGGCAAGACAGGTTTCCCGTGGTCGACGACGCAAAAGGGCATCTACCGCTTTGTCGCGGAAAAGCTGAGGGCTGCACGCCGAAATCTGAAACCTGAAACCTGAAACCTGCTCCTACACCCGCCAGTAGTCGCCGCGCCAGTCTTTGATGCGCTCCTTGATCTGCTTGCGGGTGAGGTTGTGTTCGAGCGCCTGCTTGGCGAGCTCGACCACTTCGTCGTCGGAGGCGAAACGCAAACCGATCAACTGATCTTCGCTGAGGCGATAGATCTGGGTGTGCCACTCAGAGGGAGCCAGCGCCTGCAGGCGAATCCGCTCTTCAAGCCGGATGACGCGGTCCTGCACCTTGAGCGGATACAGGCGCATCTTGAGCAGCGCGAGAATCGCAGCCACCGACAGCACCACGAACCACGCGGAGTAGAAGCAGGGGTGCTTGACCACGTAGACGATGGAAATGATCAGGTTGGCGAGGAAAACGATAAGCAGCACGAAATGGAATGGCGGGTCGAATCGTGCATGATTCTTGAGATTTTGCGGCTGGGACTTACTCATTCCTGGCTCCGGTTCCTTGCAGGCTGGGATTGGATTCTCCGGCCGACTGCGTTACCGCGGAAGCGCCGACATCAGCGTTGGGACCTGACTCCGCGGATGAGGGAGTATCCGTAGCGGTCCCGGCGCTTGCCGAATTCTGCGCGGGCGCACTGGGAGCTGTCAACAGGGAAAGATTGCCGGGGCCGAGGACCGGAGGATGCTTGGGGATGAGATGATGGCGGCCGCGCACCAGGTAGTCCACAAACAAACCGCCTGCGAGATACGGGTTCATGACGGCAATGGGGATGGCATAGGGGGTGGTGACGAAGGATTCGTCGATGCCCTTCGCGGAGTGACTGCTGCGCCGGTACCCGGGAATCTGCGGAATCTCGAAGACCGCCAATTGCGTCTCAGGATGCTTGCGCGCGTACCGCACCAGCCTGTACGCGGTCTGCTTGGGCGTAGTCATGCCGGCATCGGGGAAGATGCTGCGCGCGAAGGCGCGAGGAAAATAGTGATCGAGGAGCACGCGCGAGAAGTCCGCACAGTTGCTGAACAGGAGATCGAAATGGGAGCGGTTGGGGCCCGCGTTCAACTGCCGGATGAGGGCATCGTCCTGCTGGGGAGTGGTCTGGAAGCGGAAGGCGAAGATGCGCCGCTCGTAGGCCGCGCCCACCAGCTGGGTCCAGCCGCCGTGCAAAAAGTTGCCCGGCGACAGAGTGGTGCCCAGGCTCTCAAGGTGGGCTTCGCGATAGTGATTGCGCAGCCGCGCGACCGTGTCGCGGTCCACATGCGCGGGCACGTCGGCAGGATTGTCGACCGCGTAGAGATACGGAAGGAGCGGAATCGCCACCCAGTCGTATCCGTCGATTCCCTGGTAACGGGCGATCACGACGCCCATCTCACCGGGCTGGCAGCGGCGCAGTGTGACCGGGGTTTCGGCGCAAATACGCTCGAAATAAATGGCGTTGTGGCCGGTAGGGTTGAGGGCGCCGAAAATGCCGTACGGCTCCTCCATCAACAAGGCCGCCTGCGCACGGCCGCGCGCGCAGCAGAAAACCCATAAGATGATGAAAACAAAAGTAAAGATGCGGGTTTTACGCATCGAGAGCATCTGTCTCCCTCCCTGGTTAAGATGGCTTTTACTCTCCTCCTCAGCATGCAACACTTTCGATAAAGGAGCGATGAAAAGTCGAATCCGCGTCCCACGAGGCGCAATTCCATGGGAGGCTTGGCGAGCAACGACGCGTGGGGTGCAAAGATCACACGGACAGACTGCTCCACCTGCTATTTGAGACACTTTTTGGGGTAGAAGGTTGCGTCTTGAATCGGGCGCGGCGGCCTGATTCCGCAAGGGCGATGCCTTGCGGATGGCAGCAAGTGGCAGCTTACGCCACCGCATAGGAAGAGAGCTTTAAAAGATCCCGACGGTTCATACCCATCTTCTTCCAGAGCGAGAACACGCACCGCTGCGAAGGCTGAAGGACACAGTCATGCAGGTGGAGGTGAAAGCGGTGTCAGGGCTTTCCCGATTCTCGGTCATTGCCTGAGCGGGACTCGGTAAGCGCGACGCGCGATGAATGCGCGGCGCCGGCCACCGCCAACAGGAAGCTCTGCATCTGCGGGGTGAACTCGCGGCGCTCGGCTTCCTTCTGCGCGAAGCACACCACCCAATACACCATGCAGCACATGTAACTGGCTACCACAACTTCACCGAGAAGCTGGTATTGGGATGCAGTTGTTTGATGCATATGGAGTATGGTCGCAGTCAGACTAACGATCGAAACAATGCCCAATCCGGTGGCAACCTGCAACTCGCGATCGCGCCAATTGATCGACAACACCTGGCTACTGGCAGCCAACAGCAGAAAAAAGACAATCCGCAGGATGGAAACCGTCTGCTGGATCTGTGCCAGCAGGTGCGCCTGCCTGGATACGTGGGCGAGGCCGGGAAGGGCAGCCAAAGGCCAGATCGCCGCGCCTGCAATCAGAATCAGCGCAGCGAGCACAAGCGTGAACCAGCGCGGCAAGGAGGCGCGGAGCGGCCGAAGCAAAGACCAAGCCAGCTCAACCAAAACGCAGCAGAGC
>JBEKAS010000210.1:0-10757 GCA_050015795.1 Occallatibacter sp. | reverse complement strand
TACCTGGTGGAGACGCGCGGCTGGAAGAACGGCGTGGCCAAGAGCGTTGCCACCACCAATCTCATCAACGCGCTCGCTGAGTACTATAAGGTGCCGCTCTACGAGACGCCCGTGGGCTTCAAGTACATCGGCGAGCTGATCATCGCCGACAAAATCGCCATCGGGGGCGAGGAGTCGGCCGGGCTCACCATCCGCGGCCACGTGCCGGAGAAGGATGGCATCATCGCCGGCTTGCTCGTTGCCGAGATGGTGGCCACGCGCGGCGTCAGTCTGGGCGCGCAACTCAAGGCTCTGTTTGCCAAGGTTGGTTCCTTCTATCCAGTCAGAGAGAACTTCCACTTGACCGCGGAGCAGATGGCCGCGTTCACTGAGAGGTTGAAGGCCGATCCCAGGGAGCTGGGCGGGCGCAAGGTTACGAGCGTAGTGCGGACCGACGGGCTGAAGCTGATCCTCGATGATGGCTCGTGGGTGTGCTACCGGCTTTCCGGGACCGAGCCGGTGGTGCGGGCGTATACCGAGGCGCGCAATCAGCACGAGATGGAATCCCTGCGCACGGCGGCCGAAAAATTTGTTCTCAGCTAATGGTGGATTGAGGTTCGATGCCGCAAGAAACCGCGCAAATGGAAATGGCCGCACCCAACGCAACGCCTGTGCCGCTGCGCAAGCGCACCCTCATCTGGGCGCAACGGCTGTGGCGGCCGGCGGGAACCGTGGTCGCCGTAGCGCTCGCGCTGCTGGTCACGTGGCATGTCATCTACGGCAGGCACGGCGTCTCCGTGTGGCAGCAGAAACGCGCCGAAGACCGCGCCCTGCAGCAGGAGATCAAGAGCCTGCAACAGGAAAACCAGCAAATGCGCCAGCAAATTCAGCGCCTGCAATCGGATCCCGAGGAGATTGAGCGCGAGGCTCGCGAAAAGCTCCACTACGCCAAGCCCGGCGATGTGATTGTGTCACTGCCCGCGCAGCCACTGGGGCAACAGCCACAGCCAGCGGCAAAGTAAGCCTTTAGCCTTCTCGTTCCCTTTTTCCCTCATTCCCAGTTCCCTGTCTTTATCAAAAATCGATGTGCGCGCGTATGGTCGACACATACACCGGGCCGCGATCGCGATTGTACCCGGGGTGGTCAATCTGCGATCCGCCAAACATCCCGTAGAGTCCGTGCCAGATGTGCGCGTTGTAATACCACTCGAGAATGTCTTCGCGCCCATAGGTCAAATTCCCGTCGCCCAGCAGAAAGCCGAGCCCGCCGTAATGAAGATAGTTCTGATGGTCGCGCTTGATGGCGTTTGAGACAAACGCCACGCCTACCTTGTCATTCGACCGATGCCAATCGTGGCCGCTGTAATCGCCGCCAAAGAGAATCGTCTGCCCCACTTCGGTGTACGCGAAGGATTCGTGCTGATCTTCATTCCATCCGAAGCGTGCAAAAAGGCGCAAACTGTCGGTGACTTCCTGTTCGGTATTCAGGCCGAAGCCGTACTTCACGGCGCCGAAGTGCTCTGTCTGCGTTATATCCGGCGTGGCGATCTTTCCGGCCAGATACTGCTGCACCGACTCGCGGTAATCGCCCATGTGCGCATGATTCACATAGCTCAACACGCGCACCGCGCCTTCGCGCTTGGAATTCAGGAGAGGCGCAAAGAGACCCTTACGCAGTTCGAACTCCCAGTTCTGCCCATTGGCGCGGCTGAAGGCCCAGTCGAGCGTGATCCCGTTGGCAATCGTAGGCATGGCCGCAATGGCGTACCGCGCCGACCAGATGCGGTCGTCGTACTCCAGAACTCCGCCCACGGTGTAGCCGCGTGTGTCGGCGGCGTAGTCCCATGCGCCGTTGTTGTCGACGGTCCAGTTAGTGAACTGCAAATGGCTGTCCGACCCGACGGAGTTGATGTCGAAAGTATCGGGCAGGCTCATCTTGCCCACGCGAATCTCAAAGCGGCGCACGGGGACCTTTGTCGCCAGCGCGAAAGGCCCGCGGTCCTGATCCGTCATCTCGCTGGTCAGGCCGATGATCTGATGAATCTCGCCGTGCGAAAGATAGGGAACAATGCTCAAGTTGGGGTTGCGAACGACATCGAGGTTTGTCTCGCCGGCCAGTCCCAGCGCCTGGGAGATGCCGCGCCCGCCGGCATTCTCAACATCGACGATCAGATCCGTGTTGTAGCGCGTGTTCGGCCACAACTGATAACCCAGATAGAGCGTCGTCACCTCAGAGGCTTTGCTCTCAAAATCGTCAATCAGGCTGTTCGTGCCCTGGTAGGGCGAATGAAAATGCCCGTGCATCTGGAGAATGCTGTTGGCTTGGCCGGAGACCCAGTAGCGAGCCGTGTCAGAGTGCGGAAACATGGTGAGCGTTTGAGCTGCAGGTGGTGCAGTCGGACCCGCGCCTCCGGCGCCCCCCCCCGTGGCCCAATCGGTCCCGCTCGCTGCCCATTCGAGATAGACAGAGCCGGCCATAGGCGCCATGAAGAGACGCGGAGCCTGCTCCCTTCCGTCGCTCACCGCCGCACGCTGCGGCTCCGGCGCAGACGGCAAGTTGCCGGGAACTTGCGCGACGCCAACGGCGGCAGTGAGCACGAAGGCACACACCAGGCCAGACAGCGCAATCAAATGCGGATTGGGACGGCGGACAGGCATAGAATGGACGAGGGGATCCTATACCCCCACTGGGTTAATACCATACCCCGGGTGGGTATTGTCAAGCCAAGAGGTCGAATCATGTCGCATCAGGATCGGGAAAAAGCCAAGCTGCTGCAACGCGTGAGAAAGCTGCGCGGACAACTCGACGCCGTGGAGCGCACGCTCTCCGGCAACGAAGACTGCGGAGATCAGTTGATGCTGCTGGCCGCGGTTCGTGGAGGCGTCAACAGCCTGATGGCCGAGGTACTGGAGACGCACATCCGCTTCCATCTGGTCGACGGAGCCAAGGAGCAGATTGCACCCGAGCTGGCCGAGGACCTGATCGACCTGGTGCGCGCCTATCTCAAATAAGAAAATCCGCGTCATAGGCATTGGATGCCGCAGGGGCGCACTGGATGTGCGCCGACTGGCGATGGCCCATGCCTATCGTAGCGGTCCGATCGCGCCGCAATTGTGAATGCCGCTTGAATGATTGCGGCCGCTCGCGCGGGCAGAATAATCCCTCAGCAGTTGATGCCGGCTTTGGCCAGAGTCTCTTTCAACCCCTTCATGCTGATGCGGCTTGAGGCCTCCGGCGTGCCTGCTCCGCGCCAGTGCGTCTCCAGGCTCACGGCGTTGTGATAGCCATCGTGCTTGAAGGCGCGGAACTGGCCCACCCAGTCGATCATCCCGCCGCCCACGGGCGCCCATTCAGCGTTGCCATCGGGTTTGCGAATCGTGTCCTTGCAATGGCAGTGGCCGATGCGATCTTTGGGCAGCAAATTGTAATCGTCTGGGTAGGGCGTGTCATTCGGGAAGGTCGCGGAGTTCCCGAGATCCCAGTTGAGCATGAAGTTGGGCTCGGCGATAGCCGCCAGTGTTTCCGCTGCCTCCTTGCCGCTGCCCGTGTTGCAGGCCATTTCGTTTTCGAGCAACAGGATCAGATTTTGCTGGGCGCAGGTGCGCGCCGCCTCGCGCAGTTTGTCGTTGATGGCCGCGCGATACGGCTTGGGATCGTCGAGCCGCCAGAAATCGAAGCAGCGGATGCGGTCGGTCTCGTAGGCTTTGCAGAGATCGATGCAACGCTGGAGCAACGCGTCCTGCTGCTTGAAGTCGAAGTCGGCGTGGAACTGATCGCGGCGCGGCCCCTCTTTCGACACAGGCGCACCCGGCCAATCGACTTTGAAGAGCGGGCTGGCAATGTCGGTCACGCGCAGCTTGTATTTTTCCAGGATCATTCGCGAGCGATCGACCTCAACAGTGCCCAGGTCGGTTACGTTCTTGTTCCACATGCTGCGAAGCTCGATCCACTCCAGGCCAAAGTCGTTGGCCGCAACCGAGCAGGCGTGATCGAAGTCCGCGGAGATCTCATCGTTGATCACTGAAAGGCGAAAGGGACAGTCGGCAGCGGCGCGCACCGTCTGCGGCAAGGTCGCCAGCGCACCCGCGCCTGCCAGCCCGGCAAGAAACGTCCGGCGTGATGAAGTCATAAGACAATTCCTCCAAAGACTATATAACGGCCCGCACACGTCCAAGAATCACTACGAAATCACGCAGCCGCCGCATTAATCGCGCGGATACTGCTTCGTCATTCCCGTTCGCGTGTTGGTCACCGAAAAACTTCCGTCAGGCAGTGCAACAACCTTCAATGCGTGGCCGTCTCCGTCGCCCTTGGGATTGGCAATCAGCCACTCAGGGCTGTTATGCGCGGCGTCAGAGCCCTCCGCCGTGTGCAACTGCCACAAATCGATGAGGCCTGGGCTGTCGTGCACGATCTGCCACGCCGCCGGCATGCCGGCCTTGTGCGCGCCGTTATTCATAATGGCTACGCGGGGATGCACAGCGTCGACGATGGCGCGTGAATTCGATAAATCCATGCCGTGATGCGTGACCAGATAGAGATCCACCGTTCCGATCGGGTTATTCGGGCACACCAGCGCCACTTCCTTCTTGCCGGTCAGGTCGCCGAGATCGAGAAACTTGAACTTCCCGAAGGTCACCAAAATCCCGGCAGATCGCGAGTTTTCCGTGGGGTCGTCCTCCCATGCGTGCTCGCTGGCGCAGTAAGTGTTGGGCATCGGCTGGATTCCGGGAACCGCGCCAATGTGCTCGCCGTCGGCAGTCAGCACCACCACGCTCAGCCCGTCGATGGGGATGGTATCGCCAGGATGCACGATGCGCCGCTGATGGCCCGCGATGGCCTTCAGGTAAATTGCGTAGTTGTTGCGCGTATCGGCTGCGTCTTCGCGGTTCTCTCCGTGATCCAGGAACTCGCCCACTTCGACCTTCGCCACCAGCTCCGGCACGCCGCCCACGTGGTCGGTGTGAAAGTGGGTGATCAGTACATGGTCGATGCGTTTGATGCCCGCATCGTGCATGGCCGCGAGAATGCGCTCGGCATCGCGGCCGTTGTTGCCCGGCCAACCGGTATCGACCAGCAACGACTCGCCGGAGGGCGCGACAAGCAGCGTAGATTGTCCGCCTTCGACATCGATGGAGTAGATGCGCAACTCGCCGGCCGGGGGCGAACTCTGCGCGCGAATCCATTGCGGCGCGAGCAGGAAGCAGACCGCAAAGGCAGCGAAAGCGGTGATGGCGCATACCTGACTGGCAAGCCGGCGGCGGGACGAAGATTTCGGGCGGTCGTGAACAGCGATTTTCATGTGCTCCAGAAGTGTAATCCCTCGCGCGGCTGCCGTGGAACTGGAATGTATTTGTTGCTGGCGCGTGAATCGAGCGGCACTCCGCGGCTGATAGAATAAGAGCAGCCGCGCTATGCGGCGCATGGTATTTTTTACTCCCCTCACCGTCCCGAGGGCCCGCGCGCCCATACCCGACAGAAGGAAATCTTGAAGTTTTGAGCCAGACGATACGCAATATCGCCATCATCGCCCATGTGGATCATGGCAAGACCACCCTTGTCGACGCCATGCTCCGCCAGGCGGGAACCTTTCGCGCCAACGAACAGGTAGCCGATCGCGTGATGGACTCCAACGAGCTGGAGCGCGAGCGCGGCATTACCATACTGGCCAAGAACACCGCCATCAATTTCGCCGGCGGCAAAATCAACATCGTCGACACGCCGGGCCACGCCGATTTTGGCGGCGAAGTGGAACGCGCCCTCGAGATGGTCGACGGCGTCATGCTGCTGGTGGACGCGGCCGAAGGACCGCTGCCGCAGACGCGCTACGTACTCTCGAAGGCGCTCGAGGCCAAGCTGCTTCCCATCGTCGTCATCAACAAGGTCGACCGTCCCGACGCGCGGCCGCAGGAAGTTCTGAACGAGATCTACGATCTCTTCATCGACCTCGACGCCGAAGAATCGCAGCTCGACTTTCCCGTGCTCTACGCGGTCGCCAAGGCAGGCACGGCGACCACCGATCTCGCCCAGCCCGGCACGGATTTGCAGCCGCTCTTCAGGGCCATCGTGGAGACCATTCCTGAAGCCACCGGCGATCCCGAAGGCGCGCTGCAGATTCTGGTCACCAATCTCGATTACTCCGATTACTTCGGGCGCATCGCCATCTGCCGCGTCTTTCAAGGCACGTTGCGCGTGGGCGACGAGGTCAACATCTCGCGCCGCGACGGCTCGCTCTACAAAACCAAAATCACCAAGCTCTTCACCTTCTCCGGCCTCAAGCGCATCGAGACCACCGAGACCACCATGGGCGACATCGTGGCCGTCGCCGGCATTGAAGGCATCACCATCGGCGAAACCATCACCAGCGTCGAGAATCCCGCGCCGCTGCCGCTCATCGTCATCGACGAGCCCACCATCGCCATTCAGTTTAATGTCAATACTTCGCCGTTTGCGGGCCGCGAAGGCCAGTACGTCACCAGCCGCAATCTGCGCGAGCGCCTGGAAAAAGAACTGCTCACCAACGTGTCGATTCGCGTGGAAGAAACCGGCTCGCCCGATGCGTTCAAGGTATTGGGGCGCGGTGAGCTGCAGCTCGCGATCCTGATCGAAATGATGCGCCGCGAGGGTTTCGAACTGATGGCGGGCCGGCCGGAGATCGTCACCCGCGTGGTCGATGGCGTGCGCATGGAGCCGGTCGAGCACCTCACCATCGACGTGCCCGAGCAGTTCACCGGCACGGTGATTGAGAAGCTCGGCCCCCGCAAAGGCGAGATGAACAAGATGCACAATCACGGCTCGGGCCGCGTGCGCCTCGAATTTCGCGTGCCCAGCCGCGGCCTCATCGGCCTGCGCAGCGAAATGCTCACCGAAACGCGCGGCACCATTGTCATGAATTCGCTCTTCGACGGCTACATTCCCTACCAGGGCGAAATCCCGCAGCGGCCCACCGGCGCGCTCGTTGCCGACCGTTTGGGAAGCACGACCACCTATTCGCTGAACGGATTGCAGGAGCGCGGCATTCTCTTTGTCGGGCCGGGCGTCGAGGTGTACGAAGGCATGATTGTCGGCGAGCACTCGCGCGATAACGATCTCGACGTGAACGTGGTGCGCGAAAAGAAGATGACCAACATGCGCGCCTCCACCGCCGATGACGCGATTCGTCTGGTCCCGTACAAGACGCTGAATCTCGAACAGGCCATCGAATTTATCGCCGATGACGAGTTCGTCGAGGTCACGCCCTGCAGCAAAACCGCCGCCCCAAGCGCTGGGAAAAAGCGGAGCAAGCGCTGTCTTAGTTTCGACGGCCCATCGGCTTAGCTGACGCTCTGCTTTCCTACGCAAAATCTTAGCGTTGTCATCCTGAGCGACCTGACCCTGAACGCAGTGAAGGGGAAGGGAGTCGAAGGATCTGCGGTTGCTTTTCGCCGCGCGACTTGAAGGGACAGCCTGTACCGCCGGTCTCCTGACCGGCTGTCGTGCGGGTCTCCAGACCCGCACATCTCTCTTTCAGGGAATCAGTAGTAACCGGTTGCCCCAGGTCCCGGTTTTGGGGCCTGAAATAACGCTCAAATCGATCCACATTCTTAAGAAGAATTCTCACTCCGGCAGCGTCTGCTCCAGCACTTCCTGCGCGCGGGCTGCGCGCCACGCAGCCAGCCGCTCGTGGAGCGCGGCATCGTTCAGCGCCAGAATCTCGGCCGCAAACAGCGCGGCGTTAGCCGCTCCGGGCTTGCCGATAGCCAGCGTGGCGACGGGAATGCCTTTGGGCATCTGCACCATGGAAAGCAGCGAGTCAAGGCCGTTGAGCGGCGTGGCGGCAATGGGCACGCCCAGCACGGGAACCAGTGTCTTGGCGGCAATCACGCCGGCCAGGTGCGCCGCGCCGCCGGCCCCGGCGATCATCACGCGCATCCCCCGCGCCGCTGCCGTCTCCACCCATGCGGCCAGCTCATCGGGAGTCCGATGCGCGCTCAATACCCGCGCTTCATGCGAAATCTCAAGCGCGCGCAAAATCTCCACGGCAGCCGACATTACTTCGTAGTCGCTCTTGCTGCCCATCACCACGCCCACCAGCGGTTGTTGGCTCATGGGCTGATTATACGAACCTGGGGTGTCCCATCCTAGCCACGTTCTTTGCAGCTAGGGTGGGAAGCCTACTTAGTGCCGGTGCCACGCCTCCACGGCAACTTCAATCACGGCGAACAGCACGCTCACCGCCGCAAGAAAGCCCTTGGCGCGCTGCCAGTTCTGCTCGTGGCGCTCCATGCGGCGCTCCAGATCGGCCAGGCGTCCGCCGTTGCCGTCGCCCATCAGACCGGCCATCTGCGACTTCAGCACGCTCAGATCGCTGATCACCTGGGCTTCGAATTCATTCATCATGCGCATTGGCACTCCGTGCAGGTTTCAGGTGTCAGGTTTCAGGGATCAGCTGCGCCGTCCCTCTACATCGATTTCTGACCCCTGACACCTGAAACCTGACACCTGTTCACTCTCAACTGCTCAACGGAAGATTGATAAACAACGCCGTTGAGAACTCGGAATAGTTGGGCGGCGTGGAGCCGTCGTACATCCGGATGTAGAACCGGTCGCTCGCAGAAACCCGCAACAACGTCAGGTTCGGCTGCGAGCCCCGCAGCGCCAGCGTCGGATCCTGCCCGGGCATGAACGCGAAATCGCGCAGGCGAACCTCGAAGCCTCCGCCCGCAGGCGGCGTCACGCCCGTATTCACTGTCACGGTGCTGCCGTTCAGCGCCGTCACCGTGAGACGGATCAGATTGGCGAGCACCGTGGGATTCACCGGCGACGGAAGCCACGCATTCGCCGGCACCGTGGTGCTGGTTTTGATGGCCAGGTCGTCGGCCCAGTCGTTGGCAAACGCAATCTCGTATTCCACAAGGTCGGGCAAGCTCGCGCTGTACGTCACCTTCACCGTGCGCACCACCACCTCGGCGTTCAGATTCGTGGAAGGCGCGTTGAGAAGCAGCGCATCGCCCGGCCACACGTCGCTCGAGAAGCTGGCGCGGTTGCCCTTGTAGGCGCCGCTCCACAATGCGCTCGTGCTGGCCGCGGCCTGCGCCATCACCTGCGCCGCGCTCCGGCAATCCGTTGCAGTGCGCGCCGGGGGATTGGTCACTGTGCCGATCCACGCGGCTACCGATGGCGATCCGGCTGCGGCCAGAGCCTGCTGGTTCGCAGTGTTCACCGCGCGGCCTACGGCGCGGCCTATCGTGCGGTAACTCACCGCAATCTGCTCACCCGCAACCGGTGTATAGCCAGTGTAGAAGGCCAGCTTGCCGGTGCGCTCGACATGACACTCCGCCGCCTCCGCCGTAGTCCCGATGCGCCGCGTGTAGGGTCCGCCGCCGGGCGGTGTGCTCACCACCCAGCCCGAACCCAGGTTGGTCAGATTGATGGCGCGTATCGTGCCTACTAAACTGATGCTGCTCACCGGAACCAGATTGCACGGCGCGGGCAAATAGGTCACCGCACCGTCGTAGAGCGTCACGGGCGTTGCGCCTACGCCGTTCACGAACTCCTGCACTTCCATCTGGATGTTGCCCGGCGCGATCAGCCATACTCCGCCTGCGCCGATGGCGCCGCTATCCCCGAAGGAGTAGTACATCGCCGGCGCGCGGTAGCTCTCAGGGCAATGAATGCGCAGGCGCAGTGTGTACGTGTTGGCGGGATTCACCGCAAAGGTGGTACCCGCCGCTGTGCCCTCCACCATCGGCTGCAGCGTCACAGCTCCGGTGCCTGGTTGCGCAGTGGCCTGGATCCCCGCTGTGCAACCCGCTGCGGTCTGGTAACCGTTGAAGAATCCGCCCAGGATGCCCTTGCTGCCCAGAGACAGTGTCACTCCCACCAATTCCAGCAGCAGCGTCCCTCCCATCTCAATGGGATCGAGCCAGGCCAGCGTGGTTTCGCCGTCAATGCTGTTGCCGCCGTTCATTGCCAGGCCGTTGGCTCCCAGCGTGATGTAGCCTCCGCCGCTGGCGCACCAAACCGTCTGGTTGATCGCCGGCTCGTTGAAGAGCTCGCTCACGATCGTCGACTTGGAGGTCGCCGGGAAAAACGGATCCTCGGCCAGGTCGAATTCTGTGGTCACGCCGTCGCCCAGGAAATACTCCGTCACGTAGGCCACCGGCTCGTTCTCGCCGCACACCGTCACATCGTTGGCCAGTGCGCGCTTCACGCTGGCCGTAAGCGCCAGGTTGGCAAGATTCAAACTTCCGTCGCTTTCGTTCAGCGCATGCACCGTGGTCGACACGGAGGAGAGCGTGATGGCGCCGTTCAGAGCGCGATACGCGGCCCGCGCCATGCTCGCGGCCTGTCCCGCGCTCTTACTCCAATTGGCGCCGGGATCGGGAACGAAGCTGCCGACCGGCGTGAGCAATGTGAGCCCAGTTGTAGACAGAGCCGTCGAGCCGGATTCCGCGATGAGCAAGGCCAGCACCTGGGCAGCCGTCAGGTTGCTCGCGCCTGCGCTCGGCGGCATCAGCACCTGGTCCAGCAGCCACTCGTCGCTCACCGCCTGGATGGCCGTGCGGTAACGCGCGCCTTCCAGGCCCATCCCCGCGTACTCCGGCAGCGGGCTCACGGCAATGTACCCCGTAAAGTAGGCCGTGTCGTCATCGCCCGTCACCGCCAGCGTTTGGAAGCGCGCGGGAGACGCGAGACTTCCATTCGCGGGAAGGCTCAGCCACAACTGGCAGATGGAGGGCTCGTTGATCTTCCGCTCGATGGTCAACGGACGCACGGCATCCAGCGCGCTCGTATA
>JBEKAS010000209.1:0-7481 GCA_050015795.1 Occallatibacter sp. | reverse complement strand
CCCCCCAGCTATCCCCAAGGTCGGCGGCGTTTCCCGGCGCCGAGTCCTACCAAAAAGGAGAGTCTTATGAAGAGACTTCTCGCCAGCACCTTCTGTGCCCTGCTCGTCTGCGGAGTCTTGCCCGCCCAGTCGACGTCTTCGCAAATCAGCAATCTCGGCAACGCCATTACCGGAAAGAAGAAGAACGCCCAGCCGGACCCGAATGCGCCTACCGACTTGAGCAATGTCGACAAGGACAAGATCGCGCGCATCGAGCAAATGCCCGAAGTGCAGGATGCCATCCAGCAGGAATGGGACCAGCTGCGCAAGAGCGACATGCAACTGGCTTATGGCGTCAACCTGACCGAGAACTGGGGCATGTCCCAGGACGCTATCGCGGGTGATTCATTCGATCGGCAAAGGCTTTACGTCAACCCGGTCGTCCAGAGCTACGTGAACCACGTGGGGCAGCGGCTGGTTCCCAAAAACTCCGGCAATGTGTATACCTTCCGCGTCCTCTACGATCCCATCCCCAAGGCGCTGACGCTTTCGACAGGAACCATCTACATCTCCACTGGCCTGCTTTCCATGCTCGACACTGAAGCCGAGTTGAGCTACGTGCTGGCGCACGAGGTTGCGCACGTCGAGCTGCGCCAGGCCTACCTGCGCATTCGCGACAAACACGTTGAGATGGAGCTGGCCAAAGAGAAGGCAGAAAAGGAAAAGATCGTCAGCGACGTGGGCTCCATGGTGCTGGGGGCCGGATTGGGCGGCGCGATGATCCCGCTGCGGCTGGGTTCCATGCTTGGCGGCAGCGCCGGTCTGGCCACGGGAATGGAAGTGGGCCACTACTTCATTCATCCGCAGCTCGAGCCCGTCATCTGGGGAACCAAGGAAGAAGACGATGCCGATGACATGGCCGTGCACCTGATGCTGGAACAGGGATACGATCCGCGCCAGGTAGAGCACCTGTTTACCACCCTCAACCAGGTGGTCACGGCGGACTCGCGCATGGGCCTGGGATTCATGGGCTCGGCGCCCCGCGTCAAGGGGCGCGAGGCCCACTTGCAGGCGCTGTTGAACGGCATGCTGAAGGCGGATATCGAATTGCGCAGCAAGGGCCAGGGGTTCACCCCCAATAGCCCCGATTTCACGCCCATGGTTGCCTCAGTGCGCCGCGACAACGGCATCCTGGCCATGGACTTCGATCTGTTCGCGGTGGCGAAGCGGAACCTGGAAAACGCGGTTTCGCAGCGGCCCGACGATGCGTCGGCACATTTCTATCTGGCCAAGCTGGAAAGGCTCACTGCGCGCACGCCCGAGGAGCGGCAGGATGCGCTTAGCCATCTGTCTACTGCACTCAAGCTGGATGCCGACCGTGGCGCCATCCCGGCGGCTCATCTCGAATACGCCGTGGCCCTCATCGAACAGGGCGATCCCGGGGGCCGGGAGCAGATTTCCAGCGAATTGAAGGCTTATGTTGCGCTCTCGGAGCGCGATCACGCCGGATTGCCCGCCAACATGCAGCTGATCTACGACTATATGAGCGCGGCCGGGGACTCCAGGTGGTTTCTGCCGCCGCAGTGGTACGGCGCGCAGTTGACCAACAACCCGGGCTTCACCACCACTGCTCCGGAAGCGGTAATCCGCAAGGCAACGATGCTGGAGGGTCCGACGCAGTCCGCGCCGGCGCCCGCAACGCCCGCCACGCACAGCAAAGCCAAGCCGGCGACGGCGCAGGTGAAGCCGCCAACGGCCAAGGCCAACACGCCGGCCGCGAATTAGAGAACTTGACGATAGCCGCATCATCGGCGCCGCATTCCGTACTTTTCGCGCCTTTTGTGAAAAGAGGGGAACGCGGCGGGCTGGAGCCTTTAAGAATGCGGGCCCACGAAAACAACTACATGGTCCGGTTTCGTGTCGGTATAAAGGGCGAAATATCCTGCTCCATCAGAGAGCGCGCCGATTTGCCTCCCCATTAAACAATCTGCCACCGTACCGCCAGGTGAATGATGATCATAGGTAGGCGTCTTATTATCGGCTCCATATGAACCGGAAATTGAGATTCGAGTTCCCTCAAACTTGCCTGACCCCACTATGAAAGAAGCGACTCTGTCGGGTTCAAGCGTCCAGTTGGCTTGCCTAAAAATATCGAACCAATCCTGAGCAAGGTCATACGCCTCCGGATTCCCCTCAATTGAAGCAATATCCACAACTCCGGGATTCTTCGAGAGGCAGGCGGCAATCTCGGCCTTTTGCGTATCGCTGATTCGACGTCTGGGAGGAGCGAAATTGTTCACTGTGGGGTTGCTTACAACGCCTCCTCCGATGGCAATTCCGTTAGGGGCGATTATGGTCTGCTGCTGAGGCGGCGGAGCCTCTGCCCTAGGCGTGGGTGGCCTCTCTGCCTGAGTCTCCTGTTGTCGTTTACCGGTCTCCTTTGCCTTCGGAGGAATCTTAGTCTTTTGCGGCATCGGCTGAGACGGAGGCGGCTGGGCCAATGGAGCGGGTCCCGGCGGAGGCGCTCCTGAAGATCCGCCGACAGAAGTAGCTTCCTTTCCGTTTCTCCTTCCGTAAGCCTCGATGACGGGTCGATACACGGCAACGGCAAATAGGCCCACAAAGAGGAACGCGATCAAGCTCTTTTCTAATCTCGTTCGCCTCGGGACCCAATACGGGAAGACCCAGAACATGCGGACTGCTATGGTCGCCCCCGCAATCCAGCACCCCAGGCCAAGCCAAAAACTATGAGGTAGGTCCATTTGCTCTGCTCCGTAGGGATAAAGGAACAGCAGCAGCTCAGTTAAGAGCTCAATGCCCAACTCCACAAGGACGGGCTTGCTTGGACGCTCTTGGCTCTCCTCTTCTTCCATGCCCGAAATCCTTTCACTTCACCCCTCCTTGCGTCGATCCCCTTACTTTGTAGGCAGGCGGGTGGCCACGATCCCAGGGTGGTGATTATTGGACAGATGGTGCCCCCGGTCCCTCGCTTTTGGGGACCGGGGATGAGGGCCTAGCTCCGCTAACGCCGCTAACTCCGCCGCCTCTTGCGTTACCCTGATCTCTTATGGGCCGCATCCGCATTCTTCCTGACCAGGTCGCCAATCAGATCGCCGCGGGCGAAGTGGTCGACCGTCCTGCCTCCGTAGTAAAGGAGCTGCTGGAGAATGCGCTGGACGCCGGCGCCGCGCGCATTCGCGTCGAGGTGGAAGGGGGCGGACGCAAGCTGATCAGCGTGGCCGACGACGGCCAGGGCATGAACCGCGACGACGCCTTGCTGGCCTTCGAGCGCCACGCCACCTCCAAGCTGCGCACTGCCGACGATCTGCTTTCTATCGCTACATTGGGCTTCCGCGGCGAGGCGCTGCCCTCCATCGCTTCGGTGGCGCGCGTGACGCTTGAGACCGCAACCGGCGAAGAAGCGGCGGGAACGCACATCGGCATTGCCGGCGGCAAGATGCTGCGCGTAGAAGACGCGGCGCTGCCCCGCGGAACCACGCTCACCGTCTCCGATCTCTTCTTCAACACGCCGGCGCGGCGCAAATTTCTGCGCGCGGAATCGACCGAGCTGGCGCACGTGACGGCGCTGGTCACGCATTACGCGCTTGCCCACCCCGAGAAGCACTTCGAGCTGGTTTCGGCGAGCCACACCATCGTTTCCGCGCCGCCCGTCGCGCGCACCGCCGAGCGCATTTACCAAATCTTCGGCAAGGAAACGCTCGGCCAACTGCTGCCACTGGCCGCTGAAGCGCCTTTGGCGCACGTGGGACTGCCCGAACCGCCGCCCTGGAAAAAGGATCCTGACGAGAAGCCGCGTCAGCCCGGCACGTTGCGGCTCAGCGGCTTTTATTCGAAACCCGAACTGCAAAAGCTGAATCGCAACTCCATCTACATCTTCGTGAACAAGCGCCTCATCCGCGACCGGCTGCTGCTGCACGCCATCACCGAGGCTTATCGCAACGTGATTCCGCCCACCAGTTTCCCGGTGGTGCTTTTGTTTCTGGAGATGCCGCCCGAAGAGGTCGATGTGAACGTGCACCCGGCCAAAACCGAAGTGCGCTTCCGCCAGCAGAGCCTGGTTCACGATTTTGTTCGCGACAGTTTGCGCACGGCGCTCATCAAGGCACGGCCGGCGGCAGGATTCCTGGCCGCGCTCGACTCTCAGCCCTCGGCCAGCCCGTCGCTGATGCCCTCGGCGGCATCGCCAATTCCGGGGCCCCCAGGAACGGGTCCTGGTTCCTGGGGTGGAATTCCCGGCCCTCCCGGCGATGCAGCGCCGCCACCCCCTCCCGATTCTGACCCGGAGGCCTTTGCAAGCGGTCACGCCGGTGCCGAGACCTTCCGGTTGACGCCGGCAGCGCCGTCTCCCGTTCCCGGCAAACTTCCCTTTACGAGCCTGGGCGCGACGGACGGGCAACGATTCGCGGCCAGCAGCTTCGACCGCGAGGCATGGGGCCAAGCCGCCAAAGCGCTCTTCACTCCGGCCGTTCCCGGCGCCGAAACGTGCAGTCCTGGCCCCAACGGATCAGAAACCTACGTCCAAGACCCCGAAAAGGCAGCGGCCTGGGTTGAAGCCGAGCAGGCGGCCAGCAGCCTCAACCGCCTGGGCTCGCTGAAGCCCCTCGGGCAGCTGCGCGAGTCGTTCATTCTGGCCGCCGGCGACGACGGCTTATGGATCATCGATCAGCATGTTGCACACGAACGTGTGCTTTTTGAGAAGATCCTGCGCGATCGCCAGGTTGAACAGGTGCAGCGCCAGCGCCTGCTGATGCCTTTGCTGGTGGAACTCAAGCCGGAGCAGATGGTGGTGTTCGCGCGCATTGCCCAGGAGCTCGAAACCAACGGTTTTGAGGTGGAACCCTTTGGGCCACAGACACTTGCCGTAAAAGCGGCACCGGTGGGCCTGGAGGGTGCTGAGCTGGAGCGGACGTTGAGCGAAGTCATCGAACAATCCGCGGCCGACTCCGACGAACCTCTTCCGAATGAATCACTTAACCGGTTGCGCTCACGGATTGCCGCCTCCATCGCCTGCCATTCGGCCATCAAAGTGAATACCGCTCTTGATCAAAAACGTATAGAATGGTTATTGTTAGAGCTGGCGAAGACCGATCACCCAACCAGTTGCCCGCACGGACGTCCAATAGCTTTGCTGTATTCCTGGAAGGAGATCCTGCGGGCCTTCCACCGTCTTTAGGATCCCCCGAAGGTGTTATGGGAGCTCTGGTAGGCGGCCGGGTTGCTCTCAGGGGCAGCACCGGCAGGTGATTTCGCAGCCTGGAAGTGAGGTTTTTCTTTGACAGCAGAACAACTGGAAGCATCGCGCGCCGAAAGGATGCGCCAGAACGGTGCTGGGACTCTCACATTAGAGGATGCCCGGACGTGGCTCGAGGAAACGGGATTGTGCCTGTTCCTGCCACGGAAGCAGTTTTCCACCTTCGTCGCTCCTTCTTTTGTTGAAGCTGTAGCCGGTGAACGCAACCCGGCTCCCGCCGCCAAAGTTGTCGCCCTGGCCGAGGACCTGCTGGTACGCCTGGAAAACGACGGCGTAGCGGTACGCCTGAATCTTCTGGGACAGCCCGGCGAGCAGCCCGATTTTGTCGTGGCCGCGTGGGTATTGCCTTACGTCTACGCGTTGCGCGGCGACCGCGACTGGCGGCGCAGCCCGCAATTGACCGGGTCGCGCGCGGTTTCTCAGCTCGCCATCCAGGCCTATAAGCATCTCGAAGCCGCCGACGCCACCATTCCGCAGTTGAAGCACGCGCTGGGCCGGGAAGTGACGGAATCGGCGGTGCTGCGCGCCATTACCGAACTGTGGCAGCAACTGCGCATCATTCCTGTGATTTCCGCGCCCGGGCGCACGCCGCAATGGCAACTGTTGCGGGTGCGATTCCAGAAGGCCATCGCCGAGGGCGCGTCCACTTCGCAGGTCACGGCGATTTCGGTGCTCGCTTCCATTTATCTGCAGGCCGTAATTACCGCCAGCATGGAAGAGGTGGAACTGTTCCTGGCTCCGCTGACGGCGCGCAGCAAGGTGCGCGAAGTGCTGCGCGGACTGGTTGCCACGCGGCAGGTGCACACGATTTCCATGGGGCATGCGCCGCAGTTTTACGTGGCGGGCACACTGCCTGAGTTCTCGACTCCCGGTTCGCTTTACGGCGGCTCCTACTCGAGCTCGGCCATGCCGGCTTCGGCGCAATTTCTGCGCTCTTATGAGCGGGAATTCGATGCGCACGAGCCGTCTGCGCAGGTTTCGCCTGCCGCGCCGGCTGCGATGCCCTCCGCTCCAATCCCATTGAGCAAGCCGGCGGAAATCGCGCCCCGGATTGCCGCGGAGGCAGAGGAGAAGCCGCAACCCGCACGGCCGCACTTCAGCCGCAAGCCGGCTCACACGCGGAATCGCAAGCCCGCATCGAGTTCCTCAAGCAGCCGCGCGGCTCGCGGCTCAGCGCGCAGCAACGGCGCGCGCTCCAGTGGCAGCTCGCGTCATGGCTCTCAAGTGCGCTGGGCGCACGGCCCGTCGAAAAATGGAAATGGCAACGGCCACAGCAAGCAGAATGGCTCTCATGCCAACGGCGCCAACAGCTTGCGCAAGGCCAAGCCGGCCGCCGCACGGAGCCTGCGCAACGGGCACGTGACCAACGGCAAGCCGGTGGCAAAGTCCTCGGCGAGGCCCGCCTCACGGCGCACGGCGGTCACCAGAAAAGACACGCGCACCGACGCGCGCTCGCGCCGCAAGCCGTCCCTGACCGCATCCGCAAAAGCGGGTAACAGAACGCGCTACGGATTTACCGCTCCTTCCAGGCAGCGGTCAAAGAAACGTGGGTAAACGGAAACCTGAGTAAACGGAACGCGATGAGCGCGGACGAAAACCGCAACCCACCTCCCGAGCCAGGATCGAGGATCATTGTCGCCATTGACGGACCTGCGGGAGCGGGAAAAAGCACCATCGCCCGCCAGTTGGCGCGGCATTTCGGCCTGCTCAATCTGGAAACCGGCGCCATGTACCGTGCCTTCGCCCTGAAGGCGCTCCGTGCCGGAGTGCCTTTGGACGAGAGTAGTGGACTGGAAGCTCTCGCCGCCGAGACCTCTATCCGCCTCGAACCCGGCGAAGAAGAAAACCGCGTGCTGCTCGACGGCGAAGACGTGACCGGCCTCATCCGCAATCCCGCCGTGACGGAAGCTGCATCGCGCGTGAGCGTCTTTCCCCCGATTCGCGCCTGGATGGTTCGCCTGCAGCAGCAGCTTGGCGCTGCGGGCGGCGTGGTGATGGAGGGCCGCGACATTGGAACGGTGGTTTTCCCGCATGCCGAGGTCAAGATCTTCCTGGATGCAGCGCCTGAAGTGCGCGGCCTGCGCCGCTACGATCAAATGGGCCAGAAGGGCACTGCGCCCCCGCCTCCGCCCGATGAGATTATCCGCGACTTGCGCGCCCGCGACGAACGCGATCGCAACCGGGCCGATTCGCCGCTCAAACCGGCGCAGGATTCCGTAATTCTGGACTC
>JBEKAS010000208.1:0-7489 GCA_050015795.1 Occallatibacter sp. | reverse complement strand
CTGGTTACAAAATAACTTGCAACAAACGATGAAACCGCGAATTTTCTGCATTATCCTTGATCTATGGCGATAGAAAACATTCTTGTCGAAATCGACGCCGAGATAGCCAGGCTGAAGCAGGCACGCGCTCTGCTGGCCGCGCTCGGAACCGCAACCACCAAAGCCGGACGCAAAGCGAAGAAAGCGCCCGCCAAAGCCAAGACCAGAAAGAAGCGGGTCTTGAGCGCCGAATCGCGCAAGAAGATAGCCGACGCGCAGCACAGGCGTTGGGCTGCGCAAAAGGCGAAGGCCAAGGCGACGAAAAAAGCCTGAGCATCAAGGGGTGGTTCAAGCCTCTCTTCGATTGCAACGGGACAAAGCGACCCGGCCGCTGAACCCTCCCTCGTGAAGGCGGAAGGATGATCTGCCTCCTCGATTTCCCAGGCGTGGCTGCCGTCGTCCGGAACCTGGCCTCAGAGCAAGTCTCTTCGATCCCCCCACACAACGGCCAACCCAGCCGCACAAGAGGGCTGCATCTGCGTGTCGTCAGCCACGGGCCTCCGCGGCCAGGAAACGGTTGCGGCAAAACTCCGCCATGCGCACCGCCATGCGATGCCGGCTATCTCTACTTTTTCCCCTTGACCTGTCTATAACTGGAGGGTTCACAGTAGAGTGGAACGATGTTGACGGTAACTCAACTCGCTCGCCGATGCGGCTTAAGCCGCACCGCGCTTTTGTATTACGAATCGATCGGTTTGATGCCCCCGCCGCCGCGCAGCGGCGGTAACTACCGCAGTCACGGAGAGGCGGATGTGCGGCGCTTGCTGCAAATCCGCGTTTACCGTGAAGCAGGCCTGAAACTTGAGGACGTTCGCGACCTCCTCGATCGTCCGGGAGGCGACGCGGCTGTGGTGCTGAAGCGGCGGCTGGTTGAAATCAGCGCCGAAATCGGCGCTCTACGCGCGCATCAACGGGCGATCCTCAAACTGCTTGAGCACAAAGCTCTCGGGAAGGTGAAGATGATCACGAAAGAGAAATGGGTTTCCATCATGAAGGCGTGTGGATTCAGCGCCGAGCAGATGCATCGCTGGCACGCTGAGTTCGAGCGCTCCGCTCCGCAGGAACACCAGGAGTTTCTTGAATTCCTGCATATTCCGGCAGCGGAGATCAAAACCATCCGGAAACAAAGCCGCACCGGATTCTGATGCACGCAACTCCGCACGAGGGGCGCGGCATTTCCTGCGCCCCCCGATGCGGAAACTGCAGCGGAAACGGCAACGGCTCTTCTATCCCAGTGACGCCATCACCAGCATGCGCGGTTCGGTCATCTCCGCGATGGCCCAGCGGATGCCCTCGCGCCCCAGGCCGGAATCCTTCACGCCGCCGAAGGGCATCGGATCCGCCCGCCAGCTTGGCGTGTCGCCGGCAATCAGCGTGCCCACTTCGAGCTCGCGGTAAGCGGTGAGAATGCGGAAGGAGTCGCGCGTGAGCAGCCCGGCCTGCAAGCCGAACTTCGAGTGATTCACTCGCGCCAGCGCATCTTCAAAATCATCGTACGGCTCAATCGCAAGAACCGGCCCAAAGATCTCCTCGTCGTGCAACTTCATGCCCGGCGCGGTTGCAGTCAGGATCGCGGGCGTGATCATCGACCCCTTGCGCTCGCCGCCAGTCACCAGCTTTGCGCCGCCGGCAACGGCTTCCTTCACCCACGCCTCCACCCGCTCCGCTTCGCTCACCCGGATCAGCGGACCAACCTCCGTCGCCTCATTCGAGGGATCACCGACCACAAGCTTGGCGGCAACATCCACCACCTTCCACAGGAACGTCTGAAAGATGCTGCGCTCCACAAACACGCGCTGCGTGCTGATGCACGACTGCCCCGCGTAGTTGAAGGCTGAGTGCGCGGTGCGCAACGCCGCGTCGTCCAGTTCTTTCCAGTCGCCGTGCACTATGAGCGTGGCATTCCCGCCCAATTCCAGCAGCACGCGCTTGCGTCCCGAGTGAACCTTCAGCTCCCAGCCCACTTTGGCCGAGCCAGTAAAACTCACCAGCTTGATGCGATCTTCCTTCTCCGCGAGCCACGCGGTGTCGGCGTTGTCGAGCGGAAGCACAGCCAGCGCCTCCTCGGGCCAACCCGCCTTCAGAATCACTTCGCCCAGCGCCAATGCGGTAAACGTGGTTTGCGGGGCAGGTTTCAGAATCAACGGGCACCCGGCCGCCAAGGCCGGCGCTGCTTTGTGCGCCACCAGGTTCAGGGGAAAGTTGAAGGGCGTAATCGCCAGCACCGGTCCAATGGGAAAACGCTGCACCAGCCCCCATCGGCCCTCGTTGCCCTCCGTTAAATCCAGGGGAATGCTCTCGCCGCCCAGCCGCGCCGCCTCTTCGGCCGCGGTCTTGAAGGTAAGCACGGCGCGATCCACTTCAATCCGCGCCAGCCGCACCGGCTTGCCCGCCTCGGCCACAATCAGTTGCGCAAAGCGCTCCTTCTGCTCGATCAGCGCCGCGGCCACGTCTTCCAGAATCTCGCGCCGTTTCCAGCGCGGCAGTGCGCGGGTGCGGCGCAGGCTGGCCACGGCGTGATGCACGGCCTGGCGCGCATCGGCACGCGTCGCCTTGGTCACGCGCCCCACCAGTCCCTGATCCCACGGCGAGCGTACTTCCATCGCCTCTCCGTCGGTCCATTCCTTGCCGCAAAGCAGAAATCCTGTCTGCGATCCCGGCCGCATCTTCATGGTGGAACTCCTCAAACAAAGTATCGACGTCCAAAAGTATCTGCGTCCAAAGCAGCTACGTCCAAAGCATCTACGTCTCTGATGGTAAAGCTCACGGCCGGTGGTTGTCCGTTCGAGCGCGTCGTCGACAGCCGGCTGCGACCCGATTCGGAACCAGATTGCGATGCGGAAATTTTCATGCGTCTTGCCAATGCCTGGCGGCGACGGATGCGGTATAGTGGCTGCAACTTCAAATCGCAACCAGCCAGACCCACGAAAAATCCACTCCCAAGGATGACGCCATGACCAACATTCCCGGCAACCAACCTCCTCAGGGTTACCCTCCGCAGCCTTACCCGCCGCAGCCCTATCCACCGGGGGTCTACCCTCCACCGAAAAAGGGACCGAGCGCTCTGAAGATCGTCCTCATCATCATCGGCATCTTCGTCGGCCTCGGGCTCATCGGAGTAGGCATTCTGGGCTATGGCGTCTACAAGATCGCCAAATCAGGGAATTTGACGACCAGCACGCAGCCGGTTACGGCAAGCGACCTGGGCGTCGCTCTCTACCCCGGCGCGGAGCAGAAGGTCAACGTACGTGTGACCATCGCCGGCAAAGACACACTCACGGCGACCTTTCTCACCTCCGACTCGAAGGATCAGGTGATCACGTTTTACAAAAGCAACCTCGGCCCTAACGCGCAATTCCAGACCATCTTCAACGAGGCTCAGTTCACGCTCGATAAGGGCGCGGGCGAGTCGGTGATTGTCAAGGTTTCTCCGGCAACAGGTCTCCAAGGCAGCAAGACGCAAATCGTCATCGCGCATTCAACCAATGCTGCCACGCCGTCGAAGTGAAGGATGAGCAGCGGGTGCCCCACTCGCGCGACGTTTTTGTATTTGTCGCCAGGGTGGGTAGCGATGCGTCCCTAGGCGCGAATCACGTAACGCGCGCGCAGATCCTCGCCGTACCACATGATGTAGTTCGTGCCCCAGCAGTTATTGAAGAGGCACGAGTGCAATCCCTTCGTCAGATCCGGCTGTTCGTTCGAGAACAGCAAAGGATCGCGCTCGCCCAGCGCAACTACGGGAGCATCGAGCGTGTCCACAGCGAAAGAGGCGCCGCCGGCGTTGTACGCGAATCCCGTTTGCACGCAGTGCATGTGGCGATTGCCTGACGCCACCACGTCGAAGGGCGCAATCCACTCACCAGACTTATCGAGCTTCCAGCCCTTCACGTCCTCGGCAATGGGATTGAAGGTGAGCCACAGAGCCTCGGGCATGCGCGTGGCCGGCTTGCCGCGCCAAGTCAGATTCAGATAGATGATTGGCTCGTTATCCGGCAGCACCAAATCCACCACAATACTGCGGGGAAACGCCGCACGGCCGGATTGAGCGGCTTGCTCGTCGCCAAATTGCAGACCAATACTGACGATGTGCGACTGCTTTGTGCGTCTTACTTCGACAACTGCGTTGACTGATTGCCACTCTTCCCGTTTGGCGCCAAACCGTTCGATATTCGGCTTGCCGAAGTCCTTCCGCGCCCAATCCGCGCTGCTGATTACATAACTCGACCGATAGCGCCGGTAATCCTCCTGCGAAAGCGTCTGATAAGTTAGTAGCGCAATGGGATTCCGTTCGCTCGCCCACTCGCGCCCATTCGTTTTGTTATGCAGTCGCGTGATCGCACCGGTTTGCGGATCGATATTCAGAATGAAATGCGCGGTTTTAATTGGCTCGCCCGGAGCGTGCTGAACGGGCTTGCCGGCAATCTCCTCTTTAGCCGGGACCGTTACTGTTAGCGACCGAATCACGTTCTCGGCATCGCCGCGCAGGTTCGGGGGTAACGTGGCCACACCATCCAACAAGTCCTGTCGCTTCTCCTGCCAGCTAAATTCCACGACCTTGTAGTTCTTTGTGACTAACTTGCCCGCCAAGTCCGACGGTATGAGGTTGTCGTAATCCAGCCAGGTTTTTGTATCTGTGCCCCAAGTATGCTCGGCCTCGAGCAACACGTGGCGCAGCAATTGCAAGTCCGTTGTATCGCCTACCTGCAACTCACCTTTTGCGATCCACGCCTCGCGCAGCCGCGCGATCTCGCGATAGCGCGCTACTTTGAGCGGATCGCTGGCGCATCCGTAGATCCATGTATCGCCGACTTCTTCAGTCACCACCGGCAGCTTGTCGCGGAACGGCGCCAGAGCATTCGCCATCTCGCTTAGATTCGTGGCCACGATCTCCGCATTCGGAAAACGCGCCGCCAGGTCCGCATGGATGCGGTCGATCTCTTCGGGTGTATGCGGGCCGCTGTTGTCGCCGCGCACCCGCGTCACCAGCGCGAGGTCCGATCCGGGAACCACAGCGATGCCTTCGTAGTCGTGGTGATACATCATGGGCAAACTCGCGCCCGAGGGATCCTTCCACAAGAAAATCGGCGGCAGCACAGCAGGCGTCGATCCGCCATTCACGCCGATCTCAAGAAACGTAATTCCGTGCTTCGCCAGCGGCGGAATGATGCCGCGCGTGTGTCCGGGCACGTCGGTCATCTTGGCGCCGGTGGTCACCGTGCCAAAGCGCCGGTCCAGCGACCGCGCCAGCGCCAAGCTGCCCTCAATCATTGACGGGCTCAACATCTCCGTCTGCCATGTGAACGGCAACGCGTGCCAGGCGATGTCGCCGCGCGCAATCGCGTCTTCCATGGTCTTGCGTTCGGCCGCCTGAGCTTGCTCCAGATACTCGAACAACAGCCACGAGCCCGTCGTCCACACATAGCGCCGCTTGCCGCCGGCGTTCGCGGCGCGCGCAGTCTTAATCGCCTGAGGGAAGTATTGATTGAAGTACTTATGAACGACGTTATATTGCGTATCGATAAAGCCGGCATCGAAGTGGCACTTGAACATCACCAGCACGCGCTTCACGCTTGCGTCCGGCACGGCCGTTTGCGCTCCTGCCGCCAGCGCGGCGCGCGGCCGCAATGCCAAGCCCACGCCCGCGGCCGTCATCGTCTTTACAAAATCTCTGCGCTTCATCGAAGACCTTTCCTCCGCACAAACCGAAGGAAGTGTACCACTCGCGCCTTCGGTCGATCCGCTTGCGATACACTCCATCCATGATTCACGACGGCCGCAGCCCAAAACTTCCCTTCGATCCCGACGAGGCCATCGCGCATCTCCGCGCGCGCGACGCCAAACTCGCCGCGCTCATCGATCGCGCCGGCCCGTTCACACTCCGTCTCGACCGCTCCACTTCGCCCTTCGAGTCGCTGCTCGAATCGATCCTCTACCAGCAGTTGCATGGCAAGGCCGCGGCCACCATCCACCGACGCGTACGCGAGTACTTCGGCGGCGACCCCACGCCGCAGCTTTTGCTCGACACTCCCGACGAACCGCTGCGCGCCGCAGGCGTTTCGGGCAACAAAATCAAGGCGCTTCGCGACCTGGCCGCGCGCACGATCGATGGCACCGTGCCCTCGCACGCGGTCATTCGCAGGATGAGTGACGCCGACATCGTCGAGCGCCTCACGGAAGTGCGCGGCATCGGCTCCTGGACTGTGGAAATGCTGCTCATATTTCGCCTCGGCCGCCCGAATGTGCTTCCCGTAACCGACTACGGCGTGCGCAAAGGCTACGCGCTCACCTTCCAGCGCGTGCCCAAATCACGTCCGCTCGAAGCCGCCGACCTACCCGAGCCCGACCAAGTCTTCCGCCGCGGCCAGCGCTGGGCGCCGTACCGCTCCGTGGCCAGTTGGTACCTGTGGCGGGCCTGCGATCTCGCGAAAAATACCGCGCCCGCGGGCCGCTCGGCGCGATAGCGGCGCCGCATCGCCGTACAATAGCGTCAGCGTCCGGATAATCAGGCCGCAGCGCACGCCATCGGAATCTTCATGCCACAAGTCAAGCGTTTCATTTGCATTCACGGCCACTTTTATCAGCCGCCCCGCGAAAATCCCTGGCTGGAGACGGTGGAAACGCAGGACAATGCCGTTCCCTACCACGACTGGAACGAGCGCATCTGCGCCGAGTGCTACGCGCCCAACGGCGCGGCCCGCGTGCTCAACGTGAAAAATCAGATCACGCGCATCGTCAACAACTACGCGCGCATCAGCTTCAACTTCGGCCCCACACTCCTCAGTTGGCTCAAGGAAAACGCGCCGCGCACCTATCGCATGATTCTTGACGGCGAGAGCCGCAGCCGCCAGCGCAACCGCGGGCACAGCTCGGCCATGGCGCAGGTTTACAACCACATGATTCTGCCGCTGGCCAACGCACGCGACCGCGCCACGCAGATCCGCTGGGGCGTCGCCGACTACGAGAATAGTTTTGGCGCGCCGCCAGAAGGCATGTGGCTGCCTGAAACCGCGGCCGACAACGCGACCCTCGAAGCCCTCGCTACAAATGGGATTCGATTCACCGTGCTGGCTCCGCACCAGTGCAAACGGATTCGCCCGGTCAAAAAAGACGGCAAAATGGGCGACGGCGGCTGGATCAACACGCCCGACGCCACGGTCGACACCACGCACCCGTATTTCGTCCGCTTCGCTTCCGGCGCATCCATCGCCGTCTTCTTCTACAACGGTCCGGTCTCTCGCGCCATCGCCTTTGAAGGGTTGCTCGACTCCGGCGACAGCTTTGTCGCGCGCCTCAAAGCGGGATTCAAAGACGGCGCGCAGCCGCAACTGGTGCACGTAGCCACCGATGGCGAGTCTTACGGGCATCATCACAAGTACGGCGAGATGGCACTGGCCTATGCGTTGCGCCTGCTGGAGCAGGACAAGACCGTCAAGCTCACCAACTACGCCGC
>JBEKAS010000207.1:0-7557 GCA_050015795.1 Occallatibacter sp. | reverse complement strand
GTACGGACGGGTGATCCCGCACCAGGCGCCAGGCAAGCGCAACATGGTGGTCAAGACGCCGATCGGCGTGGTGGGCGCGATTGCCCCGTGGAATTTTCCGCTGGTGCTGGGCATTCGCAAGGCCGCTCCGGCGCTGGCGGCGGGTTGCCCCGTGGTGCTCAAGCCGTCATCGCAGACGCCGCTTTCTTCGATTGCATTCGCCGAGTGCGTTGAGGCAGCAGGCATTCCCGGCGGCGTTTTCCAGCTTGTGATCGGCAGTGCACGGATGATTGCCGAAGAGTTCCTGACCAATCCCATCTGCCGCAAGATCACGTTCACGGGCTCGACCGAGGTGGGCAGGGAACTGATTCGGGGAGCGGCGCAAGCGATCAAGCCGCTTTCGCTCGAGCTGGGCGGGCTGGCGCCGCTGCTGGTGTTCGACGATTGCAATCTGGACCAGGCGGTGCAGGAGACGCTCGTCGCGAAGTTCCGCAATACGGGTCAGTCGTGCATCGCGGCGAATCGCATTTATGTGCAGCGTTCCATTCACGACGAGTTAGTGAAGCGGTTTGTTGCCGGAGTGCAAAAGCTGAAGACCGGTCCCGGACTGGAGCCGGGCGTCGACATCGGACCGCTCATCAACCAGCAGGCGCTGGACGCGGCTTTGGCGCAGATTGAAGATGCGGCCAGTCACGGCGGAAAAGTGCTTTGCGGCGGCAAACGGATGGGATCGAGCGGCTACTTCCTGGAGCCCACGGTGATCGACGGAGTGAGCGCGACGTCACTGTGCATGCGCGAAGAGACGTTTGCGCCGGTGGCTCCCATCACGACGTTTGAAACGGAGGATGAGGCCATCGCACTGGCGAATAGCAGCGAGTTCGGACTGAGCGCCTACGCGATGACGCGCGACATTGCGCGTATCTTCCGGCTGGCGGAGCGCATCGAGGCGGGAACGCTGGGCATCAACGACGGCGCGCCGACCACGAGCCAATGCCCCTTCGGCGGCGTGAAGCAAAGCGGATGGGGCCGCGAGCTGGGCAGCGAAGGATTGGAAGCATTCCTCGAGACGAAACATGTCTCCTTTGGCGGAATGTGACATTTAAACGGAAGGAAGAATGAAGGAGCAAATACGATGATTCACTTTCTCGTTCACGATGCAGCGGACACGGTGGGCGTGGCCGTCGTGGATATTGCGGCCGGAGCAGAGCTGACCGGCCGGGATCTCTCAACTAATAAGCCACTGGCGGCAAAGGCGGCGCAGGATATCCCGCTGGGCCACAAACTGGCGCTCAAGGATTTGGCCGTGGGCGATACGGTGATCAAATATGGCTGCGAAATCGGAAAGATCGTGCAGCCGGTCAAGGCAGGGCAACACGTGCACGTGCAGAACCTGAAGACGAAGAGGTGGGCATAATGAAGGACCAGACAATTTACGCATATCGGCGTGAAAACGGACGCGTCGGCATTCGCAATCACGTGATTATCCTGGCCGTGGACGACATTTCGAATGCCGCGACCGAGGCGGTGGCCAACAACATGAAGGGAACACTGGGCCTGCCCCACGCATACGGACGCCTGCAGTTTGGCGAGGACCTCGACCTCTTCTTCCGCACCATGATCGGCACCGGCGCGAATCCCAACGTGGCCGCAGCGGTCGTGATCGGCATTGAGCCGGGCTGGACGCAGAAGATTGTGGACGGAATCGCGAAGACCGGGAAGCCCGTGGCCGGATTTTCCATTGAAGGCCAGGGCGATATCGCGTGCATCGCGCAGGCTTCAAGGAAGGCGAAGGAGTTTGTGCAGTGGGCAACGGAACTGCAGCGCACGGAGTGCAAGTTCAGCGAGCTCTACATCAGCGTGAAGTGCGGCGAGAGTGACACCACCACCGGGCTTGCAAGCTGCCCGGCGGTCGGCAACGTGATTGACAAGCATTGCGCCAACGGCGGCATGGCGTCTTTTGGAGAGACGACAGAGCTGACCGGCGCCGAACACATTGTGGCCGCCAAGGCCGCGAATGAAGCGGTGCGCGCGCAGTTCCAGGCCATGTTTGACGACTACCAGAAGCTGGTCTTCGGCGAGAGGACCGACGATCTCTCCGAGTCGCAGCCGACGAAGGGCAACATTGCCGGCGGATTGACGACCATTGAAGAGAAGGCGCTGGGCAACGTGGAGAAGCTGGGCAAGAAGACGAAGTTTGTCGGCTGCCTGAAACCGGCAGAGATGCCCACGGACAAGGGCCTTTGGTTCATGGATACGTCGAGCGCCGCGGCGGAAGCTGTGACGCTGTGGGCTGCGTCGGGTGCGGTGGTGCACCTGTTCCCCACCGGGCAGGGCAACGTGATCGGCAATCCCATTGAGCCGGTGATCAAGCTCACGGGAAATCCGAAGACCGCGAAGTTGATGGCCGATCATATCGACCTGGACGTGTCGCCGGTTTTGCAGGGCGAGATGACGCTCGACCAGGCAGGCGATGCGCTGATTGAGATGATCGTGCGCACCGCAAACGGACGGAATACCGCGGCGGAGGCGCTGGGCCATCGCGAGTTCGTGATGACCAAGCTCTATCGCAGCGCGTAGTCCTTTGGAGTCGAACAATGGTGGTTTCCCAGGTCTCAAAATCGAGACCTGGGGCACTCCAAGTTAGTGCAGGAACAAGCAATCAGAGATTTAGTGTGGCCTTTATGAATCGTTATTCCAAAGAAGTGCTCGTCGGCGTCGTGACGCAACTGGCAAGCGGCATGGGTGTGCCCGTTGCCGATGCGGCGCTCTTTGCCGAGGTGCTGGTGGGTGCCGATGTGAGCGGCGTGTCTACCCATGGCGTCTCGCGGCTGAATATTTATCTCAAGCGCATCGAATTGGGACTCATCGATCCCAAAGCGAAGCTCGAGATCGAACGGCAGGCGGGGAGCGTGCTGGTTCTCGACGCCGGAAACGGTCTGGGGCAGATCCAGGCGCGCAAGGCGCTCGCAATGCTCATGCCGCTCGCGCGCCAGAACGGCGTGGCCGTGGCGACCATCCGCAACTCGCAGCATTTTGGCGCGCTCTCCTGGTACTGCAACTTCGCCGCGAGCCAGGGTATGGTTTTGCTGGCCATGACTAACTGCGAGCCGGCCATGTCGCCTGAAGGCGGATACGAGGCCTTCTTTGGCACCAATCCTATCGCCGCTTCATTCCCAACCGGCAAAGGATTTCCTGTCAAGATCGATCTCGCGACTTCAGGCGTTGCGCGCGGCAACATCATCGCCGCACAAAAGAAAGGCCAGGCGATCCCGCTGGGCTGGGCGCTCGACCCCGAAGGGAATCCGACGACCGACGCCTCGCAGGCGCTGATGGGCACGGTGCTCACCATGGCCGGGCACAAGGGATATGCGTTGGCGATGATGGTAGAGCTTTTCAGCGGCGTGCTTTCGGGCGCGGCGATCGGTCCTGACGTGGGCTCGATGTACAAGAACCTCGACCGCAAGCAGGATGTGGGCCATTTCTTCTGTCTCTTCGATGTGAAGGCGTTTCTCGATTACGGCGAGTACATCGAGCGGATCGACGAAACCATCGATCGCATCAAGAATTCGAAAAAACGTCCAGGCGTAGAAGAGATTTTAGTTCCCGGCGAGCGTTCCGCGCGGAAGGCCGCCATCAACAACGCACAGGGCATTCCCGTTTCACCCGAGACGATCGCGGAGATTGAGCAGTGGTGTGGGCGCTTGAACGTTGCATTCAATTGCCATGAGGTGGTTGGCCAGCCATGATCGATATTGTGATTTCGGAAAACATTCAGGGCGCTGAAGTCGATGCGTTGGGCGCGCGGTTTCGCGTCGCCTTCCAGCCGGATTTGTGGAAGGATCCGGCGCTGCTTGCCGAAAAAGTGAAGAACTGCCGGGCGCTGATTGTGCGCAACCAGACGCCGGTGACGGCCTCGCTCATCGACGCGGCGCAGGAGTTGCTGGTGATCGGCAGGGCCGGAGTGGGGCTCGACAATGTGGACTACAAGCACGCCGAGAAGGCAGGCATTGTGGTTTCGTTTACGCCGGACCAGAATGCCATCAGCGTGGCCGAGATTGCGATCGGCATGATGCTGTCGCTGGCGCGATTTATTCCCGCGGCCGATGCGGATACGAAGAAAGGCAACTGGAACCGGCAGC
This sequence comes from Occallatibacter sp., assembly GCA_050015795.1. Classification (GTDB taxonomy): domain Bacteria; phylum Acidobacteriota; class Terriglobia; order Terriglobales; family Acidobacteriaceae; genus Telmatobacter. The sequence continues at coordinate 3,439 of JBEKAS010000207.1, read as the reverse complement.
GTTTTGTGGGCACGGAACTCTACGGAAAAACGCTGGGCATCGTAGGCGCAGGGAAGATCGGATACCTGACGGCGCGGCGCGCCATGGCGTTCGGCATGAAGGTTCTCGCCTACGATCCGTTCCTGAGCCGGGACAACATTCTGCTGAGCGAAGTGCAGGCCGAGCTGGTGGAGCTGGACGAGTTGCTGGCGCGCGCGGACGTGGTTTCATGCCACTTGCCGGCTACGGCGCAGACCGTGGGGCTGCTGAACCGTGAGCGGTTCATGAGCATGAAGCCGGGCGCGTTTTTCATCAATACTTCGCGCGGCAAGGTGGTTGTGGAGCAGGATCTGGTGGAGGCGCTGAAGGCCGGGATAGTGGGCGGCGCGGCGCTCGATGTGCGGAGCAAGGAACCTCCGCAGGTTGGCGAGCTCGAGACCATGCCGAACGTGATCCTTTTGCCCCACATCGCAGCGTTTACGCACGAAGCGCAGGATCGGGTGACAGCGGCAATCTGCGAGGATGTGGCGAGGGTGCTCGATGGAAAGCCGGCGCTGAATGCGGTGAAGCGGGCGACTCCTGCGACGAGGCCGATGCCGCAAGTTATTTCCTGATCTGGATCGGCTTTTGGCCGTCGGGCTTGGGCACGAAGATGTCCTGCCAGACGAGGCCGCACTCTTTGGCCATCTGAATCGGATATTCGAGGCGGCCCAGCTCGGCCTCGGCGTTGTTGGTGCCGAAGGAGAATTTGCATCCGGCAGCCTTGGCCATTTTTAAAAACGCGGGGCTGGGGATTTTTCGGCGATTGTTGATCTCGATGGCCACATCGTTGCGCAGAGCGGCGTCAATCACGCGTTGCATTCGCTCGGGGGTCCACAGAGCGTCGTAATCCGCGGCAATCTGGTCGGGAATAAAGGTGGCGTTGGCGTAGATGTCGATGGGCTCGCGCATCACCCCCTCAATGCGCTTGACTAACATTTCCATGAACGCCTGCTTGTCAGCAATGACGCCGATCTCCTCGGGAATCCAGATCCGCATGCGCTTGCCGTTGTCGTCAGTAAACGTCATCGCGTCGGTGAAGACGTAATCGAAGCGCGCAACGGATTCCGGCGAGACGAGAGTTCGCCATTCGCGGCCTTCTGCCTGCATGGCCACGTAGCAAGGCTGGCCCTTCATGCTCTCGAGATAGTCGCGAATGCTCGCGTCGTCGTGCACCGGGAAGCTGAGGCCGCAATTAATGGCAATGCCGTAGCCGATGCCGACGCGCCGTGAGTTGGCGAGGGCCTGATCGAGAGTGAGCCCGCCCTTGAGGTGGGTGTGGTAATCGACCACCGGAATGTTTTCCGCGCCGAGGCGGATAATGTCGCGATAAACGTCGTCGACCTGCGGGCGCTCGTTGGAAAGTTGCGGGGTGGCATCGGGCAGCGGGCGGACGATGAGTTTGCGGAAGAATGTTGCGCTTTGCGGACTGAGCGCCTGCAACGCGAATGTGCCGTGGCCGATACGACAGTCGAAGTCGGCGTTGGCCGAGAAGGCGTCTGCAGGCTCGACGTAATCCACCACGAGCATTCCGTTGACGCGGACTTGCACCTGCTTTTGGCGGACGAGAAGGTTCAGCGTGAACCACTCGTTGTCGCGAATGAATTGCTTCCAGACGTGGCGCACGCCATAGAGCGAGCCGGTCTTTCTGCGCTGGATGAAGCCATCCGGACCGCGCGCGTCGTTGGCCAACAGCACCTGAAAACCCGGAGCGGGCGCGGTTATGGGCTGATCGAAACCGGGAAGCAGAGTATGAAAGCAGATGGCGGACTCGGCGCCGGGCTGCATCATGACTTCCGCGCGGCATTCGAAGTTTTTGAAGTCTGCTTGTCCTGAAGGGCCGGCATAGAAGAGGCGCGCTTTCTGGCCGCAGACGGAGATTTGACCGTCGGCAACGTTGAATGCGGTTGCGTGCTCCCGGGCCTTCCATCCGCGCAGAGATGTGCCGTCGAAGAGCGAGATCCATTCCGTTGATTGGCCGGGAAGGGAATGGAGGACAGCAGGCGCGGCGAAGAGGAGCGCCAATGCATCGCGTCGCGTGAGAGTGGGCATCGAATCCTTTCGAGCGAGGACTATGCTGCCGCAGCTGCGGGCTGATCGAGATGACGGTATTTGCGGCCAACGGCGAAGAGTGCGACAGTGCCGGCTAGAGGCATGAGCCCGACCAGCAGAAAGACCGGCGTGTAGGAGATGCGGTCGACGAGAACGCCGGTGAGCAGCGGAAACAACATTCCGCCCAGACCTCCGGCAATGCCCATGAGGCCAGCAGCGCGGCCCACCTGGTGTTCGGGAAAGAGATCGGTGACGGCCGCGAACATATGCGCGGAGAGAAAGTTGTCGGCGGCGATGGCGACAGAGAGCAGGATCATTACCGGACCGATGCCGCGAAGATAAGGCACGGCGAAGCTGAGCAGGCATACAATCGCGCTGCCGTACATCAACAGGCGGCGCGTATTGCGCACCGAAAATCCGCGACGGATCATCACACCCGCCGCCCAGCCTCCGGCGATGCCGCCCACGTCGCCCATCAGAAACGGAATCCAGGCGATGAATCCAATCTGCACCATGGTCATGTGGCGCGCGCTGTAGAGATAACTTGGCGTCCAGTACCAGTAAAACTGCATGACAGGCCCGATGAAGAACCGGCAGAGCATGACGGCCCACGCGGAGGAGTTGCCGAGGAGTTCACGCGCGGAAACCGGAGGGTGCGCAGATTGAGTCGCGGTTTTCGGTTCCTTGCCGTACATGAACCACCAGGTCGGAATCCAAAGGAACCCCGCGAGAGAGGGCACCAGGAACGCGATGCGGAAGCCATAGTGCTCGAGGAGATAAACGATGACCGGCACGGCGAGGGTTGCGCCGATGACGCTGCCGCCATTGAATATGCCGATGGCGAGAGTGCGGTCTTTTTTCTCAAAGAGGCGCGTGACTGTCTTGACTCCGCCGGAGTAGGCAGCGCATTCGCCGGTGCCTTTCCAGAATTGCGCGAGGCCCAGCGTAAGTCCAGAGCCTGCGAGTGCAAAGGAGCCGGTGGCGGTCGACCACCAGCAGATGGCGGCGGTGAGGCCGAGGCGAGAGCCCAGGCGATCCATGAGATAGCCCATCGGGAACTCGCCGGTCATCATGCCGAATCCCAGCGCGGAGACGATTCTTCCGTAGGCGGCGTTGGTGAGATGAAAAACCGTGCGCAGCACAGGCGCCATGACCGAAAGCGCCTGGCGGGCGATGAACATGATGACAGTGAGAAAGAAAAGCAGGCAGAGAATGAGCCAGGCACGCGTCCTGCTGGAACGCTCGAGTGCTTGCGCGCTCCCGGTCCGGCCGATCTCGTCAGCGTGCGGCAAACTACCTCCAGGCCTGCTGTCTTGACACGCGGTTCGATAGCCTCTCAAGGATTTGTGCGGGCGAGGACGCCCGCACG
>JBEKAS010000206.1:0-7575 GCA_050015795.1 Occallatibacter sp. | reverse complement strand
GCAACCTGTTTTTCGCTGAACGGCTCAATCATGCGATGCTGAATGGCCTGTTCTCTGATCCAACGGTCGCTTTTGATCGACATGCGTCTCCTGTTGCGGAGGTGGAATTTGCCTCCGGCTCCGTAGCGGCGCCAGCTTAGACTTGAAAATTCATCTTACGCAACGGCTGTATCAAATGACAAATAGCGGAACGGCTAGTTCGGACGGGACTGGTCCCGCGGATCTCGGCTCCCTTGCATCCGGGAGCTGCCCGGACGAGGAAAAAACCAAAAATCCTCAATCCGTTGTTCCCTAATCTCCGCAAAATCTGTAATATGAGCGGAGTAGGTCGTACGATCGGTCAAAACCAGTTCACGGCAAGCGAGGAGACTCCATTGATCAAACAGGACATCGTTCACAACGTGGTCGAGCGCACGGGTCTGCCGCGGACCAAGGCAGAAGCGGCAGTGGACACGGTCTTCGAGGGCCTGAAGCAGGCTTTGGCGGCAGGTGAGCGCATCGAACTGCGCGGATTCGGCGTGTTCAGCGTTCGCGCGCGCAAAACCGGCATCGGCCGTAACCCCCGTACCGGGACTGAGGTCAACATTGCCCCCGGCAAAGCGGTGCGCTTCAAGCCCGGCAAAGAACTGCACGCGCTGCAGCCGGGCGCTTCGAACAGCTAGTCGAAAACAGGGGGGCTCGCGGAGCTGGAGCGAAGCCAGAGTTTCGCTTGCGGGGCCACACCGCAATTTTGCGTGACCCGCAGTTGGTCCCGGCCTAATTTGCAGTTGGCTTGTCTAGGTGGTCGATCACGAGCGTCTCTACCGGCCCTTTCGCAGGTTGCAACTTCAACCCGAGTTGCTCCTGGATGGCGGTAAAGAGATCCGGCGGAGCGTCGGCCGGTTCGTCGCCGCCGGCGGCTGTGTTCGGCGTCCAATGCAGGCGAAGATCGTATTGGCCGGTGAGCCCCGTTTTATCGATCACCGTGCGGTCGAGCGGAGCGGACAGGTTCCCCGCGAGCTGAGAGAGCGTCAGTTGCGCGGCGATGATGTCGCTGTTGTGAACATCCATTTTGCCGATGCCCAATGGATCGGGGCGCAAGCTTGGCGTGAGCTTCGGACCACCCTTTGCAACCACCAACTCGTAGACCGGCAGAATTTTGGTCTCTGTGTGCACTTTAAGATGAAAGCGGTCCACAAGTATAGCGGCGATCATTTCCCGGCGTTGCGCTTGGGAGAGACTCCGCAAGGTTTTGAGATCGGGATCGGTGACCTTGGCGTAAATGTCAAACCGTAACGAGGAAGCCCATGGCGGCAGCCCAAACATCAAGCCAGGGCGAATACCGTAAGCGTTCACGAGCAGATGTTGGAGCGGTACATTGATCGCGCGGAAGGTGGTCTCGTCCATATCCACGCTCGTGTCCCGCGAGAAGCCGTTGTTCACCTTGACGGTCGCTACGTCATAAGCGGGCTGCGCAGGGGCGGGCTGCTGGCTGGTACCGGTGCAACAAGCTCCCAGGGAGGCAATCAGAATGAGTGATAATGTCGACGGACATCTCATGCTTCACTATACGCGGGCGAAGATGCGACGGGATGCAGAAAATGTACGGAAGTGATGACCCACTACATCAGCCGTAGCGCGTCCACGTCCACGACCAGGTTGCGGCGCGGAATCCCGGCCTTGTCGGAATGCGCGATCATCCCGCGCAGCGCCACGTTGAGCGCCTTGCGCGAGGCGCTTTTGAGAATCATGTGAAAGCGGTAGACTTTCTTGATGCGCGCGATGGGCGCGGTGCACGGCCCCAGCACGCGCACCCCTCCGGGGTTCTGGTTTTGGACGAGATACTTGCCGAGAAGAGCGGCCCACCCTGCGGCTTCTTCCATTTTTTGCGACTGCACGAGCACATTGGCGAGCACGCCGAAGGGTGGGTAATGCATCCAACGGCGGTACTTGAGCTCGCGCTCGGCAAAGGCCTTGTAGTCGTGGGCGGTGGCGGCCAGAATCGCGTAGTGATCGGGATAGTAGGTCTGCACCACCACGCGGCCGGGCAAATCGCCACGGCCAGCGCGCCCTGAAACCTGCGTCATCAACTGGAAGACGCGCTCGGCGGCGCGAAAATCGGGCAGCGAAAGCGTGTGATCGCAGCCCACCACTCCAACCAGCGTGACGCTGTGAATGTCGTGGCCCTTGGCGATCATCTGCGTGCCCACGAGCAGGTTGATTTCGCCGGAGTGCAGGCGCGCCAGGAGCCGCTCCAGATCTGATCGCCCACGCACCGTGTCGCGATCCATGCGCCCGATGCGCGCGCCGGGAAAGATCTCCTGCAGACGCTCTTCGCCCTGCTGCGAACCTGCGCCGAGATAAAAAAGGTGCTCACTGTCGCACTTGGGGCAGCGGGCGGGAACGGTGCGTCTGTAGCCGCAATAGTGACACTCGAGCCGCTGCCCGGCACGGACTTCTTCCAGATTCTCCGACGCCGCCTTGTGATGCGTGAGGGCGATGGCGCAGTTCTGGCAATCGAGTTTTTCGCCGCAGGCGCGGCACATGACGGCAAAGGAATAGCCGCGGCGATTGAGAAGAATCAAGGCCTGTTCACCGCGCTCGAGCGCGGCTTTGGTCTGCTCGATGAGCGACCGCGAAAAGAGTTGGTCGCGACCGGTCTGCTGGAACTCGCGGCGCATGTCGATGAGCTCGACCTCGGGCAGCGGCCGATTCATCACGCGGTCGCGCAACTCGATGCGCGTGTACTTGCCGCGCTCCGCATTGTGCCAGCTTTCAAGCGATGGCGTGGCCGAGCCCATCACCACCGTGGCGCCTGCCAGCTTGGCGCGCATCACGGCCACGTCGCGCGCGTTGTAGCGCGGCGTTTCTTCTTGCTTGTAACTCTGGTCGTGCTCCTCGTCGACGAGAATCAGTCCCAGGCTGGGCGCGGGAGCAAAGATGGCCGAGCGCGTGCCGACCACGATGGGCGCCTCGCCGCGGCGGATGCGACGCCACTGCTCGCTGCGCTCCTCGGGCGTGAGGGCGGAGTGCAGCAGCGCAACCTTCTGCCCGAAGGCGGCGTCGAGCAGGCCGGCGGTTTGCGGCGTGAGGCCGATCTCCGGCACGAGCAGGATCGAGGACAGGCCACGGTCGAGAGCCTTCTGCATGGCGGCAAGATAGACGGCGGTTTTGCCGGAACCCGTGATGCCGTGGAGCAGGAAGGGATGAAACGCCCCGAGCGCAGAAGTGAGTGTGGCCAGGGCGTCGATTTGCGCGGCGTTGAGGCTGAAGGGCGCGGCCGTGGGCGGCAGCCCGCCCAGCCGGAACAGCTCCGGGCGCTCCTCGATGCGCACCAGCCCGCGCCGGACTAGAGTTTGGAGAGTCGACGAGGGCAGATCGCGGCGGCGCAGCTCGGCAAGAGGCAGTTCGCCACCACAAGCCGCGAGCTCAGCCAGAATCGCCTGCTGCTTTTCGGTCAGCGAGGGCAAACGCGTGTCGGGAACGAGCACGGCAAAGCGCTCCATGCGGCGCGCATCGCGCTCCGCGGCCGCGGTTTCGCGAACGATCCACTTCTTGCGGGTCATGGCGGCCAGTAGCGGCAGCGATGCCGCAGAGGCAGTTCGCAATGTGGAGACCTTGACGGGCTCACCCGAGGCCAGCCGCTCCAGAACACGGCGCTCCACGTCGTGCCCTTCAGCAGAGAGCTTCTGCGGACGGCGCGCGCGCGGTTTGCCGATTCCCTTCCCTCGATTTCCCTTCGCTGGCTCGCCGTCAATGCTTGCGGCAAGGATATCGCGGCCCAGGTCGGTGATGCGGTAGTAGACGGTGCGACGCACCTCGGCTGCGAGCGGCAGCATGGCGCGCAGCACCTCGCCGAGCGGCGCCAGGTAGTATTGCGCCGTCCACTCGGCCAGCTCCAGCAGATGCTCGCTGAGCAGGGGCTCCTCGTCGAGTACGGCTTCGAGATACCGCACCTCGAAATCCGGCGGCGCCTTGGCCGCGAGCGCCGTCACCACGCCGATGAGCTTCTCATTGCGGAAGGGCACGATGACACGCGCTCCGCGTTGCGGCGACTGGCCCTGGCACACACCGTAGGTGAAGGTGTGGTCGAGCGGCACGGGCAACGCGACTTCGCAGTACGAAGGCATGGGAGACAAGATTCAGTGTAGGGGATAGCGCTGGTTGGGAAAGCTGTATGGCGCGATCCGACCATGCCGGGCATGGCTCCAAAGGAAACTCGCGTCAGTCGAGATTTGAAAGGGCGCGACCGCAAAGGCTGCCCTGAGCGGCAGTCGAAGGGTGCTGTAAGTCGAGCAAAACGAATGTGGCCCTCAGCCCTTGGAGAATGCTGGCCTCACAACAAGATTTGCTCATGGTTTTCCTCATGCCGCCCCGGGCTGGCAAGCAACCCCAGGAAACGGAGAGGAGAGGAGTGCAGGCGGTTGCAACGGGCAGAAAAAAGCCGGGGAACTTTCCCCGGCTCTCTTCGAATCGAGAATTGAGCCAGCGAAGCGGTCCTGCGCGGGCTAGAGTGCCTTGGCGAACTTGCGGCGGATCAGGCCGGCAAGTCCGGCGATACCGGTTCCCAAAAGCAGAAGGCTGGAGGGCTCCGGAGTGACGGTAGGAGAGCCGCCGTTCAATTCCACTGTGTCAATGGCAAAGTCATTTAAATTGTCATCGGCCGTGATGCTGAAAGTCGCCGATGTGATCGGCGTCCCGCTCTCGATTCCGATGTAGATCGCGCTCCCATCGTTGGTATCGGCAGAAACCCCATTCTCCGTGAAGCACTGGCTGTCGTTGTTGTCGCAGATCTGCGCCGTGAATGCGCCGAAGTCGTCTGTCTCAATCTGGGCCCCAATTTGCGTGTATCCCTGATCGAAGTTGAGGGTGATCGCCCCCGCCGAAAGGTCAGTCCAGTTCAGATAGTCGTTTGGCGCGAAGTTGCCGGACCAGGTATTGGTTTGTTGCATCACGTCACCGGTACCGCTGGCGTAATTACCTGTTCCAGCAACACCATCGGTGGTTGTGAAGTCAAAAGGGTTGGGAATTGCCGTGTACGGCGAACCAAGTTGACTCCAAACAACCGAGTCGGTCCCTATTGGCTCTGTTGTGACTCCGCTGTCAGCGCGCATCACCGCAGCGCTCACCAGCAAGACCAGAATTGCCAGGAAAATTCTTTTCATACGACCGTCCTTTCAAAAGATCGATCTGTACCTTTCAGGGCTCAAGCCTCAAACAGCTTTCCGCATCGCTGTCCTGGGCGTGAACGTTTTCCGAGAGCAGGCCCAAGGCCTGGTACCCGGCAACTATGCACAGTTTGCGCGTGTGCATTCTTGCTTAGGAATTGTTACCTTGCTTCGGAAAAGCACTTGCCTAGGGAACCACTTGCTCCTGAGTGGGCTGCATTTTACTGGCCAAACTCGGCGATTATCAACTCATTGGAAAAAAGCAGCTTACTCGTTGAAGCCTGCTCTCCAATGACAAGACACTGCAAGTTCTTGCGCAGGAATTAGGAAAGTGGATGCCGTTTGCGGGTATTACGGAGCGCCTGAAGGCGCGCGGATTTCTTGAAGCCGCACCCTTTAGAAGCTGGGCTTGCGCATTCAACTCGAGTCTCTGTCTCTTCATTTCCTGTTCCCTCGTTCCGTCCCTTTATTGCAATTCATTCCTAATGACACCAGAACCCGACACGACCACCCCGTCGCCCTCTCCATCGACATTGGCGGGTGGGCATCAAGGCCATGCTAGTCAGCGCACGCGGCTGCCGGGCGATCGTTCCGCCGCGATCACAGCCGCAGAAAACGGAATCGCACAATCTTCAACTTTGCGCAGTACAATGCACTCGGATGAGCCCAAAAGCCACAACCGCCGCCGTCCCTACCCCGAAGGCCGCAACCCGTGCCTTACGCGTCCAACCTGCGCCGGTCACGCTCTCCATCGACATTGGCGGATCGGGCATCAAGGCCATGCTGCTCGATGCGCGGGGCAAGCCGATCAGCACACGGGAACGCATTGTGACTCCGGCCGTGCCCACGCCCAACGCCGTGCTGCGCGCACTGGAAGAGTTGCGTGCGCGGCTGGCCGGCTTCGATCGCGTCTCGGTCGGCTTTCCCGGCGTGGTCAAGCACGGCATCACGTATTCTGCGGTGAACCTGCACCCCAAGTGGGCCAATTTCCCTCTTGAGCGCGAACTCGAAAGGCGCTGGAAGAAGCCCGTCAAGGTAGCGAATGACGCTGCGGTGCAGGGTTACGGTTCCATCGAAGGCCACGGCGTGGAACTGGTGCTTACGCTCGGCACCGGCATGGGATCGGCGCTTTTTACCGATGGCAAACTCTGCCCGGGACTGGAGCTGGGCCACCACCCCTGGCGCGAGAAGACCTACGAGGACTACCTGGGCCGCCGCGGCCTCGACAAGTACGGCAAAAAGCAGTGGAACAAGCGGCTGCAGGAGGCCATCGAACAAACGGCCGCCACCTTCAATTGGGACCATCTCTATTTGGGCGGCGGGAATACGAAGAAGATCGCCTTCAAGCTGCCCAGGAATGTCTCCATCGTCTCCAATGAGGAGGGCATTCTGGGCGGCGTGATGCTGTGGCGGGAACCTTAGAAGATTTCGATTTGACAAGTGACAATTGTCACTTTACGGTATATTCTAATGATAGGAAGTTTCAAGCACCGCGGCCTCAAGCGGCTTTATGAGTTCGGCGATGCGCATGGAATACGACCAGATGTGCTGGATAGAGTCGAAGATATCCTCTCCCGGCTCGACAACGTAGAGACAGCACAAGCGATGAATCTTCCCGGCTACCGGCTGCACCGGCTGAAAGGCGAACTGAAAGGCTTCTGGTCCGTCACTGTGAACGCCAACTGGCGCGTCATCTTCCGCATCGAGGACGAGGACGCTTTCGACGTTGATCTGATCGATTACCACTAGGCCATAGGAGCTAAATACCATGCCGATGAAGAATCCCGCGCACCCAGGACGCAGTATTCGCAATGCTTGTCTTGAACCTCTCGGACTTTCTGTCACGGAAGGGGCAGAGATTCTCGGCGTCACTCGCCAGGCGCTCAACAACGTCATCAACGGCAAGTCGGGCATCAGCCCGGAGATGGCGATTCGTCTCTCGAAGGCCTTCGGCAGCACGCCGGAAACATGGCTGCGCATGCAGCTTGTCTACGACCTTGCCCAAGCCCGCAAAGATGCCTCCAGGATCAAAGTCAAGCGGTTGCGCGCCGCCTAAAAAGCTCCGCGTCCCAGCGGCTGTCCTGGGCGGCGTGAAGCTGTGGCGGGAGTGAAGACAGTCGTCGGTGGACAGTGAGCAGGGATCAGAAACGCCAGCACCATCAATGATGGAAGCCAACGCCTGCGGGCGATGGGGTGAACCCCGGCTGCGAGGCAAACCAGTCAAGGTGCCGCTTCATGTCGCGCAGCAACATCCCGGCAAGGTCATGGGTGAACCCGTTGCGCACTACGATGCGCTGAACCACAGTTTCATCGCGATTTGCGGGCATGCGATAGGCCGGCACCTGCCAACCCCGGTCGCGCAGGCGGTCTGAGGTCGTAAAGCGTCCAATTCGCCGGCGCTTTCAGCTTCCATGCCAGCACGGGCAGG
>JBEKAS010000205.1:0-7577 GCA_050015795.1 Occallatibacter sp. | reverse complement strand
GCGCTGGCGTGGCCGTGGCTGGTCTTCGGCTCGAACGCCATTGTGGCCTACGTGATCAGCGAGGAGATTTACGTGCTCCTCGTGCAGATTCACTTTGACGATGGAGGGAAACCGTCGAACCCGCTTCGCTATGTGTTCCAGCACGTTTTCATGCACATTCCTGATCCAGGATGGAGGTCGTTTGCCTACGTGGCGGCCTATACGGCGACTTGCTTCCTGCCGGTGTGGCTGCTCTACCGCAGAAAAATCTTTGTGAAGATTTGATGCGCGGCGCGTGAAGTTGCGCGAACGAAGAACCAGGATCGTAAAACCCGTCGCAAGCGAACAGAGGAGATGCCGATGAGATTTGGTCGGATGGCGTGGATGGCGGTGTTGTGCGCGGGCGCGGCCGTGACGCAGGCGCAAAGTTGCAACGTGCAGGACTGGCGGCCGATCGCCGGCGTGAGCGTGACCACGAGCCGCAGCGGCGTTGAGATCGTTTGGCCGGGCGAACACGGCCAGCAGAACCGAGCGCGATTTGCGCTGCGCGACGGGCAACCGGTAGTTGAGGAGCTGGCCGCCAAAAAAGCCGGCGGCGCGTGGATTGTGCTGGGCAAGAATCTGGAGCCGGATTTTCAGGTGACTACCGGCCGGCGCCGCATTTCGACGACCGAGCTCGATATTTTGAAGCACCTGCATAACGACACGCCCGCGGCCGAGGAAGAGTACAAATGGAACGTTTTCTGGGATGCGCCCCTGGAGATTCCTGGCCACGATTCGCATCTTGTGGGTCCGGGCCGCACGCCCGATGAGGTGAAGCGCGCCACGGTGAGTTACAACGCGAGTGCTTGCCGCGTGGAAAGGGACGGCGACCGCGTGAGCATGGTGTTCAACGGCCTGGCGCTGGGCATTTTTTCGGGCGATCTGGAGTTCACCGCATACAAGGGCTCGAACCTGCTGCGCCAGGAGGCGGTAGCCAAGACCGACGCCAAAGATGTGGCCTACATTTACAAAGCCGGCCTGAAGGGCTTCGCGATCGGCGAAAACACCAAGCTCGAATGGCGCGACGATGCGCAGCTGTGGCAGCAGTATGCGTTCGGCGGTGACGTAAACGAGCAGCCGGTCGATCTCGAGGCGCGCAACCGGCTGGAAATTCTTGATGCAGGCGCGGGCTCGCTCGCCATCTTTCCTGAGCCGCACAAATTCTTCTTTGCGCGCGAAAACGAGGTGAACCTGGGCTACGTGTACTACCGCAAGGACAGCGACCACTCGTTTTCACTGGGTGTGATGCAGCCGGAGCACGGCACGGGCTACGCGCCGTGGGGGGTGAGCGACGAAGTGTGGAACCGCCGCGTACGCGTGGCGCGCTCGCAGATCTACAATTACGCGCTCTACAACGCGCCCCCGGGCACGTTGCAACACATGCCGGTCTACTACTACCTGAGCGCGGAGGGCGCACGACCGACGCAACAGCACGTGATGGCTTACACGCACGACGACGCCTACAAACCCGTGCCGGGCTTCAAAACCGTTACCGGCCATTTCCATCTCGACTTCAATGAGATGATCCGCGACCGAGGGACCTCGGACTTCATGCCCACATGGGTTCCGGTCTTCCGCGGCCTGGGCATCAACATCGTCTATCTCGCCGATTTTCACGACGACTCCGACCTCGCCGATCCCGGCCCCAAGCGCTTTCCCGAGCAGAAGCTCTATTTTGAAGGCGCGCGCAAGATGAGCGACAAGGATTTCCTGGTGATTCCCGCCGAAGAGGTGAACACGTACCTCGGCGGCCACTGGTACCTGATGCTGCCCAAGCCGGTGTACTTCTCGCACGCCACGCCGCGGCCCGCGGATCAGACCTTCGAGGAGAACGACCCCACTTACGGGCAGGTCTACCATCTGGGCTCGGTCGAGGACGTGGAGAATTTCATCAATCGCGAGCAGGGCATCCTCTGGGTGGCGCATCCACGCACCAAAAGCTCGGCCATGTATCCCGATGTCTACAAGGATCAGGACTTCTTTTTGAGCGATCGCTTCATCGGCGGATCGTGGGAGTCGCTGCCGGTCGATCAATCGCAGGAGCGGCTGTGCGAGGTGCGGTGTTTCGGCGTGAACGACGACATGAGCAACTGGGCGCCCAAGCCCAAGTTCATGCTGGCCGAGGGCGACACCTATATGAAGGCGCCGAACGACGAGACCTACCCGATGCTAGCCATCAATTACCTGAAGCTCGACAAGGTCCCGGGCTACAATGAGAGCTGGGCGCCGGTCGTCGAAGGCATTCGCAGCGGCAATTTCTTCGGAACCACGGGGGAGATTCTCTTCCACAAATGGGGCATTGAATGCGCGGGCGCGAAGAGCGTTTACACGGCCAGCATCGAATACACCTTCCCGCTGGAATTTGCGGAGCTGGTTTGGAGCGACGGCGCGAAGGTCGATCGCAAAATCATCCGGCTCACCGATACGGAGCCTTTCGGCGCAAAAACCTTTCGCATCCCGTTCGACGCGCGAGGCAAGAAGTGGGTGCGCTTCGACGTGTGGGACGCGGCGGGCAACGGCGCGTGGCTGCAACCGGTGACGCCAAAATGACAGGCGATGCGCAGGCCGCGGGCGCGGGAATTGCCGTAGACTGGTTCAAAGATTCCGCAACACCTTACCGGAGCTGGCGATGTCCAAGGCTGTTTCATACGCCCAATGGTCTCTGGAGCCGTATTGCATAGGCCTTAAGCTGCGCTCACTGCGCAACAGCAAACGGCTCACCCTCTCCCGGCTGGCGGCCGAAACCGGGCTTTCCGCGGCGTTGCTGTCCAAGCTCGAAACCGACCGGATGACTCCCACGTTGCCCACGCTGGCCACCATTGCCCGCGTCTACGGCGTGGGCATGGACTACTTCTTCAACGAGCCCTCGCGCCACAAGCTCTCCATCACGCGCAAAGCGCACCTGCAGCGCAACGGGCGCGGCATGGATCAGGTGAAGGTAACGCCGTTGAACGCCGATGGCGAGGGATTCCGGCTGGTCGCGCAAGTTGTTGAGTTCCCGCCCGGCGGCTCGACCGTGGCCATGAACGCTTTCGAGGAAACTGGCGCGGTGATTTATGTGCTCGAAGGCCGCCTGCGCCTGGAGGCGGGCGCCATGCACGAGGTGCTCGAGACCGGCGATTGCGCGTGCATGGAGAGCGAGATGCCGCTGGCCTGGAGCGCTGCCGACAAGCATCGCTGCCGGGTTCTGGCGGTGCTGCCCGGCGCCGCCACCTGAGGAAACGCAAAACAGGCCCTGGCCGTCCCCTCTGCGAGCAACCGGTCCCCTACTTTGCCCGGCCGGAAGCGCACACCGCTGCGGAAGGTGCTTTGCCACCCACAGGGCCGGTCTGTACTATGGTTTGGAACTTTAAGGACAACTCACAATGCGACCCAATGCAGAATTGATGCAAGCCTCGCTCACCGGAGCCATGGGCGGCCTGCTGTATGGATTCGAGTAAACGTGTGGTGTTACCGTCTGTGTTTCAAAGGGGGCCGCTGGTAACGATGTGTGAACAAATTCGAACCGAGCGAAGGTACGTCGCCATCGAAGCGCCCTACAAAGCAGTTCTTGACTTTCCTTGATAGCCGAGCATGCAAGGCAAGTCCCCGACGCCAGGAGACAGAGAATGCAGAACGCAGTTTTTGCAGTGACCCTAATTATTATTGCCGGGGCTATTAACGGCAGCTTCGCTGCGCCGACAAAATACGCGAAGCAATGGAAGTGGGAAAACATCTGGTCGGTTTGGAGCGTGTGGGGAATGCTGATTTTGCCCTGGGCGCTGGTTTTTGCTACCGTTCCCCACGCGATCTCCTTCTATCAGCACACCCCGGCGGACCAATGGTTACTGCTCATTCTGTTTGGAATCGGTTTCGGCCTGGCCCAGATTTTCTTTGGATTGGGCATCGCAGCCATGGGCATTGCTTTGAATTTTGCGATAGCGATCGGCATTTCCACGGCTTTCGGGTCGATTGTTCCGTTCTTCTCTCAGCACGCCGAGAAGGTGTTCACGCGGGAGGGCCTGTTCTTCTTCTTCGGCGTCTTTTTGATGCTGGCGGGCATTGTATTCTCGGCTACTGCCGGACTGGAAAAGGAGCGGCAGCTTCGAAAAAACGTTGCCGTTGCAACGGATCCACACGGAAAAAGGATGAGCTTTGCCGCAGGGTTGACCTTGTGCATCCTGGCGGGACTGGGTTCTCCGCTCAACAACTTTGGCGCGGCCTTCTGCACGCCCACGGTGCAGCGGGCAGTGGCCAATGGCGCCAGCCCGATTAACGAATACAACGTGATTTGGGCGCCGCTCCTCACAGCCTCGCTTGTACCGTATCTGATTTATTGTGCTTATCTTTGGCGCGAGAACCGCAGCTTTCAACTTTTTGGGGCTTCGGGATCGGCAATCAATTGGGTATACGGTTTTGCTATGGCAGCCTTATGGATGGGCAGCGCGGCGATCTATGGGGTAGCTATGTCTCAGATAGGGAATATGGGGCCGGTTCTGGGCTGGCCGCTGTTCATGTCGGTTATCATCCTGGCGTCTAGCGGATGGGGGTTCCTAACCGGAGAGTGGAAAGGCGCAGGCTCAAAATCGGTGAAGAGAATGATCGCTGCGATTGCACTGCTCATTCTGGGATTTTGCACGTTGGCTTATAGCAGCAGTCTCAGCTAGCGTCGCAAGAGCCTGTTGATCGTCGGCGCGATCGGAACCGCGCTCTGCCTGTCCGGCGTGGCCCGGGTTTTCTATTCCAACAGCCATCAGTCGGCGCTACTCGCGCTGCTGGTTGGCTTCATCGCTTTCTTTGCGTTGTCGCAAGGGCTGGTGGTGTTTGTCTACATCGGCGAGGTCTTTCCCAATGCAGTACGCTCAAAGGGACAGGGCGTGGGCAACGCTAGCCTTGCCACTATCAATACGACGATTCTCTTTGCTTTTCCCATTCTGGCGCACCATTTCAACGCAGGCGCGCCGTTCGTGTTCTTTGCCGCGGCTACGGTGGTGCAGTTGATCGTGGTCACGTTGTTCTTCCCTGAGACCAAGGGGCAGACGCTGGAGCAGTTGCAGCGCAAGCTGATGCGCACGTAGGGCAGGCAGGGCACCGCAATCCCACCCTAGGCGCAAAAACAAGGACGCGCCGAAGGTGGGGCACCCCGCGATCTCAGCGACCGACTCACCGGCTTACACTGACTCGATGGCGTGAATGCTCTCGGCCGCGTCCTTTTTCAGAGTCTCCGCATCGCCGCGGAAAAGCCTGCGTTCGCGCGCGGGCAGCGCCTCCAGCAGGTCTCTGAACGGCGTGGTTTCGCAGCCCGGAAAGGCGGCGAAGCCGATGGTGGAGGCCATGGCGCAGCTCACCTTCACCAGTTCCGTTACATCCCACGCGCCGTCTGTGCGCCGCGCCTCATGGTGCTGGGCGACCACGGATTCGAATTCCTCCGGGAGCTTCCAGTCGCCGACCAATTGCCGTCCTGTCTCGCAGTGATCCCAGCCGAAGAGCTCGCGCTCGGCGTCAAACATGGTCCCCGGGGCTCCCTGATGCTTTTCGAGCAGCGCGGCATAGGCCGCGGGCTGGATCAAGGCCAGGCCCATGCGGCCCACGTCGTGGAGAATGCCGGCGGTAAAGGCCGTGTCTTTGTCGACAAAACCTGCCTCCGCCAGCCGCTGTGCGACGATGGCGCACCCCAGATTGTGCCGCCAGAGGTTGCGCATCGCGGGGTAGTTCATGGTCTTGCCGAGATAGGCGCGCACGCCGACCGTGACGCACATGCCTTGCAGTGTGTTGGCGCCCAGCACGGCCACGGCCTGCAGGATGCTGGTGGAGGGATAACGCGGCGCGTAGAGCAGGGAATTGGCGACGCTGAGCACTTCGCTGGCGAATGCCGGATCGGACGAAATGAGATCGCACAACTGATGCAGCTGCACATTCTCGTCCCTGGCCAGTTGCAGAACCTTGACTGCCACCTGCGGGAAAGGCGGAAGCCGCAGATGCGCCCAGGGCATTGCGGCCGCTTGCGCGTGCCCCTCATCCATTCCCACCGCAGCACCTCCTCCCGGTTCACGCGCCGATTTGCGCGAATATTGCTGTGCACGAAGATTGCTTTGGGCGCAATCGCGAAGGCTGCTCCAGTTTCCTGAGCGTACGATCGCCTGGTGCACCGTTCGCGCGCATCCCGACAACTGGTTCTTCGGCAGCAGGAAGGAGTTTCTAGAGGATGGAATCGCGCACCGGGCGGGAGGCGGCGCAAAGTAACTTATTTTGGCGTCCAGGTTCGGCCATCGGTACTCACCCACGTCTGATTGTTGTCATTTGAAAGTTCAAATGATACGAGGGGCGGCGATGCAGCGCCCGCATCGGCAGAGGAGTTGCCCGTCGTCCCGTTTTGAGCAGTCGGAGCAGCCTGCGGGGCGCCATGGTCCCGAGCTTGCCGGCGCACCTCGACGGCGCGTCCCGTCCACTGCGTGGTGATGCGCTCCCACGTGACGCCCCGGTCCTCGCTCAAAAACAATGCGCCCGCTTTGTCGATGGCCAGCAGGAAATGCCCGCGGGACGCGATGGAGACGGATGCCAGTCCGCTGGGAAGCTGAATTGGATTCGAGGGAGTGGTGACATCCCAGGAGGATTTGATTCCTAACATTGGAGCGGGCTCTGCGGTCGCGGCTGGTTGCGTCTCGAGCGGCGGCGCAGCAGTGACCGTGACCGTTTGCGTGGCGCCGGCCGGTGGGGCGGCGTTGGCGCCGCGCACCGCGAAGGGCGCGGCCTTGGCCTTAAAGCTGCGCATGCGTGACGTGTCCACCTCGGCCCGGCGCTGCTCTTCGGCTCGCTTCTGCTTTGCCTCCCACGCGCCCGAGGCCGGCTGCGAGTAAGCAGAGCCGTGGATTCCCATCGTCAACTGCGGAGGTGATTGCTGCTCTTCTGCGTGAGACATCGGCGGCGCCTCGCGCATGACTTCCACCCGATGCGTAACTCCAGGTGCAGGGGCTCCGGGCTCTGGGAAATCGGACTCTGACGGCATTTGCGCAGCAACCACAGGCGGCGCTGGTGCGGGCGGTGGTTCTGGTGCGGCAGAGTGCGCGTGCTTCGCGGGGCGCACCGGCGGGGTCGCGGGAGCGGCAGCAGCGGGAGGCTCGACCTTTGCCTGCTCTGTTGGCGAAGGCGCTGCAGGCGACGTTGCACCCTGGGTCGGATTTTGCTCTGCAATCTTGATGTTTGTTCCGTGCCGATCCGCTTGCTCGATATAGACAGAGATCGATGCCGCGGCAAATGCTGCCACGATCGCAGTTGGAACCCAGACCAGCCGCCACTGTTTCCACCACGCATTCGGCTCAATGGCTTTGCGTGGCGGCGCGGCTGCATTCTCCGCGCCGGCATCGGCGGCTTCGCGCGCCAGCGCCACGACTTGGCGGCAACGTCCGCAGACGGCAAGATGCGCGAGCACCTCGGCGCGCTCCCGCTCGCCAAGCGCCTGCTCGGAAAATGCGCTCAGGCTCTCCGCATCGGGATGAAATCCGTGTTGGCTTGTCGCAGTCATGACGCCGCCTGTTCCTGGAACGCTTCCGATTGCGAATTTTGCAGCAGTTTTTTCA